>JBJXEI010000256.1:0-4829 GCA_046154065.1 Polaromonas sp. | reverse complement strand
ACCTGCGCGATTCGTTGCTGTTCATCTTTCAGCGAAGGATCAAGTGCCCTCTGGCTGATCAGACCGGCTGCATCACCTGTCCACGGCTTTGGGATGAGGTGGTCTCAATACCTATTTAGCAATCCCTCCAATCGCCCACCAGCCTAGGTATTACATGCCTTGTTTGCTATTGAATTAATAGCGTTTTGAAGGCGGCAGGCAGGGCCGCCACACCCCGCCACGCCACGCCGTGTGGGTGCGTGGGTGGGTGGGGGGTGGCGGCCTCGCAGGCTCACAGCGCCGCCCGGAACTGCACGCCGTAGGTGCGGGGTTCGTTCACAAAACCGGTCAGGTTGTTGAAGTCAATCGCGCCGGTCACACGCACCTGGTTGGTGATGTTGCGGCCGAACAGGGCGGCTTCGTACTTGCCGTTGCCCCAGGTGTAGCCCACGCGCAGACCGCCTTCGACCAGGGACTTGGCGGTGAACTCCTTGGACTGGTAGAGGAACAGGTTGACCTTGCTGCGGTAGACCCAGTCGGTGTAGACAAAAAATTCACCGTTGGCCGCTGGAATGCCGTAGCGGGCGGTGAAGTTGGCGATGTACTTGGGCGCGTTGGGCAGGGCGTTGCCGTTGATCAAAAACGTGCCCGGGGTGGGGCCGGCCGCGTTGGTCACGGTGCAGGCAGCGCAGCCGGCCACGGCCAGGGCGCTGTCCTTGATTTTGGTCAGGTTGTAGCTGCCGCCCACGGTGACCAGCAGGTCGTCAGTGACATAGGCGTCCATGCTGGCTTCCACGCCCTGGCCCATGGATTTTTTGGCATTGACCAGGGTGGTGGTGTTGGTGGCACCGCCCACGGCGGTCAGCTGCTGGTTTTTCACGTCGTAGTGGAACAGGCTGACCGAGGTGCGGGCGCGGCGCTCGAACAGGTCGGCCTTCATGCCCACTTCATAGGAGGTGATGGTTTCCGGTCCGGCCTGGGACAAGGTGCCAAACGCAGACGCGGGCTGGATGCTGGAGCCCCGAAAGCCGGTGGCCATGCGGGAATAGACGTTGACGTCCGGCGTCAGCGTGAAGGTGGCGGCCACGTCGAAGTTGACCTTGCTGTCCTGCGTGCTGGCGCTCAGGCCGTTGGCGCCTTGCGCGCCCTGGCCAGCGGGGGTGTCCAGCTCCTTTTTGTCGTGGGTGTAGCGCAAGCCGCCGCGCAGGTTCAGTACCGGGCTGACGGCGTAGTTGACCGAGCCAAACAGCGCATAAGCGTCGTTCGTTTGGCGGGTGGCGATGAAGCCGGTCTGCGGGTTGCCGGGGGCCAGCGAGTTGTAGCTGTAGGCGTCAAAGTTGTAGCGCTCGGTGAAGTAGTAGGCGCCAGCCTGCCACTTCAGCGGCCCGTCCGTGCGGGACTCCACACGCACTTCCTGCGTCACCTGGCGGTGGCCGCGAATGCCGTCTGCTGTCTCAGACGGGAAGGGGATCAAACCGGGGCCCGAGGGTGGGGCAAATACCGCACCAAAGCCGCCGTCCACGTCGCCACGGCTGAGAGATTTGACCGTTTCCACCCCGGTGATGGCGTACACGTTGACGGTGTCCAGCGCCCATTTCAGGCGCAGGCTGCCGCCGGAGCTGTTCAGGTCCTGCGCGTTCACGCCGTCGATGGCCACGCGTTTGTTGTCAAAGCCGGGCACCAGGTCGTTGGTGCCCGGCTGGATGATGTTGGCGCGAAACAGGCGGGCGGTGCCCTTGAGGTCACGCGCGTGCAAGTTGAACAGGGCCGAAAAGCTGGCGCTGGGCGCGTACAGGGCCTGCAGCCGCACGGCGGTGTCGTCGTAGCCTTCGAGTTTTTCACCCGGGCGGCGGTCGTTGGAGACATAGCCGTCTCGGTGCTGGGTTTGGCCGGAAATGCGTACCGACCAGTCACCCGTCAGCGGCAGGTTGGCCGCTGCCTCGACCGATTTGGCGCCAAAGCTGCCCAGCGTGGTGCTGAAGTAGGCGTCTTTTTTCTGCGAGGGTTTGACCGAGTCGAACTTCACCACACCCGCCGGGGTGTTGCGGCCAAACAGCGTGCCCTGCGGGCCCGCCAGCACCTCGATGCGCTCCAAGTCAAACACCGGGAAACCTTTGAGGAGGGGGTTTTCCAGCACCACGTCGTCATAGATCAATGACACCGGCTGCGAGGCGTTCAGGCGGAAGTCGGTGTTGCCAAAACCACGGATGTAAAAGCGCGGGAAGGCACGGCCAAACGACGACTCGATGTTCAGGCTGGGCACCCGGCCCGAGAGCATGCGGACATCCTGACCACTGGCGTTCAGCACGTCGAGCTTTTCACCGCCGATGGTGGTCACCGCGATCGGCACGTCCTTGATCTTTTCAGTCCGGCGCTCGGCTGTGACGGTGACGGCTTCCAGCTTGCCCGCCTCGGCGGGGGCAGCGGTTTGGGCCAGTGCCAGGCCCCAGGGGGCACAGGTCATGGCCACTGCCAGCGCCACGCGGTGAAGCGGTGTGGCAGGCAGGTTGAAGGGGCGGGGGAGTGGGGCGCGGCGTGGCATGGGCAAGTCCTCTGGTGGGGGGCGTTTCAGGGATTGGGGAGGGGGGAAATCAGCGTGTCAGTCGGCGGGCACACCGGCCTGCCATTGCGGCCAGCGCGCCACGATGTCACGCACCACGATGCCGCCAACGATCTGCAGGTTCTGGGTGGCCGGCCCGAAGCCGCCGGTGCCGCCGTTGCCGGACGCCAGCAGCGAGGCATGCGCGCTTTGGCCAGGGTAGGGGCGGTCGAAGTTCGACGCGGTGCGCAGCACAGCCAGGCGGTTGAGGTCCACCTTGCCCGCGCTGGCTGCGCGCTCCAGCGCGTTGTAGGTGGCGTTGTCTTCCTGCTGGGTGGTGCAGTAGGTGCCCTGTTGGTCAGTCATCAGCCGCGTCCAGGCTCTGGCGTGTTCGCCCAGCCGGTGGCCGTGCCACCAGGTGTCGCCGCCCAGCGTGTCGCACTGCAGCACGCTGGGCGCCTGGCGGGCGGCGGCGTAGCGCGCGCCGGTGTAGCGGGCGCGGTAGCGTTGGGCCTCGGGGCTGTCGGTCAGCGGGGCGTTGCGGGTCAGGCGCAGCAGCTGGTTGACCAGCATTGGGTCCAGCCGGGCCACTTCGGTGCGGTACTCCAGCTTGGGTTTTTCACCCGGGCCTTTAGTCAGAATGCCGTACAGCCCGGACTTCCAGTGCGCGGGCATTTCGCGGGCGTCAATTTCATGGGCAATGCCTGAATCAACCAGCCACTGGGCCCAGGTGGCGCTGCCCAGCGTGCCACGGATCGGGTCCATGCCGGCAATGCCCGCAATCAGGAAGTAGGTCTTGCGCAGGTCAAAGCGGCTGTCCAGGCTCAGCGCCAGGGTGGACGCCGCCGCGTTGGCGTGGCCCATGCCGGTGGTCAGCAGGCAGACGTCATCTGCATTGCAGCGCACGGCGGGGTAGTCGGGCGACAGGCCGGGCACGGTGATCGACTCCGTCAAGGCAAAGGGCTTGACCCAGGGCTCGGCCTCGGGCGCAAACATCGAGACGATGACGACCTTCAGCGCGCGCGGCGCGGCCGTGGGCTGGGCTGCAGCCGCCGGTGCCAGGGCCGCCAGGGTCAGGGCCAGCAGGCCGCCGATTAGGTGCCGGGTGCTGTTCATGGCTTGGCTTTCAGTGCGGGTTGCTGGGCCTTCCAGGCTTCTAAAAACGCCAGCGTCACCGCCGCCTCGTTGGTTTCGGCCAGCCCGCTGGTGAACAGCGCGGCCACGTCGGCGTTGAATTCCTCGCCCCCGGCCAGGTCGCTCAGGCTGCGAAAGGCGATGTAAGGCACTGCGTTGGCATAGGCCACATGGGCCAGGGCGGCGGTTTCCATCTCGAAGGTGTTGGCCTGCAGGTTTTCAAACAGGTACTTGCGGTAGTCGGCGTTGGCCAAAAACGCGGTGCCGCTGACGCCCGCGCCGCCCAACACCATCTTGGGGGTGTGCTTCATGCAGCGCTGGGGGTCTGGCGCTGCGCCGGGCGCGCCGCCGCACTGCGACAGCTTGGGGTTCAGAGTGCGCGCCACGGCCAGCATGGCGGTGTCCACCGGGTAGGCAAACTTGTACTCGCCTTGCGGGCTGCTTTTGGACGTCATGACGAAGTTCTCGCGCATGAACAGACCGGTGGGGACTTTGCCGCTGGGGGTGGTCAGCTCGAATGGCGGCGGCTGGGGGGTGACCCGGCCGCTGGCGTCTTGGGTCATGGCGAACTTCAGGCCCAGGCAGGCCATGTCGCCCAGCGCCGCGCCACACGGCTTGGGCACGTCGGAGTTGTGGCTCCAGTAGACCTCCATGGGCATGATCCAGCGGTCTGGCACGGTCACGTCGCCGACGTTCAGCGCGGGGTTCAGGCCCCCGGCAATGCCGCTCATCACCAGCCGCTCAACGCGAAAGTGGTTCAGCATCAGTTGGGTCACCATGGTCGAATTGATCATGCTGACGCCGCTCAGCACAATCACCACCCGGTTGCCGCGCAGCACGCCGGTGGTGAAGCGGTTGCCATTGACGACGTAGCGGCGGGGTGACCGGGTTTGTGCCACCAGCAAGTCGGCTTCAGCGCCAAAGGCGGACACGATGCCGATGCGGGGGGTGCAGTCCGTCAGGCAGCCGGTGCCCCGTGCCTGGGGCTTGGGTTGCGGGGCGGCGGTGGCCTGAGCGGGGCCGTGGCACAGCAGCAGGATGCCCAGCAGATGGGCGAGCAGGGTAGAGCGCGAGGGCATTGGGTGGGGTCCTGGTGGGGGCTTGGTCGGGCGTTGGGGTGTGAGGGGTCGGTCACTCGACCCTGAACACAAACTCTTGCGTGGCCAGCACGTCGCCC
>JBJXEI010000255.1:0-17881 GCA_046154065.1 Polaromonas sp. | reverse complement strand
ATGAAGGCGGCGGGGCATTTCAGGGGCTTGCGTTTGAGCAGGGCGTCCATGATGTCGGGCAGGGTGTTGTAGATGGCGGTTTCGACGTCGCGGTCGAAGCTGAGGTGGCGCTGCACGGCGTTGGGGTCCTGAGCTTGAACGTCGTGGGTGCCGTGTTCGATGTAGTCGCGCAGCACCTGGTCGTCCCACTGGGCGAAGGCTTTTTTGCTGCGAAAGTGGGCCATCACCTCGTCCTGGCTGGCCCACTGGTGTTTACGTTTGCGGCTGATGGTGCCGGGGCCGACGGAGCCGACCAGGCGGGCGCGTTTGGCCACGCTCAAGGCGGCTGCCCGCCAGCCGCCGATGACGGGCGAATCCATCAGCAGCACGCCGCGCACGGGCAGCCCGCCCAGCACGGGGTGGCGGGCGGCGCACATCAGGCTCAAAAAACCGCCCAATGAATGCCCGACCAACCACACGCCGCGGCCGGTGGCTTGGACCTGCTGGCTGGCGAAGTCGGCCAGCTGCTGCACCAGGTGGGGCCAGTTGCCGGTGACGGGGTAGGCGGGGTCGTGGCCGTATTTTTCAATGGCGCGCACGTCAAACCCGCGGGCTTCGAGCTGGCGGAACAGCACGCTGTAGGTGCTGGCGGGGAAGCTGTTGCCGTGGGAAAAGACGATCAGCGGGCGGCTGCTCGGGCTGGGGTTGGGGGCCTGGCTGTCGGCGGGCACGGGGGGCGGGGTCAAATCAGTTTCTCGTCCGGGGTGCTGATCTTGCGCAGGGTGGCGTGGCGGTCGGCCGGCATGCGCAGGGGCACTTCGGTGTGGGCACCGTCCCAGACCGGGTCTTCAATGCTGTCGAACACCTCGCGCAGCTTGCTGCCCCAGCTGTTGTGCATCATGGCGTAGTAGGGGTTGTTGTGGTCGATGCAGACGATCTTGTCGCTGCTCAGCGTGCCTTCTTCGTACACCACCAAATCCAGCGGCATGCCGACGGACAGGTTGGACTTCATGGTCGAGTCCATGGACACCAGCGCGCACTTGGCGGCTTCGGCCAGCGGGGTGGTGGGGGTGATGACGCGGTCGAGCACGGGTTTGCCGTATTTGGACTCACCGACCTGGAAGTACGGCGTTTCACGCGTGGCTTCAATGAAGTTGCCAGCCGAATACATCTGGAACAGGCGCATGCCTTCACCTTTGACCTGGCCGCCAAACACCAGCGAGGCGTTGAAGTCCACGCCGCCGTGCTTCAGGGCTTCGGCGTCGCGGTCGTACACGCGGCGCACGGCGGAGCCCAGCACGCGGGCGGCGTCAAACATGCTTTTGGCGTTCCAGATGGTGATGGGCTCGCCGGTGTCGTGGTCCTTGATCTGCTCGGTTTGCAGAATCTCGCGGATCGACTGCGAAATCGACAGGTTGCCGGCGGACAGCAGCACCATGAAACGGTCGCCGGGGCGCTCGTAGACGATCATTTTGCGGAAGGTGCTGATGTGGTCCAGGCCCGCGTTGGTGCGCGAGTCTGAGAGGAACACAAGGCCGGCGTCGAGTTTGATGGCGACACAGTAGGTCATGGGCGTGCTTTGTAGAAGTTCAAGAATTCAGTTTAAAAACTCAGCTTTTTGAGCCGGTACAGCGCTTCAAGCGCCTCACGCGGGCTCAGGGCATCAGGGTCTATCGTAGCCAATGCGCTGAGCACGGGGCTGGGCTCGGGGGCCAGCGTGTCGGGTGGGGCGGCGAACAGGTCGACCTGCTGCTGGGCGGCGGTTTGCTGTGCTTCCAGGGCGGCCAGCGCATGGCGGGCGTGGTTGACCACCGCGCCGGGCACCCCGGCCAGCCGGGCCACCGCAATGCCGTAGCTTTTGCTGGCAGGGCCGGGCTCGATGTGGTGCAAAAACACGATCTGGTTGCCTGACTCGACCGCGCTGACATGCACGTTGGCCGCGCCATGGTGCTGGGCCGGGAACTCGGTCAACTCAAAATAATGGGTGGCAAACAGCGTGAAAGCCTGGGTTTTGTTGTGCAGGTGCGCGGCAATGCCACCGGCCAGCGCCAGCCCGTCGAAGGTGGAGGTGCCGCGGCCAATTTCGTCCATCAGCACCAGCGAGTGCGGGGTGGCGGTGTTCAGGATCTGCGCGGCTTCCAGCATCTCCAGCATGAAGGTGGACTGCGCGTTGGCCACGTCGTCGGCCGCACCAATGCGGGTGTGGATGGCGTCAATCGGCCCCAGGCGGCAGCGGGTGGCGGGCACGTAGCTGCCCACGCTGGCCAGCAGCACAATCAGCGCCACTTGCCGCATGTAGGTGGACTTGCCGCCCATGTTGGGGCCGGTGATGACCTGCATTTTTTGCTTGCCCAGCATGCGGCAGTCGTTGGCGATGAAGCCGCCGCCGCTGGACGCATTCAGGCGCGCTTCAACCACCGGGTGGCGGCCCTGGGCAATGTCAATGCAGGCCTCCCGCGCGAACTCGGGCGCGGCCCAGCTCAGCGTCAGGGAGCGTTCGGCCAGCGCGCACAGCGCGTCGAGGGCGGCCAGCGCGTTGGCCAAGCGGGTCAGCGCGGCGATGTGGGGCTGCAACTGGTCCAGCAGCTGGTCGTACAGCCATTTTTCACGGGCCAGGGCACGGTCTTGCGCTGACAGGGCCTTGTCTTCAAAGGCCTTGAGCTCGGGGGTGATGTAACGCTCGGCGTTTTTCAGGGTCTGGCGGCGGCGGTAGTCGTCAGGCACCTTGCTGGTCTGGCCCTGGCTGACTTCGATGAAAAAGCCGTGCACCTTGTTGAACTGCACCTTCAGGTTGGCAATGCCGGTGCGGCTGCGTTCGCGGCCTTCCAGGTCGAGCAAAAACGCGTCGCAGTTGGTCTGGATGCTGCGCAGCTCGTCCAGGTCCGCGTCGCAGCCGTGGTTGATGACGCCGCCGTCGCGGATCAGCGCGGCGGGCTCGTCGAGCAAATAACGCCGCAACAGGTCGGCGCAACCGGCTGGGGGCTGCAAATCGGCAAAAATAGTGGCTAAAAGTGCCGGTAGCCTAGGTGTTAATTGCTTGTTGTGCTCATCTTTTAATAGCGACTGGCTGGGCTCTGAGAAAGCCGCAAAGTCTTTGCGCAGCGTGATCTGCAGCGCCACCAACTCACGCGGGCGCACCTGCCGCAGCGCGATGCGGGCGGTGATGCGTTCGACGTCACTGCTGCCCTTGAGCGCCTTGCGCAGCGACTGCTGCAGCCCGCCGCGCAGGTGGGTGATGGCGGCCAGGCGCTCGGTGGCCTCCGTGCGGTCACGGCGGGGGCTGAGCAGCCAGCGCTTGAGCGTGCGGCTGCCCATGCCGGTGGTGCAGGTGTCGAGCAGTGAAAACAGCGTGGGCGACTCCTCGCCGCGCAGGGTTTGGGTTAGCTCCAGGTTGCGCCGGGTGGCGGGCGGCAGCTCGATCAGCTCACCGGGGCGCACCACGCGCAGGCCCTGGATGTGGGGCAGGGTGCGGCCGGGGGCTGCGTCTGCCTGGTGGGTATGGGCGGCCAGCCCGGTCAGCGCTTGCTCTGCGTAGCCGACGAGCGCGGACGCGGCAGCGTGCGCATCGGTCAGGTCCTCGGCGTTCCAGCTGGCCAGCGTGGCCACCTGCAGCTGCGCCAGCAGGCGGCGCAGGCCCAGGGCCGCGTCAAACTGCCACGCCGGGCGGGCCGTGACGGCGCAGCGCCCGCCGCCCGTCGTGCGCAGCTGTTGTTCAAACGCCGGGCTCACGTCCACGTTGTAGACCAGCTCGCTGGGGGCAATGCGGGCCAGCCAGGCGTCCAGCTCGTCGGGGGCGCACTGCGCCAGGTGAATGTCGCTTTGCGTCAGGCTGAGCCAGGCCAGCCCGCAGCGGTTGCGGGCGCCCTGGTGCACCGCCAGCAGAATCGACTCGGCCCGGTCGCCCAGCAGCTCGGCGTCCAGCAGCGTGCCCGGCGTGACCACCCGCACCACCTTGCGCTCCACTGGCCCTTTGCTGGTGGCCACATCGCCCACCTGCTCACATATCGCCACCGACTCGCCCAGCTTGACGAGCTTGACCAGGTAGCCGTCCAGTGCATGAAAAGGCACCCCCGCCATCACCACCGGCTGCCCCGCCGACTGGCCCCGCTGCGTCAGCGTGATGCCCAGCAGCCGCGCGGCTTTTTCCGCGTCGCCGTAAAACACCTCGTAAAAATCCCCCATGCGGTAGAACACCAGGGTGTCGGGGTAGTCCGCCTTGAGGGCGAAATACTGCTGCATCATGGGCGTGTGCGGGGCCGCGTGGGCGGGCGTGTCTTGGGTGGGGGAAACGGGCGGTCTTGTCATGCAGAAGGGGGTGAAAGGGCCGGTGAGGCTGGCCTGGGGGCGATCAAGGGATTATCGGCGCTCCCACCCGCTCGCTACCCCGTCAGTACAGCACTTCCACCGTCACCATGTCGCTGTAGCTGCCTGCGGGCACGTAGTGGCCGCTGTTGATGCGCCCGTACACGGGGTAGGGGGTGAGGATGCCGCCCAGCAGCAGCAGGTGGCCGCCGCTGATGACGCAGGTCTGGCCGCTGCCGTCAGCCCAGACCTGGGTGTAGGCCGGGTCGCAAAACAGGTTGTAGGGCAGTCGCCCGGTGCCGCCTGGGCCGCCTGCCAGCTGCCGCTGGGTGCCTGCGGGCTGGCTGCCCAGGCCGAGCCGGATGGTGTAGGTGATGCTCAGAGGGACGCCCAAGACATTGCACGAGACGTTCACGATGCCGTTGGCCAGTGTGTTGTTGCCTGCTGCGTTGTACACGCCGAAGGTAGGCGCAACGGCGCTGGTGGTGCAGCTTTGCGCCTGGGCGGCGGGTGACGCCCACAGGGCCAGCGCGGCCAGCGCACAGGGCAGCATCAGGCGGCGTGAAGGGGGCTTGGTGGCCTCAAGACGGGTCATGGGGTGTCCTCGCAGGCGTCGGCCGTGAGTTGAATCGCATCCTGGGCAGCGGTGGCGTCATTGGGTGGCAGGGTGAAGCGGCAGCGTTGGCCGTCCTGGTTGATGGCAAAGCGTGTCACGGCACCGCCCGCCGCAGCCAGCTCGCTGGTCCAGAGCTGGCCGCGCCGGTCCACCACGGCCTCTGCCGGGGCTTCCAGCGTGCGGCTGACGATTTCTTCCAGTGAAACGGCCACTGTGCCTGCACGGTAAGGGTTGCCCGTGGGTGACAAGGGAATCACCATGGGCTGGCTGACCCAGCTCATGGCGTTGATCTTGAAGGACACGAGCACGCCGCCCCCGCGCGGCGGGATCACCTGGCGGTCAACCTGGCTGGCGAGCCAGTGAATCGGCCAGGTGGAGGGGTCCACCGACAAACGATTGACCTGTTGCGCCAGCAGCCCTGGCACCAGCAGCAACCCGGCGGCATCGGTCTGGCCGGCCTGCCGGTTTTCATAGAAGATGGACACCCCTGGCTCGCCGGTGGAGACCATGGCGAAGGCGCCGTTGATGGGGCGGGCAGCAAACACCTGGCCTTCGGTCCACAGGAAGCTGCTGCGCATGGACGTCAAGGCGCTGCGGTCCATGCGGCCGACGCGGGCGCTGGCGGACAGGTCCAGGGTGCGGGTGCTGGCGCTCCAGGCGCCGTCCAGGGCTGAAAACGTCTGCTGGGAGTCCTGCGTTGCGCCCACGCTCCAGACCGAGTCTTCCACGCGCTGGCCGCTGCTGGTGAACTGGGCGCGGCTCAGTTGGGCGCTGCCCAGGTTGTTCTGGCTGAGGTAGACGGAGCGGTTGCGAATGTCGGCGGTGCGTGTGGCCGGTGGGCTGAGCGGGAAAAAAAACGCGACCAGCAGGTTGTTTTGTTTGCCGCCCTGGCCTTGCGTTTGGGTCACGGCCATCGACAGGCTGGCCCCTGCTTCCGACACCCGGGTAGAGGCACTCAGGCTGCTGACAACTTCAATCGGAATGTTTTCGCGCTGGGAGCGCACATGGGCCAGGCCGAAGGACCAGCCTGCCAGGCCGTTCCATTGGGCGCGCAGCAGGCGCTGGTAGCGCAGCGCCGCGCGCGTTCCCAGGCCTGGCAGCGGCTGGGCGGTCTGTGTGCCTTCTGCCAGCACGCGCCACCAGCGCCCGCCACCGTCCAGGCGCATCTGCAGGGCAGCGCCTTGCTGGTTGCCGGGCGCGCGGCGAAGCGGGTCGTCGCTGGTGTTGCGGGCCCACTGTGCGCCGACGTGCCCTGCCCACAACGAGGTCAGTCGCTGATCGACTTCCAGGCCCACCGAAGAGGCGTCCCGGGTGATCAGGCCGTGGGCGCCAAGCGTCAGGTCATGGTCAACCCCGGTGCTGTAACTCCCCACAACGACCGGCGAGCCGTAGCGGGCGTTGCGGGTGAAAAAGTCTTCGCGCTGAAAACCTGCGTCCACGCGCCAGGCGGAAATGCCCGGCGGCAGCAGAGATGAAGGCAGGTAGATTTCCCGCAGCACGCTGACCGGGTTGCCTTGTGCATCGGCTGTGCGGACGCGGTAGCTGTTGAAGCCCTGCTGGGCCGGGAGATTTCGCAGGTCCAGCACGCCGTTTTGCACGGTTTGCTGAAACTGCAGGTTGTCATTGATGAACACTTCCAGGGGCCCGGCCAGCACGTTGCCATTGCGCAGTGTGGGCAACACCGGTGAAAAATCGTTGGGCCGCAGCGTGCGGTCGGTTCCCCAGGACACACCTGCAAACTGTAGGGACTCGCCTTGTCCGGTGGGGCTGGTCACGGCGTCCCCCAGGCGCAGGTAGGTGCCGGTTGCGGTGGATTCCTTCAGCGCATAGGTTTCATAACGAGAGATTTTGGCGTTCTGCGTCCAGGCCAATTGATTGGTGAAGTACCACCCACCCCGGTAGCCAAAAAAGTCCCCGGAAACGCTGGGAATCAGGCGCGAGGCGATGCGGTTGTCGGTGTAGCTCAGCGCCAGCTGGTAGTTCACGCCCAGGCTGTTGAGGGCCACAGCCGTGTTGACGATGTTGTTCTGGCGCCCTTCGATCACCTGGGTGGCATGGGCCAGGTCCATGAAGTCCAGGGTGTCGGTGTCGGCGTTGAACTTCAGTGCCGAGTCGGCGATCGGCACGCGCCAGTAGGTGATGCGGTTGTGCACACAAGCTTCACGCCGAGGGTCTGAGCCGACGCGCTCGCCCTGGAGCGGTAAAAACCAGGCAATGCCGCTGGCGTCGCGAAAGGCAATACTTTCTTGCGCTTCCTGCCCTGCCTCACGGATCTGCACGACGCTGCCTGTCGTCAGGCTCAAGCCCAGCAGCCGGCATTCTGCGGCCCAGCCGGGGGTGCTGGTGACCACGCAGCTCACCAGCACCACGGCAGCTGTGGTCCAGTGGTCGGTGCAGCGCCAGCGGCTCATAAGGGTCCTGTGGTGGGGTGGACGTCCCCCGGGAATGTTACTGTGACCAACACGTGCTGGTCGGTTGCAGCGTGATCGGCTCCGTGGCGGATGAAGGCGGTTTGAGCGGCATTGAGGGGCTGGCCTGGCTTTACGGCGCACTCAGGGCCATGACGCCTTTGTCGGTTTGTGCCATGTTGGCGCAGCGGGCCTGAGCGGCGGTGATTCCGATTTTTTGCCCAGGCGCGATGCGTGCAGCCACGGGCACCGGCGCAGCGCAATCCTTGCCCTGCAGCTGAAGCACGGTCAGTGTCACGTTGCCGGTGTTGCGCAGCTCGTCACGCCCGGCGGACAACTCCAGGGCGGGCATGGCTTTGAGGGGGGGAGATGAACACAGGAATGCCAAGGTTGAAAATCATGTTGATCTGGCTGTCTGATTGCTCAGGAGGCAACTGGCGGATGAACAGGCGGTAGAACCCTTCCTGCTCGCTGCGCGTGCCGCCGTATTTGAATCGGACCATTCGCCCTTTGCCGGCCAGCAGTCGAAACGACGGCGGCGACACCACGAAGTCCTGGGTGGGTTCGTACTGCTCCAGGCCATTGACCCATTTGACCCGCATGATCTCCACCTCGACCCCCGATGGGGTTTCGCCCCGGTTGCTTACTTCCACGCCGGCGATGTCGGCAGTTGCTTCAAGGCGCACCATCACCGGTGCCACAGCGATCGGCACGTTGTTGGCCTGTGCCGCCGCGGGTGGCAGCATCAGGTTCAACAAGACGGCCAGCGCGGGCCATGTTGCTTTGACAAGGGCAGAGTGCAGGGGCATGGTGGCAATCAGTCCATCAGTAATTCACCGTGACTTGAATGGTGTCCAGGTAAGCGCCGAGTGTGGCGGTCTGGTTGGCCGTCAGGCGGCCAAACACGCTGAATGTCTTGATAGTACCCACGGTGGTGGTGGCTGCGCTGGATGGCTGCATATCGCCCGCTGCTTCGCCCCAGTTTTGGGTCCGGCCAGCGTCGCGGTACAGGGAGTAGGAGAGTGTGTCTGTGCTGCTCAGCGACGTCATCTTGCGCGCAGAGGTGGTGGCGCCCGAGCCGGTTCCGGCGTTCATGCCCACGTTGTAGGCCAGAACGTCGGGTGTGCATGTCACGGTGACCAGCCCGCTGGCGTCCAGGGAGACCAAAGAGTAGTTGCCGAATGACACCGGCGTTGCCACGGCGACGCAAGTCGAAAGGACCGTGGCCGTGACACCCATGGTGGTGGTGGCGGTGGCAGCCATGACGGTGGGTGCGTGACTGATCAACGCCGCAGCCAACGCAAGGGCAAAGGCAGTGAATTTGATGGAAGTGTTGGAACGCATAGAACCCCCTGGCGGTGGATGGTGAATAAAGCAATTTCACCCCGATGGTGCTGGAAATTGCTTTCTCACGCATTCACTGGGGCTTGAGGGGATTTGAATGCGTTTTCATCAAAAAATCAATTTTAAATTGATAAAAATGATTAATTTAATAATATTGAGTGATTTTGTGTGCTTTAAGTCACAAAATGTTCGGGCGCTGCGCAAGCGCTGCCAAACGCGCAGGGCTCCAGGGGGATGGGGTAGGTACTGACGGCTTCTGTATGTGAATAACCGCGAAGCGTGCTTGCTGCGCGGCCAGCGCGCAGCAAGCAGGGCGCGCTTAGAACGGCGCGTCGGGGGCTGGCTCAGCAGCCAGCGGCTTGACGCGCTTGGCTTTGGTCAGGGTTTTTTTGGCGGCGACGGGCGTTGCTGCGGCGCTGTCTGCATCGGCCTCACCGACGGTGACGGCCGCCGCGAAGGCGTTTTCCACCGTGCTGTCGGCGGGGGCGGTGTCGTCCGATGGGCTGGCTTGTGCCTGGCGCACACGGGCTTTGTCGCCAGCACTGGCCAGTTGGCTGTATTTGCCCAGGGTGGACACCAGTTGGCCGTACACGCGGGGGTTGGCCGCCAGGCATTCGCCCATGTCCAGAAATTCGGATTCGCCGGTGAAGTTGCCGACCAGCCCACCGGCTTCTTGCACCAGCAAGGAGCCAGCGGCCACATCCCAGGGCTTCAGGCCAGTTTCAAAAAAGCCGTCGCTGAAGCCAGCGGCGACGTAGGCCAGGTCCAGCGCGGCAGCGCCGGGGCGGCGCACACCGGCGCACTGGCTCATCACTTCGCCCAGCATGTTCAGGTAGGTTTTGAGTTTGTCGCCGGGGCGGTAAGGGAAGCCGGTGGCAATCAGGCACTCTTGCAGGCGGGTGCGTTTGGCCACGCGGATGCGGCGGTCGTTCAGGTAGGCACCACGCCCTTTGGTGGCGCAAAACACGTCGTTGCGGGTCGGGTCATACACCACGGCTTGCTCGACCTTGCCGCGCACGGCCAGGGCGATGCTGACGCAGTACACGGGGAAGCCGTGGATGAAGTTGGTAGTGCCGTCCAGCGGGTCGATGATCCACACGAACTCTGAATCCTTGGCGCCATGCTCGCTGCCGGACTCTTCGGCCAGGATGCCGTGGCCGGGGTAGGCCGTCAGCAGCGTGTCGATGATGACTTCTTCGGCCTTCTGGTCGATTTCGGTCACGAAGTCGTTGGTCTGTTTGACCGACACGCGAACGGATTCGACGTCCAGCGCAGCGCGGTTGATGATGGCGCCTGCAGAGCGCGCAGCCTTGATGGCCACATTGAGCATGGGATGTAGATTGCTGGACATAGAGGGTATGAAAGAGCTGAGCCCACGTGATGCACGGAGCCCCAGGGCCTGCAGCCCGGTAACCGGGGCAGGTGACAATCCTTGATTTTAACGACTACTGCTCAAGGCCATGAAAACCCGCTTCATTCTGATCCACACCAGCCATGCAGGCAACGTGGGCGCAGCGGCCCGCGCCATGAAGGTGATGGGCTTTTCGGACCTGGTGCTGGTGGCCCCGCGCTGGGCCAATGTGCTGCGGCGGGAGGAAACCATTCAGCGCGCCAGCGGGGCGCTGGACGTGCTCAACAACGCCCGGATTGTGGAGACCCTGGACGAGGCGTTGGACGGCATGACCCACCTGTGCGCCACGGCCATGACGCCGCGCGACTTCGGCCCACCCACGCTGGCCCCGCGTCAGCACTTTGCGCAGCTGCTGGCCCCGCCTGTGCCAGGCGCTGCGCTGCCACCCGAGGGTGTCGGCTTCCTGTTCGGATCCGAGCGGTTTGGTATGCAAAACGAAGACGTGTACCGCTGCCACGCCTGCCTGAGCATCCCGACGGACCCGAAGTTTGGCTCGCTCAACTTGGGCGCGGCGGTGCAGCTGATTGCCTATGACTGGCGGGAGGCTCTGGGCGGTTTTGCGGTGCAGGCGGCCACGTCCGAGCCGCATCTGGCTGACGCCGCCGCGGTGGCGGGCATGCTGGGGCACTGGGAGCAGTCTTTGGCCGACATCGGTTTTCTGGACCCGGCGTCACCGAAAAAGCTGATGCCGCGCCTGAACCAGCTGTTCAACCGGGCGCAGCTGACGGTGGAGGAAATTCACATCCTGCGCGGCATTGCCAAAATGATGGCCAAAGCCGATTTGCCAAAAACCGTGCCGCCGTCAGGTTTGGCAGGTGACCAGTAGACTCATGGCCATGCCCATGTTTTCCAGACTCCGCGCAGACATTGCCTGCATTTTGACCAGAGACCCCGCCGCCCGCACGGCCTGGGAGGTGCTGACCTGCTACCCCGGCCTGCACGCGCTCATCCTGCATCGCCGCGCACACTGGTGCTGGACACATGGCTACAAGTGGCTGGGCCGCTTCATCTCGCACATCGCGCGGTGGCTGACGGGCATTGAAATCCACCCCGGCGCGACGATAGGTGAGCGGGTATTTTTTGACCATGCCATGGGCGTGGTGGTCGGTGAAACCGCTGAAATTGGCGATGGCTGCACCATCTACCAGGGTGTGACGCTGGGCGGTACATCACTCTACAAAGGCGCCAAGCGCCACCCTACGCTGGGTAAAAACGTGGTGGTGGGCGCTGGCGCACAGGTGCTGGGCGGCTTCACGGTGGGTGACGGGGCCAAGATTGGCTCGAACGCGGTGGTGGTCAAACCCGTGCCCGCCGGGGCCACGGCGGTCGGCAACCCGGCGCGCGTGATTCAGGCTGAGGCGGATGTGAAACGTGAGGAGGCCGCCAGCCAGATGGGCTTTTCAGCTTATGGCGTGACCCAGAACGACGACCCGGTCAGCCAGGCCATGCGGGGGCTGATTGACAACGCCGCCGTGCAGGGGCACCAGGTCGCGTTGTTGTGGCAGGCGATTGAGCAGTTGTCAAAAAACCAGACCGCCCTGAGCCGGGACTGCGTGCCGCAAGATGCGGCTCGGCATGACTCCTTCGAAGCCGAAAAATTCACGGCGCTGATTGGCAAATAAGGGCAGGGTCGGGGTTGATTTGCTATGAAAATTGTAGCTGCAGCGGCAATGAAAACCTAGGCTAGTGGCCGATTAGGTCATAAAAAAGCGCTGGAACACCCTGTGAAAGGGTGCCAGCGCTTGGTTGGACGTGGGTAGCCTGGCTGATCTGCCGGACGGTGGCTACCGGGTGGTGGACGACAGCGGTGAATTCAGGATGCGCAGATCACCCCAGTTGGCCGGCACATCCAGGCGCATCACGGGGGTGTTCAAGCCGTTGTGCGACGTGCCCGTTGCGGGGCTGAGGGCCGCCGGGACGTCAGGTGTTGCCAGCTCCGTCTGGCTGCGCAGGCGCAGGTAGTAGGTGCCGGGCAGCAACACCCCCAGGTCGAGCCGCTGGTACGGTGTCTGGAACTGCTGCACGTTTTGGGTCAAGGCGGCGTCGCTCGCCAGCACGGCGGTGTAGCCGTAAGCCGTCATGTCGCGCCCGCCCTCCACGCCGGTCCAGTTGAGGTAACTGCGCCCGTCCAGCAGGCTCAGCGTGGCGTAGCTGACGCGCCAGGTGCCATCCCTGACAACCACCCGCTTGACGGCGTCGAAGCCTTCCAGGCCTTGTGCGTCAATGCCACGGACCCGCACCACCCAGGGGCCGACAGGCAAGCTGGACAGGCTGACGAATGCAGCGCTGGCGCTGGCTGGGTTGCTGTCGATCTTGAGGTCGCTGAGGATTTTGTCGAACTTGTCGGTGTCGGACACCTGCACCCGGAAGGCGGCGGCGCCTGCCAGCAAGGGCAGGGGCCAGCGCACCTGCGGCCGCACCAGGTCGGCGGTGATGCCGTTCAGGTCGGGCGCAGGCAGCAGCTTGACCACATTGACCTTTTGCTCGGCGGGTTTGATCACCGCGCCGGTTCCCATGGGCAGGTCGGCGCCTGTTTTCTGGGCGGTGTTGTCGGCGCGTACCTTGCCTTCGAGGACTTCGGTACGGGCACTACCGGAGGCGGGATCATCAAAAGCCACCCGGAACTCGGTGCCGCGCACCCCCACGGTGGAGGTGTTGGTCTGGATCTGCAGATCGGTGGCACGTTTGGAGGTTTTGGACGCCACAGCCTCCAGGGCGCCCGTGGTCAGGCGCAACAGGCCGGAAAACCAGTTGGACCTGCCTTCCTTGGAGTTGTCTCGCATCGTGTAGTTGGTGCTGGTCAGCACCTCGGTCAGGCTGTTGGGCATGATCTTGATGCGGCTGCCGTCGGCCAGCTCCAGCAGGGCCAGGCTGGCAGCACCGGTTTTCACGGCGCTGCCGAGCGGCACCGTGTCGCCAGCCTTCAGTGGGGTGCCGGCCAGGCTCACGTCACCATCCACGCTGATGACCTTGCTGAGGCCGGGGGCGGCAGGCAAAAACCGGATGGGAATGTCCAGTTTCTGGCCAGCCACGATCAGGTTCGGGTCCTTGAGCTTGTTGAAGCGGGCCACCTCGTTCCAGTCGCTGGGGTTGACCAGCAGCTGTTTGCCCAACAACAGCAATTTGTCAGAGCCCTTGACAACGTAAGGCACGCTGGGCTCACGGGGAGGGGTCTGGGCCTGGGCGCCCAGGCTGGTGGTGAGCAGCGCCACAGCGGTCAGCGACAGCGGGTGGGAGAACGAGGAACGCAGGCGATTCATGGTGGTTTTTCTATCAATCAGGTCAACAAACTGGGCGCTCGGCCGAGCCTCATCACCGGCTCAGGAGGGGGTGCGCAACGCCGACTTAGGCCGGAACACCTTGCACACCGCCGGGTCACTTTCCAGGTAAGGCCCGCCAATCAGGTCGATGCAATAAGGCACTGCGGCAAAAATTCCGGGGACGATTTCGCAGCCCTCAGCATCTTTTAAGCCTTCCAGGGTTTCGGCGATAGCCTTGGGTTGGCCAGGCAGGTTGATGATGAGACTTTTGTCACGAACCACTGCGCATTGCCGCGACAAAATGGCGGTCGGTACAAACTTCAGGCTGATCTGGCGCATCTGCTCGCCAAACCCAGGCATGGTTTTGTGAGCCACGGCCAGTGTGGCTTCCGGGGTCACGTCCCGCAGTGCCGGGCCCGTGCCGCCGGTGGTCAACACCAGTGCGCAACCGGCGTCGACCAGTTCCACCAAAGCAGCGCTGATGCCGTCCTGCTCATCAGGAATCAGCCGTTCGTCAAAAGTGATGGGGTTGCGCAAGGCGCGCCCAAGCCAGTCTTTGAGTGCGGGCAAGCCCTTGTCCACATAAACGCCCGCTGACGCACGGTCGCTCACCGACACGATGCCGATCCGCACGGCGTCGAGCGCGGTGGTCATGCGGGTTCATCCCCGGGTTCGATGTCGTCCGCCGCCGGCGCGGCTTCGTCGGCCTGCGTTTGCCGTACTTTCATGGTTTCCTTGACGACCTGGAAAATCTCACGGTAGGACTTGGCGTGGCGCGGTGCCTCTCCCGCACTTTCTGGTTTTTCCGGCTTGGCGTCCTTGCGGGCCTGGCGAATCAGCGCACGCAGCTGCTGCGAGTCGGTGGCCGGGTACTCGACCAGCCAGGCGCTCAGGGCCTCGTCGTCGGCCATCAGCTTGTCGCGCCATTGTTCAGCCAGGTGCAGCTGCAGCGTGAGCTGCGCCGAGCCGTTGGCCTGCTCGTCAATGGCCTCGCGGATGGGGGCCATGTCCAGCGGGCGCATCAGCTTGCCGATGAACTGCATCTGGCGGCGCTTGCCCTCGAAGTTGGTGATTTTTTTGGCTTCAGCAATCGCCGTCAACAGCTTGTCGGGCAAGTCCAGGCGCGCCATCAGGTCCGCACGCAGCGTGAGCAGCGCTTGGCCCAGTGCCTGCTTTTCATCGGCTTCTGCCTTGAGCTGGGTCTTGCTGGGTGGGCCGACTTCTTCCAGCGCGATTTCTTCGGGTTTCACAAAGCGACCGTTGGACCAGTAGCCTTTGGCGGCGTTCCTGGCAGTGGCTTTCTGGCTGTTGAGGGTCTTCATATTCATAGCGTCAGTATCATAGCGACCCATATGACCTCAACGCCTTCCAAAAAAGCCTCTTCCTCCTCTTCTGCTGCTTCCAAGACAACGCGCATCAACGATCAACCCGACAGCGGCTTCAGCTACTCACGCGGCCATTTCGAGGGCCTGGTCGACACGGCACTGGCGCATGCCAAAAAACTCGGTGCCAGCGATGCGGCTGCCGAAGCTTCTGAAGGCTGCGGTCTGTCGGTCAGCGTGCGCAAGGGTGAGCTGGAAAACGTCGAGCGCAACCGTGACAAATCATTGGGCATCACCGTCTACATCGGCAAAAAACGCGGCAACGCTTCAACCAGTGATTTCTCCAAGGCCGCCATTCAGCAAACGGTGAAAGCGGCCTACGACATCGCCAAGTTCACGGCAGACGACGAGACCTCCGGCCTGCCGGACGACCGCGACATTGCCCGCGACCACCCGGCGCTGGACCTGTTCCACCCGTGGGCCATCACGTCCGAAGAAGCCGCCCAGCTGGCGCTGCAGTGCGAAGCCGCGGCGTTGGAGACCAGCCGCCTCATCACCAACAGCGAAGGCGCGGGCGTGTCGGCCCAGCAAAGCCATTTTTTCAGTGCCCATAGCAAGGGCTTTCGCGGCGGCTATGCCAGCTCGCGGCACAGCATTTCAGTGGCGCCGATTGCCGGCAAAGGCAACAACATGCAGCGTGACGCCTGGTACAGCTCCATGCGGGACGCGGCCGATTTGTCCCGCCCCGAAGCCGTGGGCCGATACGCTGCCGAGCGTGCGCTGGCGCGCTTGAAGAGCCGAAAAATCCCCACCACCGAGTGCCCTGTGCTGTTTGAGTCGCCCTTGGCTGCCGGTTTGCTGGGCGGCTTCACGCAGGCCATCAGCGGTGGTGCGCTGTACCGCAAAAGCACGTTTTTGCTCGACTCATTGGGCAAACAGGTGCTGCCCAAACACATCGACATCCATGAAGACCCGCATGTGCTCAAAGGCAAGGGCAGCGCGCCGTTTGACGACGAAGGTGTCATCACCACCGCCCGCCAGGTGGTGGAGGCCGGACGCGTGCAGGGCTACTTTTTAAGCACCTACTCGGCCCGCAAGCTGGGCATGCGCAGCACGGGCAACGCGGGCGGTTCGCACAACCTGGTCATGACCAGCCGCAAGACCCGGCGCGGCGATGACCTGGACGCGATGCTGCGCAAGCTGGGCACGGGCCTGTTCGTCACCGAGCTGATGGGGCAGGGCGTGAACTACGTCACCGGTGACTACTCGCGCGGTGCGTCTGGCTTCTGGGTTGAAAACGGCGTGATTGCCTTTCCGGTGGAAGAAATCACCATCGCCGGCAACCTCAAAACCATGCTCAAGGGCATTGAGGCCATTGGTGCTGACGCCTACAACTATGGGGCCAAAACCGTGGGCTCCATTCTGGTCAACCGCATGAAGGTGGCGGGCAGTTAAGCTTTGGAAGGCGGCATGCGTGTCGCCTTCGCCCGTCGGGGTGTATTGGTACTGTGGGCCACTTGCATCTGGTTTCATCTGTATGCTTCGCGCCAAATGAAAACGCTTCTTTTCCCATCCGTTGTCTTGGCGACTTTTCTGGCTGCAACGCCCATGATGGGTTTGGCTCAGGTCAAATCGCCCGCTCCAGCGGCTTCATCAGCCGCCGGCGCGGCGCCCTCGCATCCCTGGCTGGCGACTGCACCACAAACGGCCAATGAAGCCTACTTCACTGACCTGCAGGACGGCGCCAAGATCGAGACGCCGCACCTCGTGTCATTCGGGCTCAGCGGGGGTTGGGGCTTGGCGCCCATCACCAAGGCTGTGGCGGGCAAGGGCGGCCACCACCATTTGCTGGTCAACCGCGAGCTGCCACTGGACTTCAAGCAGGCTCTGCCGTTCAACGACCAGTACATCCATTTTGGCAAGGGCCAGATGGAGTCGGTGTTGACGCTGGAGCCGGGTACGTATTCCTTGCGGTTGTTGTTGGCTGACAACCAACATTTGCCGTACTTTGTCTACAGCAAACCTGTCCGCATCACGGTGACCCAAAAGAACAAGGCGGTGGACCCCAAAAGCCTGGTTAAAAAGGGCATCGCGCTGAAAAACCTGCCCGAAGACGGCAAGCTGGCAGCGCTTTTTCGGCTTCAGTTTCATGCCTCGGGGCTGAATGTGGCGCACCTGAGCCAAGCTGAAAAAGACACCGGGCATTTCAGGTTAACCGTTGCACCACAAGGCGGTGCCAAACCGGCCGAGCTGGATTTTGTCAACGGCCAGACCGAGGTGTGGTTGTCACCGCCTGCCGGGCCGTACACGTTGAAGCTGGAGCTTGTAGACAACGCCAACCCGGGCAAACTGCTGGCGGACGCCGTGACCACACAGGTGCGTGTTTCGAGCCGTTGAGCTGAAGGCTCAACCGGCCAGCGCAGCTTTCACGGCGGCAGACACCTGCCCCATATCGGCCTTGCCAGCCAGCTGGGCTTTGACCGCGCCCATGACCTTGCCCATGTCGCCTGGGCCGCTGGCACCCAGCGACGCCACGATGGCGTTCACGGCTGCGGTGACTTCCTCGGCGCTCAGGCGTGCGGGCAGGTAGGCCTGCAGCACCACCATCTCTGAGGCTTCCTTGTCGGCCAAATCCTTGCGCTCGGCTTTCTGAAACGCCTCGATCGAGTCCTTGCGCTGCTTGATCAGCTTGTCCACGATGGCCACTACCAGGGTGTCGTCCACCACCACACGTTCGTCCACTTCCTTTTGCTTGATGGCTGACAGCAGCAGGCGAATGGTGCCCAGGCGCTCGCTGTCCTTGGCGCGCATGGCGGTTTTCATGTCTTCGGTGATTTGTTCTTTGAGTGTCATGGTGATGCCTTAGAGGGGAGAAAGAAAACAAAAAAGCCCGCGTGGCCCTGTTGCAAGGGCCCCAGCGGGCTTTTGGGAAGTCGGAACTAATTGAATTAGAACAACTTCTTGGGCAACTGCATGGCACGAATGCGTTTGTAGTTGCGCTTGACGGCGGCAGCCTTCTTGCGCTTGCGCTCAGCCGTTGGCTTCTCGTAGAACTCGCGTGCACGCAAGTCGGTCAGCAGGCCGAGTTTTTCAATGGTGCGCTTGAAGCGACGCAGGGCTACGTCGAAGGGCTCGTTGTCTTTTACACGAATGGTCGTCATTGATGAAGTGATCCAAATGATGCACCTTTAAGTGATCTGATCAGGATCAGGCCAGGTGCGGGTTTGCTAGCAAAGCCT
>JBJXEI010000254.1:0-25409 GCA_046154065.1 Polaromonas sp. | reverse complement strand
ATGCCTTCAAACTCCACCATCCGGGTCCGCAGCAAATCGCGCTGCAACTCACGGGTCTGGCGCGCCTGCGCAACCAGGTCGTCCTCGGTGGCGTCCACGGTACGCTGCAAAGTGCGCTGCACGGTTGCAACGTCGTTGACGGACTCAGCCATCATGCGGGTCAGCTCCTGCACGCGTGTGAAACGGTCAAACTCCAGCGGGTCGAACGAGGCCTGCGACTCCTTGGCCTGCGCCAATCTTGACTGCATCTGGCTTTCAGCCTGCACTTCAATGTCACGCAACTGCTGGCGCAAGCGGTTCAAGTTACCACTCATGTCCACCAGGGCCGAGCGCAACTGGCTCAGCTCCGCCTCCAGCCGGGACCGGGTGATCATCACCTCACCGGCCTGGTTGACCATGCGGTCAAGCAGCTGGGAGCGCACCCGGATCGACGCTGTGGACGACTGGCGCAGCGCATGAAGCGCCATCGCCTGAGGTGCAGGAATATCAATGCGACGCGCAGCGGGCGCGGGCAAATCACCGTCCTGAGCGTCAACAGCATCGGCACTGGATGACACGGCTTCAGCAGCCTCATCCAGGAACAGCGACGTGTCTTCCACTTCGGCAACAGGCACTGGCGAGGCCAGCACCTGATCGCGAGGATCCGTGACCACGGGGTGGCGCAGGTTTTCGAACGTGGCCTGCAGGGCATCAAACCGGCCCAGCAGCGGGTCAAGTTCGCGCGCATTGGTGACCTCAGAGCCAAGGTACTCAATGTCGGATTCAATGCGGTGCGCCATCTCGCCCAACCGCAAGGCACCCGCCAGTCGCGCGCTTCCCTTGAGCGTGTGCAGGGCACGCAAGACCTCCATGCGGGCGCTCATGTTTTCAGGGCGGGCGGACCACTGGCGCATCGCACCGCCAAGCTGCGGCAACAACTCCTCAGCCTCTTCTTCAAAGATGGGAAAGAGCTCGAAGTCAATCGCATCCACGGCGTCGATGTCATCGTCTTCGTCAACACCGACATCTGACGAGAAAGACCGCGGTTGTTCGACAAATCGCGCGCTGGGGAATGTCGGGATTGACAGGCTCGGGCTCAGGTCTATCACCATGGCGGTCGACGTTCGAACAGGGGCGGCACTGCTGACCTCTGGTGGTGCAGCAGCGTCAATCACGGCGTCTGTATCGGCGTCGAAAGCAAAAGCGCCGTCGTCGTCCAAGGGGAGCGGCACTGAATCTGCGGCGTCTTCACCGGCAACCGTCACCGGATCAGAGAACTCCAGCTGCTTCAGGCGCTTGAGCAGCGCCCCATCTGGCTCCTTGAGGAAGCCAGCCGCAAACTGATGCAACAGGCGGCGGATGTCTTCGGACGCATCGACAAACACCTGGCAGTGGTGCTCCGCCCCAGCGTGGTGATGGGCTCTGGACTGCTCCAACGCGTATTCCATGGCACGGGCCATGTCCGACAGCGCATGAAAACCAACCGTGGCCGAGCTTCCGGCCAGTGAATGAGCCAAAGCCACAGTGGACTCACCGATGGGTTGATGCGGCTCAATAGCCCACTCCGCCACCTCGGTCGCCAGTCGGCGCGACCACTCATCCGCTTCGTTCAGGTAAACGTTATAAAGTGGAATGCCGATGCGCAGTGAACCAATGGTTTTAATCTGCTCGTCGTGAGACGCTTCCTGCGCCGAAATCTCTGGTGTTTCAGCCTCCAGGTCCAGCGCCTGTTCAAGTTCTATCCCCGCGTCCAACACGGACGGCAAAACGACAGAGGGCACAGGCGGCGCAGCCGTAAAAGTGTCTGCCGAAGGCTCTGACGTGGTAACAGCCTGCTCAGGTTCGACCACCACATCAAGCTGGAAGTGCTCATAAAAATCCTCATCCGACAACTCCGCAGCCTGCGAAGGTTCAGCTTGGGTCACGTGGACAGTGTTGTCGGCCGGCACCTCTGACAAGGTGAAAGTTGACAGATCGTCCACCGGTGAGGGCGTCAGATCAAAAGAAAGATCAGGCGCTGGTTCGGGTTCAACCTCAGCAACGGCCGCCGTGAACACTGGCTCACCTGCCTCATCGGCAGGCGCCTCCGGCACCTCGTCCGGCAACAGCGGCAAGGTTTCCGACACAAGCGGCAGACCATCGGAAACCGGAGGTACCAGTGCAGGCTCGAGCGACTCATCACTCAGGGCAAAGTCGAAATCGAGCTCGCTGACAGCAGCTTCGGGCGGGCTGCTGGGCAGCGAATCACCGGACGCCTGCGTCAACGGTCCATCGTCGATCAACTCAAAACTGGTGAGCTCCACGGGTGGGCTGACCACCATGTCCACGGATTGCTCGACAGGGGCTTCTTGCGGCTGGGCAGCCCGAGGTACAACCAAGGGTACGGCCGGCGAATCTGACCGAAGTGCATCGGCACTGAGTCGGAATGGCACAGCGGACCAACCGTCATCACGTTTGGCTTCGATGTCACTGACCCACACCGCGAATGCAGCCATCGCGTCGGCGCAAAGCGCCCTGAATTCATCACTGGCTGATTTCTGATCGGCGAGCCAGCTGTTGAGCAATTGCTCCATGGACCAGCCTGCCTCGCCAAACTCGCCAAGCCCGACCATACGAGCACTTCCCTTGAGTGTGTGAAACGCACGCCGGAGCACGGTGAGCTGCGCCACACTGGAAGGGTCCAACGCCAACTCGGAAATCGCCTCACGGCCGGTCGCCACCACTTCTCGGGCCTCTTCCAAAAAGATGTCTTGCAAGTCATCTTCTTCAATCTCTACCCCTGCCGTGGCCTGCACAGGAGGCACTTCAGGCGTGGCGTAGTTGGAAACCAGTGAGGTCAGTACGCTGGCCACCTGCTGCGAATCATGGGTCAGTGAAGCCGCAGAGGCTTCCTGAGCCGAGCGAGCCATCGCGGGTTGTCCCGCCAAAGCGGCATCGGTCGCCAGTTGGTCGAGTCGCTGCGTCAACTCGTCACGGGTACCACCCGCGCCGGCGTCCAGCACCAAGGAGCGGATCTCCTGTGACAGGGCATCCGCTTCAACCACCGGCACCACAGGCGCCGCACTGGCTTTCTGGACCCGACCCATCAGCGGTCTTAATTCACCCTTTTCTTCGTCATAGACAAACAGCTGCTTGGCCAGCGTGGGCTGGTAGTTCAACATGTCAATCAGAAAACTCAACGCACCCAGGTTGTTACCCAGTTGGTCAAACACGCTCTGCTCGGACACACTGTGGCCATCGCCGCTCGGGAGCAGCATGGACTCAATCATGTCGCGCATCCGCAGCACGGCGTGCGACGCCTGATCCAGACCCAGCACCGACAGAACGCCACGCATTTGGGCCAATTGACGCGGTACAGCCGCCAGCACAGCCTTGTTCTGGGGATCACGGAAGTACAGGTCCAGAGAACTTTCCAACTCACCGAGGGAGGTGCGAAGTTCGCCAACAACACTGCCCATGGTTTGTTTGTCGCTGACCCGGCGGTACAAATCCTCCATCCAGCTTTGCAGCGGTTGGGGCATGCCCCCGACACGGACTTCTTCCAGGCGGTCGGCCAGATTGGCCATGCGCACCGTCATCTGCGGGTCGTTGGGGTCCAGGTCTTCAAAAGCGGCCTCAAGGTACAAGACCGAAGTGGCCACTTCCATGGCCAGCTCGATTCGCGGGGCTACCCCCGCACCCAGCGCAGTGTCGACAGCCCGGGCCAATGCCGCCGCCAAGGGCTCACTGGGCGGGTGAAGCTTCAACAGGGAGTCCGACACCAAACTGAACTGATCAGCGACCAGCTTCGACTTGCTCAGGTCACCAGCCGAAAACGATGACCACATTTCCTTGGCGGACGTGATGCGTTTTCGGGCCTGCGCCAACAGTGCAGGATCAAATCGACCAAACTGCACGGTTTCGTAATCCGTCGGGCCCATGGCAGACAAACCATAAGCGGCACGAACTGATGCCAAATGTGGTGCCTGCTGCGGCGACTCAGGGCGCGACTGGGCGCAGAAAAAAAGCAGATCCAGCGCCAGCCGCTCAGAGATCGCGGAGTTCCCCTTGGACAAAGAGGTGTACTGCATCAACACGCGGGAAGCGATGCGCTTGATGTAGACATCCGTGACCAAAATATCCTGCGCGAGCGCTTCAAACAGGGCGGCCGCGATGCCCCAGAAGATACGTGGCTGCGACTCACTCTGCCCCGCAGCCAAACCAAGGCACAAGGCGCACATGTCCTGCGCAGCCTGCGGTGCACGGCCACGCATCAAAGGCAACACCGACTGGTCCAGCGTTTTACGCGTCTCAGCGCTGTACATCAGCGCAGGGGCGGGCGAGGCCATGTCGATGTCCAGCCAGCGCCATTCGTATGCCCAGAGGTCTGCGGGGTGAATCCTGTCAGCTCGCACCAGCTCACGCACATCGCGGTACTGCGGAAACAGCGAAATGGCGGAGATGGGTTTGTTCGCCAACACACCATCGAGGTACTCGGTCAGCGCAAAGCTGGCCCTTTCAATCTTGGCTGCGGCGTCCTGGTTGCAATACTCCGGCTGCTGAAGAAAACGCTGCACAGCGGCCTCCATGGCGCGTAGCACCAGCGCGGGCTCAGCCAGCCCCACCATTTCCAGTGCTCCAACAGCTTGGTGAAGCTGTTGCCGTGCAATCCGAAGCTGGCCGGCATCCACGGCGGCGAGATCCGCCCCGCGTGCGGCCTCTGCGTCGCGCACAAAACGCTTGAGCGCTTTTGCAGACGCATCCAGGGACTTGCGCAGTTCGTCCAGCACCCAGGCCAGAGGGCCCAGGTCACGCACACCAACATCAAGATCGGCGGGTGTTGAAAATGAGGCGTTGGATTGCATAGATGACAGGCCAATTCGGAAAAATCAGGACGCTCGGATCAACACACGAACACGGGGGTCAAGCGATCTTGAATCGGGACACCGATTGACGCAGCTCCTCAGCCATGCGGGACAAATCACGCACCTGCTGGGCGGTCGAACGCGTGCCTTCACCCGTTTGTTCGGTCACCGCAAAAATGTGCTGGATGTTGCCGGCCACCACGTTGGCAGAGACAGCTTCACGGGAGGCGGAATTGGAAATCTGCTCAATCAGGTCCGCCAGACGACGTGACACCTGATCAATTTCGGTCAGCGCCGTACCGGCGTTGTCGGACAGCTTGGCACCTTCCACCACACCCTGCGTGGAGCGCTCCATAGCGGCTACCGCATCCTGCGTATCGGTCTGAATCGCTTTCACGAGGGCCGAAATCTGGCGCGTCGCATCAGCGGAGCGTTCAGCCAATCGCTGCACCTCTTCAGCCACCACCGAGAAGCCGCGTCCAGCCTCACCGGCCGACGCAGCCTGAATGGCCGCGTTCAACGCCAACACGTTGGTCTGCTCGGTAATGTCAGAAATCAGCTCGGTGATCTCACCAATCTCCTGAGACGATTCACCCAGGCGTTTGATCCGCTTGGAGGTTTCCTGAATCTGGTCACGGATGGAATTCATACCGCCGATGGCGTTTTGCACGGCCTGCAAACCGGACTCTGCAGCCGTCAGCGATTGACGCGCCACCAGGGAGGACTCCTGCGCCTGGGTTGACACTTCGTTAATGCGAGACGCCATGTCCAGCACCGACTGACCCGTTTCACGAATTTCACGAAGCTGCTCTGTCGAAGCAGCCAGCAGCTCGGTAGAGGTGCTTTCAACCTGTGCGGTGGTCTCGGCCACCTTGGACGCCGTGTTTTGCACGTTACCCACCAGCTGACGCAACTCTTCCACGGTGTAGTTCACCGAGTCGGCAATCGCACCGGTGATGTCTTCCGTCACGGTCGCTTCCTGGGTCAAATCACCCTCAGCGACAGTTTGCAACTCATTCATCAAACGCAAAATGGCAGCCTGGTTGGCGTCGTTGACGCGTTTGGCGTCCTGTTCCTGGCTTTTTGCTTCCTGGCGCTGGTTTTCCGCCACGTTCTGACGCTGCTGGCTGTCCTGCACCTGCAGTCGCGCGAGGCCCGCGCCACACAGCAAGGCAAAAGCCGCAGCCGCCACCAGCGTGATCAAGGAGGCGGCGCTCAGGCCTGTCTGGGTAGACAGTTTGCCTTGCAGATCTTCTAGACTGCGGCGCATGGGCTCGCTGTCAGCAATGATGGAAGACTGCGCTTCACGGGCTGACACCAGACCTTGCAGGTTACCCAGAATGGCGCCCGCCTGAACACGGGTTTGCTCGTACAACGCCATCAGTGCTTCCAGGCGCTCGCGCGTCTGCGGGTCCTTGGAGCCGCTCAGACGCAGCTCGGGGCTGCCGTCCTGCAGGCCCTGCGCAATCTCTTTGAACGAGTTCAAGTCCTTGCCAAGCAGGAACACCGCCTCGGGGCTCACGCCCTCCATGGTCAGGAATTCGTTGGCAGATTTACCAATCCGCTGCGTCAACATCACCAGCTGACCAGACGCCGAAATCTCGGCGGGGGCCGCATTTTGCTGCAGCTTCAAAGACGACACGGTCTCGGCGATTTCCAGCAGGTCAGATGACTGGCGGTTGATGGTGCGCAGCGCAGTACCCACCTGGGTCAAAATGCTCTGCTGGCTCATCACGGTGTTGGCATTTTTCTCGGCCCGTTCCATCAGCGGCGTGACTTTTTCAACGTCCGGCAACAGCGCGTCACTCACAGAGGTCAAACGCAGACTGGCTTCGCCGTCTTTCAAACCGCGAACCGCCTTGGCCAAAGAGTCCGAGCTTTCACGCACGTCCGGAAAGGCCTGCGCACTGCCCACCAGCGCCTGGGACACCGACTTCGCCAGTCGCTGGGACTGCATCAGAGACTGACCCGTGGCAGCCACCTGCTGCGCCACCTTGTCAGCCTGACTCAGCGCCAAAAATGTCACCACACCTAGCACCACAACGGCAATCGCCAGCAGCGTGACCAAAATACGCTGATGTTGCCCGATTGGACGCCGGCCCAGGACCGGAAGCGTCAACAAATCACCACTAGCCACGGGTGCCGCTTCTTCAAGCGATGTCAACCGGCTGGTGGCAAACGCATCGTCAGGGCCGTCCATGGGCCGATACACACCTGTGCTGACGGCTGCATCGTCGATCGAACCAGCGGATGGATCCATCGGCATCCCAATGGACGCCATGTCCATGCTGTCTTGCGCCTGAACGGCCTTGGGTTTGAATAGCTTCTGGATATTTTCTAATACGGACATGAAAAACCTTCCGGGATGAGCTGGGGCAATGGCAGGGCCAACGATGGACCGATGAACAAAGGGGTGAACTTAAGCGCTGATAGTCAAAAAATGAACCTGCTGCGCAAGTGTTTGCAAGTTGATTTCCTGCCAACGCGCGCCGCTGTGGTCGATGTATTGATTTCCGAAAAACTCAGGCGCATCAGGGCTTCGCGCTGCAAAGTCACTGAAGGCATCCTGCTTACGCAGACCGGCCAGTTTGTCGACCATCAAGGCGCAGTTGACGTCCAGCGCCGTGTTGAGGGCCACCAGACGGGTGTCGTTGTAGACCAACTCGTTCCGGGCGACCGGGGCCTGGCCGCTGGCAAAGCTGGCCAGGTCCACCACACCGAAAAGACCACCGCGCAAATTGGCAACACCCACAAACCAGGGCTGGGTGTATGGCACGGGCTGGGCGCTGGCCCAAGGGAAGATTTCCCCGGACTGGCTCAGGGGAAAAAGGTACTTTTGACCACCCGCCTCGACGGCCAGCCAGGCCGCCGCAACGCCCTGCGTACGTGCCACCTGCAGCCGTTCCGCCAGCCGGGTTTGTAATTCTCTGAGTGCTTGTCTGTTCGCCATACCCGGGTCCTGGGGGTGCGGATCAGCCGAGGGCTTTGATCTTTGCCATCAGCTCGGTGGCATCCACCGGCTTCGTGATGTAGTCACGTGCGCCCTGGCGCATGCCCCACACCCGATCAGTTTCCTGGTTCTTGCTGGTGCACATGATGATGGGGATGTCCGAATACAGCGGGTCCCGGGTGATGGCGCGGGTGAGCTGAAATCCATTCTGGCCCGGCATCACGACGTCCATCAGAATCAACTCGGGTTTGTCTTCCGCAAGCCGGCGAAATGCGTCTTCGGCGTTTTCGGCGGTTTTGACACTGAAGCCATTTTTGACCAGCAAGTCGGTCAAGAACATCAGTTCGGTTTTTGAATCGTCAACGATCAGAATTTTTTTGATTGCCATCACACAGCTCCTTGTTTTGCGCTGCCGAAGGCCAGTACGGTCTGCAGCAGCTGGTCTTTGGTAAACGGCTTGGTCAGGTAGTCCTGCGACCCCACCATGCGGCCACGTGCCTTGTCGAACACACCGTCTTTGGAGGAAAGCATCACCACCGGAACGCCGGAGAATTTTGCGTTGCGTTTGATGATTGCACAGGTTTGATAGCCATCCAGACGAGGCATCAGGATGTCGCAAAAAATGAGGTCAGGCTGGTAGTCGTTGACTTTGGACAAGGCGTCAAATCCGTCCTCGGCCAGCAACACCTCATGACCACCCTGCTTCAGAAAGATTTCGGCACTGCGCCGAATGGTGTTGCTGTCGTCAATCACGAGGACCTTGAGTCCGGAACTGGAATTGCTCACTGACTTTGCTCCTCTTTATGTCTGCGACGTGTGCTTGAAGCAGCACTGGTCACAGGCTTTATACGGTGAATGCAAAACGCGCACAAGCGTTAAAAATCACACAAACACGCTTAAATTTGCACCATTTCGAAATCTTCTTTTCGCGCACCGCATTCAGGGCATGTCCAGTTCATGGGCACATCGGCCCACAGTGTTCCGGCAGCAATTCCATGGTCGGGCGCACCCTCGGCTTCGTCGTAAATCCAGCCACAAATTAAGCACATCCACGTCATTGATTAGGTCTCTGAAAAAGAGCTTTGGAATAGAATCTGCGGATTGTATAGACGCGGCGTGGCTTATCGGCGTCGGCGGCAAAATCGCAACGAATGCCCACCACCAACACCCCCCCAGACGACTCCAAAATCCCTCTCACTGAGGAGGATGACACCGCCCCGGTGTGCGTGATGACTTTCAACGCCAACGACCCCAGCGGGGCCGCTGGGCTGACCGCCGACATTGCCGCCATGGTCTCCGCCGGAACCCACCCGCTGGCGGTGGTGACAGGCGCTTACGTGCGCGACACGGCCGAGATTTTTGACCACTTTTCCTTCGACGAAGAGGCTGTCACGGACCAGGCCAGATCAGCCCTGGAAGACATGCCGGTGGCCGCCATCAAGGTCGGTTTTGTCGGCAGCCCGGAGAACATCAGCGCCATCGCGGGCATTGCGGCCGACTACGCCGACATACCACTTATCGCGTACATGCCCAACCTGTCCTGGTGGAACGACAGCGAAATCGACAGCTACCAGGATGCGTTTCGAGAGCTGCTTTTGCCGCAAACCACAGTGTTGGTTGGCAACCACAGCAGCCTGTGGCGCTGGCTGTTGCCAGACTGGTCGAGCGAGCGAAACCCTGCCCCGCGCGACATTGCCAAGGCGGCTGAAAGCCTGGGCGTGTCCTACGTGCTGGTCACCGGCATTCCCTGCCCCGACCAGTTCATCGACAACGTGCTGGCCACCCCGCTGACCGTGTTGTACAGCGAGAAATTCGAACGCTTTGAAGCCGTTTTTTCCGGCGCAGGTGAGACCTTGTCAGCCGCCCTGACTGCCTTGCTGGCCAACGGCAACGACCTGCAAGCGGCCACTGCCGAAGCCCTGACCTACCTGGACCACAGCCTGGACGCTGGCTTTCACCCCGGGATGGGGCACGTGATCCCGGAACGCATGTTCTGGGCGCAGACCGACCTTGACGAGGAAGGCGAGGTGGGCGAAGAGGACCTGTCGGGCGACACGGATGGCCACCCATCCGACAGCCCGCAGACCGAAGCCCGCGCCTCCCAGTCGCTGTTGAACGCCCCAGCCATCGAGCTGCCGACCAGCGGCACCAAACACTGAACCCGAGCACCGCCATGACGCCCCTGAACTCGCCCGACACCTCCCGCAACGCCGCTCTGTTCGAGCGCGCCAAACAACTGATCCCTGGCGGCGTGAACTCGCCCGTGCGGGCCTTCAAGGCAGTGGGCGGCACCCCGCGTTTTGTGCAACGCGCGAAAGGCGCTTACTTCTGGGATGCCGACGGCCAGCGCTATATCGACTACATCGGCTCCTGGGGCCCGATGATTTTGGGCCACGGCCACCCGGCGGTGGTTGAAGCCGTGCAGCACGCGCTGCTCGACGGCTTTTCCTTCGGCGCGCCGACCGAACGCGAGGTCGAGATCGCCGAAGAACTGGTGCGGCTGGTGCCTTCAATGGAGATGGTGCGCCTGGTCAGCTCGGGCACCGAGGCCGCCATGAGCGCCATCCGCCTGGCCCGCGGCGCCACCGGCCGCAACAAGATCATCAAGTTCGAGGGCTGCTACCACGGCCACACCGACGCGCTGCTGGTCAAGGCCGGTTCTGGCCTGGCCACCTTTGGCAACCCCACCAGCGCCGGCGTCCCGCCCGAAGTGGTGAAAGACACGCTGGTGCTGGAGTACAACCACATCGCCCAGCTGGAGGAATGTTTTGCACTGCACGGCAAAGACATCGCCTGCCTGATGATGGAGCCGATCTGCGGCAACATGAACTTCGTGCGCGCCAGCCTCCCCTTCATGACCCGCTGCCGCGAGCTGTGCACCGAGTACGGCGCGCTGCTGGTGTTCGACGAGGTGATGACCGGCTTCCGGGTGGCGCTGGGGGGCGCGCAGAGCGTCTACGCACAGCAGATTCCGGGCTTCAAACCTGACATCACGGTGCTGGGCAAGGTGATTGGTGGCGGCATGCCCATGGCAGCGTTTGGCGGCCCGCGCGCAGTGATGGAGCACCTGGCGCCGATGGGGTCGGTCTACCAGGCCGGCACCCTGTCCGGCAACCCGGTGGCCACGGCCTGCGGGCTGGCGACCCTGCGTGAGATTCAAAAACCCGGGTTTTACGACGCCCTGACCGCTCGCACCCGAAGCCTGGTCACCGGCTTGAGCACCGCGGCCCGCGCCGCCGGTGTGCCGTTTTGTGCCGACAGCGAAGGCGGCATGTTCGGCTTTTTCCTGCTGGGCCAGCTGCCCCACAACTACGCCAGCGTGATGGCCACCGACAGCCCGGCCTTCAACCGCTTTTTTCACGCCATGTTGGACAAGGGTGTGTACTACGCCCCCGCGCTGTATGAAGCCGGTTTTGTCAGCGCCGCCCACTCGGCGGCCGACATTGACGAGACGGTGGCTGCGGCCAGCGCCTTCTTCCAGGGCTTGTGAAGACCCTTGAATTGCTATCATTTTAATAGCGATACAGGCAGCAATCACCTAGGCAGACGGCCAATTCCATTAAAAAAGGGGTCTGAACAGCGGTTCAGACCCCTTTTTTTGCCTTGAAATGGCTTGTCAGGCCCTCGGGCGAGGGCGACTCAATGCCTGAAGTGGCGCACGCCCGTCAGCACCATCACCACGCCGCGCTCATCGGCAGCGGCAATCACTTCGTCGTCCCGCATGCTGCCACCGGGCTGAATCACGCAGGTCGCACCGGCGTCCACCACCACATCCAGGCCGTCACGGAATGGGAAGAAGGCGTCACTCGCCACGGCGGAGCCTTGCAGGGTCAGCCCGGCGTTGGCCGCCTTGATCGAGGCGATGCGCGCCGAGTCGATGCGGCTCATCTGGCCAGCGCCCACGCCCAGCGTCATGCCACCGGCACAAAACACAATCGCGTTGGACTTGACGTACTTGGCCACCTTCCAGGCGAACAGCAGGTCCTGCAGTTGGGCCGGGGTGGGCTGCAGCTTGCTGACCACGCGCAGGTCGGCCAAGTCCAGAGTGTGGTTGTCGGCGGTCTGCATCAGCAGGCCGGAGCCGACGCGTTTGACGTCCACCGCGTTGCGTCCCTGCAGCCACGCCGTGTCGCCACCGGCAGGCAGCTCGATCTGCAGCAGGCGCACATTGACCTTGGTCTTGAACACTTCCAGCGCTTCAGGGGAGAAGGCCGGGGCCATCAGCACTTCGACAAACTGCTTGGAAATCTGCAGCGCGGCACGCTCGTCAAGCGGGCAGTTCAGCGCGATGATGCCGCCGAACGCGGAAGTCGGGTCGGTCTTGAAGGCCTGGCTGTAGGCCTCCAGGCCGTCCGCGCCCAGTGCCACACCGCAGGGGTTGGCGTGCTTAACGATCACACAAGCCGGGCCGTCCTTGAGCAGGTCAAAGCTTTTGACACATTCCCACGCGGCGTCGGCGTCGGCGATGTTGTTGTAGGACAGCTCTTTGCCCTGCAGCTGTTTGGCCGTGACCAGCGAGCCCGGCGCGGGGTACAGGTCCCGGTACAGCGCGGCCTGCTGGTGGGAGTTTTCGCCGTAGCGCAGGTCCTGCACCTTCACGAAGCGGCCGTTCGACTGCCCGGCAAACATCGCGTGGCTGCCGTCTGGCTGGATGCTGGACAGGTAGTCGCTGATGGCGCCGTCGTACTGGCTGATGCGGTTGAAGGCCGCCACCGACAAGGCAAATTTGGTCGCATCGGTCAGCTTGCCATCGGCCGTCAGTTCGGCCAGCACCTGCGGGTACTGCGACGCGTCGGTCAGCACGCCCACGTCTTTCCAGTTTTTGGCCGCCGAGCGCACCATGGCCGGACCACCAATATCGATGTTTTCAATCGCATCTTCCAGCGTGCAGCCGGCTTTGGCCACGGTGCTTTCAAACGGGTAGAGGTTGACCACCAGCAGGTCGATGGTGGCAATGCCGTGCGTCTGCAGGGCGGCCATGTGCTCGGGCACATCGCGGCGAGCCAGCAAACCGCCGTGGATGGTGGGGTGCAGGGTTTTGACCCGGCCGTCCAGCATCTCGGGGAAGCCGGTGTGGTCGGCCACCTCGGTCACAGGCAAACCGGCATCGGCCAGCAGCTTGGCGGTGCCGCCGGTGGACAGCAGCTGGATACCCAGCGCGTGCAGGGCCTGGGCAAATTCAAGGATGCCGGTTTTGTCGGAAACGGAGATCAGGGCGTTCATGGGCTCGCTTTTTTTGGTTTGGAAAATCGGGTTGTTCGGGCGCAAGACGCGCAGGGGATTCAGTCGATCAGCTTGTGTTCGACCAGTTTTTTACGCAGCGTGTTGCGGTTCAGCCCCAGCCATTCGGCCGCACGGGACTGGTTGTTGGCGGCGTGCTGCATCACCACCTCCAGCAGCGGCTTTTCCACCACCCGCACCATCATGTCGTAGATGCCGGCGGGCTCGGTGTCGGCCAGGTCCTTGAAGTAGCCTTCGAGGCTGGTGCGGACGCACTCCTCGATGTGTTGTTTGCTCATGCGGGGGCTTTCTCTTGGGAGATGTTGTTGTCGTTGTTGTTTTGGGCTGAGTCGGCCAGGGGCATGTTCGCAGCCTGTGCTGGCGGCCGGGGCATGCGGTCCGACAGCTGGCCGAGCTGGTCGAAATACGCGGCCACCGCCTCACCCTGTGCGCCGGTGCTGTCCAGCGTGTTCATGCGGGCCCGAAACACCTCACTGCCCGGCAGTCCGACCACGTACCAGCCGATGTGTTTGCGCGCGCTGCGCACGCCAGTAGACTCGCCATACAAGCTGTAGTGGTCGTCCAGGTGCGCCAGCAGCAGGCGGGCCACGTCGGCCACCAGCGGCGGGGCCAGGTGGGTGCCGGTGGCCAGGAAGTGCACCACCTCGCGAAAAATCCACGGCCGGCCCTGCGCGGCGCGGCCAATCATCACCGCGTCAGCGCCGGTGTAGGCCAGCACGTCCCGCGCTTTTTCACAGCTGGTGATGTCGCCATTGGCCACCACCGGAATGCGCAGGGCGGCCTTGACGGAGGCCACCGTGTCGTACTCGGCCAGCCCTTTATAGCCCTGCTCGCGGGTGCGGCCATGCACCGTGATCATCTGCACCCCGGCCGACTCAAACGCCTGCGCCAGCGGCAGGGCGTTGCGGTGCGAGGCGTCCCAGCCGGTGCGCATTTTCAAGGTGACCGGCACACCGTGCGGCTGGCAGGCGTCCACCACGGCCTGCACGATCTGCAGCGCCAGCGGCTCGTCCTGCATCAGGGCCGACCCGGCCCACCGGTTACACACCTTTTTGGCCGGGCAACCCATGTTGATGTCGATGATCTGCGCACCCCGGGCGATGTTGTAGCGCGCCGCGTCAGCCATCATGGCGGCGTCGGTCCCGGCGATCTGCACGGCAATCGGTGCGTCTTCGCCGGCATGGTTGGCGCGACGGGAGGTTTTCAGCGAATCCCACAGGTCGCGGCGGGAGGTGACCATCTCGCTGACGGCATAGCCAGCGCCCAGCTTTTTGCACAGCACCCGAAACGGCCGATCGGTCACGCCGGCCATGGGCGCGACGAAAACGTGGTTCGCCAAAGCGTAGGGGCCGATGTTCATGACTGAGAGGGCGAGAAAAAAAAGGGGGGGTGCTGGAAAAGAGCACGGATTGTACTTGCCTGATTTTTCAGCACTTGAAAAGCATTCATGCACCCTGCCTATACTGGCCGCTGATGCAAGCCTGGACCCAACACCTTTTAGACCTGCTGGCCCTGCCTGAATTCGGCCTGAGCACCGTGTTTGTGGTGGCCTTCATTTCGGCCACCCTGCTGCCGCTGGGGTCCGAGCCGGTGGTGCTGGGGCTGGTCAAACTCAACCCAGAGCTGTTCTGGGCCGCCATTGCGGTGGCCACGGTGGGCAACACACTGGGCGGTGCGCTGGACTGGTGGATGGGCTATGGCGCGCACAAGGTGGCTGACAAATACCAGCACTCCAACCACCACGGCAGGGCTGTGCGATGGCTGGAAAAGCTGGGCCCCAAAGCCTGCCTGCTGGCCTGGCTGCCCGTGGTGGGCGACCCGCTGTGCGCGATGGCGGGCTGGTTGAAGTTTCCGTTCTGGCCCTGCCTGGGTTACATGGCCATTGGCAAGTTTCTACGGTATTTGACGATGACTGCTGGTGCGGTCTGGGCGTTTCCGAGCTTCTTCCCGAGTTGATTCAAAACCGCTCGTGCGCTGTCAGGTAGCGCCACTGACCCACCGGCAAATCACTGAGCGGCACGCGGCCAATGCGCAGGCGTTTCATCGCCGTGACTTGCAGGCCCACGCTTTCACACATGAAGGCAATTTGCCCAGGCCGCTCGCCCTTCAAGGCAAAGCGCAGGCGCGCCTCACTTTGAAAGCTGACCTTGGCCGCGCTCAGCGGCACACCGTTGAAGGTGAAACCGTGGTCCGCGCGGTTCAGGCGCTCCAGCCCACCGGGTTTGATCTCGCCGCTCACGTCGACCACCACCTCATGCTCCAGCGTGGCGCTGTCTTCCCGCAGCTTTCGGGCCACACGCCAGTCCTGCGTGAACACCACCAGGCCACTCGCAGGCAGCGCCAACGGCGTGAGCAGTTCGGACGCAGCCAGGTGCTTTTTCAGCGGGCGAACGCCAGAGCGGTCGCTGCTGGCATGGTGGGTCGGCAGCAGCAGCGCCTCGTGCCCAGCCGGTTTGTGCAGCAGCAGCGTCACCTCGCCCAGGCCCAGCAAGCTGGCGTCCGGCGAGATCTCCACCCGCTGGTGGGCTACCCGGAACTGCGGCTCCTCCACCACCACACCATCCACCGACACCCAGCCACCTTCGATGTACTGCTCGGCTTCACTGCGCGAGCAAGGGACCATCTCGGCCACCCGCTTGGCCAGTCGGACAGGTTCATTCATGGTGTTTGCGCAATCTGAAAAATCATGGACATAGGTTTCACCAATACCAGCGGCCATCGCCGAACCGGCTTCGCCGGACGGCAGGTGGCGTCCCCTGCAAGGGGAGGGTGGACTACACGCAGTGAGTCCAAGCAGGGGTGTACCAAATCAGCTGCTGAACAGGAAGTTCATCACGTCGCCGTCCTTGACGACGTAGTCCTTGCCTTCGCTGCGCATCTTGCCCGCGTCTTTGGCGCCCTGCTCACCCTTGAAGGTGATGAAGTCGTCGAACGCGATGGTCTGGGCGCGGATGTAGCCTTTTTCAAAGTCGGTGTGGATGACACCGGCCGCCTGAGGGCCGGTGTCGCCAACATGAATGGTCCAGGCGCGCACTTCTTTCACGCCCGCCGTGAAATAGGTCTGCAGGCCCAGCAGCTTATAGGCGGCCATGATGAGGCGGTTCAGGCCCGGCTCTTCCTGGCCGATCTCGGCGAGGAACATCTTCTTGTCGTCTTCGTCCATGTCAGCCATTTCGGCTTCCATCTTGGCGCAAATCGCCACCACAGGCGCTTTTTGCGCCGTGGCGTACGCCGTCAAGCGGTCCAGGAAGGGGTTGTTCTCAAAGCCGTCTTCGGCCACGTTGGCCACAAACATCGCGGGTTTGGCGGTGATCAGAAAGAACTGCTTGAGCAATGGCAACTCGTCCTTGCTGAAGTCGATGCTGCGCACCGGCTTGGCTTCGTTCAGCACGACCTGGCATTTCTCCAGGATCGTCACCAGCTTGGCCGACTCCTTGTCGCCCGAGCGGGCCAGTTTACTGACGCGGTGCAGGGCTTTTTCAACGGCGGCCAGGTCGGCCAGGCACAGCTCCGTCTGAATCACCTCGATGTCCGAAATCGGGTCGACCTTGCCGGCGACGTGAATCACGTTCTCGTCTTCAAAACAGCGCACCACGTTGATGGTGGCGTCAGTTTCCCGGATGTGCGCCAGGAACTTGTTGCCCAGGCCTTCACCGGTGCTGGCACCGGCCACCAAGCCGGCAATGTCCACAAACTCGACGATGGCGGGGACGATGCGCTCGGGCTCCACGATGGTGGCCAGCTGGGCCAAGCGCGTGTCGGGCAATTCGACCACGCCGACGTTCGGCTCAATGGTGCAAAACGGGTAGTTTTCCGCCGCAATGCCCGCCTTGGTCAGGGCGTTGAAAAGGGTGGATTTGCCCACGTTGGGCAGGCCTACAATACCGCACTTCAAACTCATGAAAAACCTTAATGGGACCTGCGCAGGCTGCTTTGGGGATGCCTGAATTTCAGGCGAAATGGCGCAGGTCGAGCTTCAAAAAACAGGCTTTGAAGTGTATGCGATGCCCGACCCTTTGCCATTGGCCGCCCCTTGTCAGCCGCTTGCTGCTCAAGGTGTCGTTGCTGTTTTGCCTGCTGCTGGCCTGGCCTGGACCGGCCAGCGCCCAACGCAGCCCATCCCCCACGCCACCGCCTGTCACCCCCTTGAACAGCGAGCGGCTGCTGGACCTGCGCGAAGCCAGTCTGGCACTGATTGACCCACAGGGCACTCTGACGGTCGAGCAAGCCATCACCGCACCGGGCATGGCCCCGTCCCAGGCAGACACCACCTACCGGTTGGGTGAAAAAGCAGCGCTCTGGCTGTACTACCGCTTTCAGCAAGCCCCCGGCCACACGGGCCGCTGGGTGATGGAGTTCCCGCTGCCCGTGCTGGACCAGGTGAGCGTGTTCCAGCGTGACGCCCGCGGCCAATGGCAGCGCGAAACCGCTGGTGACACCGTGCCATTGGCCAATTGGCCAGAACCTGGCCGTTATGCACAGTTTGGCCTTCAGTTGCCCGACCACGCCCCTCACGACGTGCTGGTGCGGCTGCAACACGTCACCACGGTCAATATTCCCGTCAACGCGGTCCCCGAGCGTTTGCAGGCGCAGCGGCTGCAGCTCCAGTCCCTGACGTTGGGGCTGGTGTTTGGGGTGTTGCTGTTTCTGGCCATCAGCTGTGCCGTGCAAAGCCGTGTGTACCGCGACCCGGCTTACGGCTGGTATGCCGCCTACGCCTTCATCATGGTGCTGGTGCTGGCCTCCTGGACAGGCATTGGCGGGCAACTGCTGTGGCCCAATGCGGGCCTCTGGAACGACCTGGCCACCGGGTGCCTGGCACTGATCAGCGCGGGCACCTGGCCCATGGTGGTGCGCCACCTCTGTCAGTTGCCGTCGCAGCGCGCCTGGCAGCGCGTGCTGGACCGCCTGCTGATGTTGACCGGCCTGGCGGGCATTCCGCTGGCGCTGGCCTATTTGCTGCTGCCGCGTGGCTTGGGCGTGCGCATGCTGGGCGCTGACCTGTTGCTGGTGTCAGTGCTGACCCTGGCACGCGCACTGATTTGCTGGCGGCGCGGTGACGCCGTGGCGGCCTGGGTGCTGGCGGCCTTCACCCCACTGACGGCGGCGACCTTTCTGACCGTGGCGCACTTGCTGGGGTGGGCCCCCGCGTCCTGGTTGGCGCAGTACGCCATGACCTTCGCACTGAGCATCCAGGTGCCGCTGCTGCTGGTGGCGCTGCACCTGCGATCCCGGGAGCGCCACGGCATTGAATTGCGCGCCCAGGCGCTGTACAGCCAGGACGCCTTGACCGGGTTGCTGGTGCGGCCAATTTTTGACGACCGCCTGCACCAGACCGTGCTGCGCGCCCAGCATCGCGAAGAAACCGCAGCGGTGGTGTTCATTGAGCTGGCCAACTACGCCTATGTCAAAAAAACCTGGGGCATTGCGGTGGCCGAACAAAGCCTGCTGCGCAGTGTGATCAAGCTGCGCCGCGTGCTGCGCGACGTGAACACCGTGGGGCGCATTGACGAAGCCCGTTTTGGCGTGATTCTGGAAGGCGTGTCGTCCCGCAGCGTGGTCACTGACCTGGCCACCCGGCTGATTGCGTCAGGCCTGATGCCGCTGCAAGGCCTCAAGCCCGAAGTGGTGCTGCAGTTCCACGTCAGCGGTGCGCTGCTCAGCGACACCCTCGCCCCTGGCCCGGTGCTGGCACAAGCCCTGACGGATCTGCTCAATGGCATGTCGGCCAGAACACGCCGACCGATCCGGTTTCTGCGCGAAACCCCGACGGTCACTGCAGACGGCTCGTCCAGCACCGCCTGGTCAGACACCGACAGCGGCCCAGACACCCTGGGCACGCATTCCACCCGGGCTGCGCTCAGTCAAACCGGTAGTGACCACTCACCCGCTGCCCTACCCTGAGCATTGGCTCCGGTGCATCGGCGTCATCCCCCTGCGGAACCCCCACGATGGCGTTCATGCCGAAGGTTACAGCGCCGTTCAGCCGCGCATCAGCCCGAAAGCTCTGCAGCATGTCACCCACAGCCGGGCTGCTCAGTCCGGTGGCCGGGTCCACATTCGGAATCGGGCAGCGCGGGCAGGGCTTGACGAGGCGCAGCTGCACCGCGCCCGCGTCGGTGGTGATGTCCAGTGCCTCCAGGCGGTCCTCGTCGTGGGGGAGCAATTCATCCGCCCCCGGCGCAGAGCCCAGCACGATGTTGGGCCGAAAACGCGCCATGCTCACGCCAGGCGTGCCGTTGGCCTGCAGCTTCTGGTTGAACTGGTCCAGTGACGGCTGGCCAAGCACCAGCGCCGCAAAGCCATCACTGAACTGATTGAAGGCCTCGACGCCACCGGTCCACTGCAGGTCGCTCAGGCGGCGCTCGTCCGGGTCGAACCGCACCAGCCGCGCCGGCGTGCCCAAAAAGTCTGAGAACCACTGCGCCGCCACCGAGCCCATGTCAAACGCGGCCACCTCGTCGTCCCACACGCGCACCCGCACGGCGGCTTCCACCGCGTCCAGCGCCACGTGCAGGGCCAGCATGCCGGGGGCTTTGAGCACCATCTCGTAAGTTTTCAGCGTCGGCTGGATCAGTGCCATGCGCGGCAGCTCGCGCTGGGTCAAAAAGTCGCCACGCGCGTCCACCACCATCCAGGCGCGGTCCAGGTCCAGCCCGGTGTCGGTCAACCGGGCCTGGGCCACCGACACGCCCGCACAGGACTTGACGGGGTAGACCCACAGCTCGGCAATCACAGCAGAGACATCGGCCAGGGCCGTTTGATCAATAGCGGTCAAGGGGTGAAGTCCTTCAGATTCAGAGGGTTGGGCGGGCACAGCCGCTGATTTTGCACCGGCTTCCAGGAGCCTGTCGGGCTTAGGTCGTCGAAGCGAAAATTGGCCCCAGCGAGGACAGTTTTTGACGATTTCGCAGGCGAATATCTGGATATTTGCCAAGAAAGCGGCGAAAAATGGACCGCTGCGGTCAATTTGCAGCCGACGAACCCTAAGTCTGACAGGCTCCTAGAATGAATGATGAGTAAAAATTTTGACGTTTTGATCGGCGGTGACGGCGTGGTGGGCCGTACGCTGGCGCTGCAGTTGGCCCAGGCACGGCTGCGCGTGGCCTTGGTGGCGCGTGCGCCACGCCCGCCCGCCCTGCCCGACGCGCCCGATGTGCGGGCCTATGCGTTGAACGTTGCGTCACGGCGGCAACTGCTGGCGCTGCGTGCCTGGCCCGACGCGGAATTTGCCACCCCCGTGCACACCATGCAGGTCTGGGGCGATGACGGCGGGCACACAGCGTTTGAGGCCACCGATCTGAAGACTGAACCCGGGGCCGAGGCGCTGGCCTGGATTGTCGACGTGCAGGCGCTGCAAACTCGGCTGGCCGATGCCATCCGCTTTCAGCCGCAAATCGAATGCATCGACGATGCCACGCTGGCCAGCCAGCCCATCAAGGCCCCGCTCAAGGTGATCTGTGAAGGCCAGTACAGCGACACACGCGCTAGTTTGCCTGTGCACCGCACCGTGAAACCCTACCCGCAGCGCGCCGTGGCGGCGCGCCTGTCGTCCAGCCTGCCCCACGGCGGCGCGGCGCGCCAGTGGTTTGCCAATGGCGAAGTGCTGGCCCTGCTGCCGATGGCCGGGCCCACCGGCCATGAGTTGGCACTGGTCTGGTCCGTGGCCACCGACCGCGCGGCCGAGCTGGAAGCCTTGGTGCCCGAGGCTTTTTGCGCCGCGCTGCAAGCCGCCTGTGGCGACCTCGTCGGCAGCCTGCACCTGACCAGTGAACGCGCCAGCTGGCCGCTGAGCCTGAGCACCGCCGCGCACTGGGTAGGCCCAGGCTGGGCGCTGGCAGGGGATGCCGCCCACACCATCCACCCCATGGCAGGCCAGGGCCTGAACCTGGGCCTGGCCGACGCAGCCTGCCTGGCCGACGTGCTGGCGGGCCGCGAGTACTGGCGCGCCTTGAGTGACGAGCGCCTGCTGCGTCGCTACGAGCGCGCCCGCAAGGCCGACGTGGCCGCGATGGGCAACGTCACCGACGGCCTGAACGCCTTGTTCACCCCCCAGCACGGCGTGCTGGACGCGCCGCTGCAGGCCCTGCGCAACTGGGGCATGCAGGGGTTTGCCCTGAGCGGGCCGCTCAAACACTGGGTGACACGCCGGGCCGCCGGGCTGTGAACCAAACCGGGCGCCAGCGCTCTATGCAGCACGCCCCTTGATAGAACCAAGCATCCAGACACCCCAGGACACCCCCTCATGACCTTGCGCTCCGCCCTTGCCCTGACCGCCCTCACGCTGGCCTTCACCACTTCAGCGGCCTGGGCGCAAGAGGCCGCCATCCGCAAAAACCTGGGTGAACGCATGCCAGCCTTTGCCAAAATTGATGAGGTCAGCAAAACGCCGATGAACGGCCTGTACGAGGTCCGCGTCAATGACAATGACATTTTCTACACCGACGCCGACGGCAGTTTTTTGATCCAGGGCAACCTGTTCGACACCAAGGCCAAACGCAACCTGACAGAAGAGCGCGTCAACAAACTCGGCGCGATTGACTTCAGCGCCCTGCCCCTCAAAGACGCCTTCACCATCGTGCGCGGCAACGGCAAACGCAAGATGGCGGTGTTCGAAGACCCCAACTGCGGCTACTGCAAACGCTTTGAGCGCGACCTGCAAAAGGTCACCAACGTCACCATCCACATGTTCCTCTACCCCATCCTCAGCCCCGATTCGACCGACAAGTCCAGAGCCGTGTGGTGCGCCAGGGACCAGGGCAAGGCCTGGCAGGACCTGATGGTGCGCGACCAGCCACAGGGCCAGACCAAAGCGATGTGCGACACCACGGCGGTGGACCGCAACATCGAGTTCGGCCGCAAGTACAAGATCACCGGCACGCCCACCGTGTTTTTTGCCGACGGCTCCCGCGTGCCGGGCGCGATACCTGCCGCGCAAGTTGAAAAAATGCTGGCTGAGGCGAAGTAGCTTTGCTGTTCGACGCCAACCCCACCGCGGATCTTTACGGCGTCCCCACCGCGCTGCAGCAGTTCGAGCCGACCCGCCTGGCGGCGCTGGCCCGGCTGAAAGCCGTCACCCCCAGCAGCTACGCCCGCACCCGCAACGCGCTGGACGGCGCGGTCACCGGCCTGTCGCCCTACTTCACCCACGGCCTGCTGACGGTGCCCGAGGCCACCAGAGCCGTCTACGCCCGCACCCCGCTGGGGTTTGACGACAAACTGGTGTTTGAATTCGCCTGGCGCGAGTTTTTCCACCACGTGTGGAGCCGCGCCGACGACCACGGCGACGCGATTCTGAGCGACATGCGCTCCCCGCCCACCTGGCCGGGCACCTACGCCAACACCCTGCCCGACGACATCCGCGAAGGCCGCACCGGCGTGAGCGCCATCGACGCCGCCGTGCGCGTGCTGTACGCCACCGGCTACCTGCACAACCACGCCCGCATGTGGCTGGCCAGCTACGTGGTGCATGTGCGCAAGGTGCACTGGCGCGCCGGGGCCGACTGGCTTTACGCCCACCTGCTCGACGGCGACCTGCCCAGCAACCACCTGAGCTGGCAGTGGGTGGCGGGTACCTTTTCCAGCAAACCGTATTTGTTCAATGCCGAGAACGTCAGCAAGTTCGCACCGGCCCGCGCCCTCGCGGCCTGGGCCTCACCTGGCACGGTGATCGACCAGTCCTACGAAGCGCTGGACACCCTGGCCCGCTCAAAGCGCGATGCTGGCCCCGAACGCGGCCGCCACGAAGCCGTGGAGGCGCCAGAAACCTTCGGCAGCGTGCCCAGCGGCCTTCTGGACACCATTTCTGCATCCAATCAGGCGCTGGCCAAGGTGTTTAAATCCGGTCGCGCTACTGATTTAATAGCAAATCTTCTGCCGGGCGACGCACTGGAGGTGATTCACCCCTGGGCATTGGCGCCCGCAGCGGCTGGCAGCAACACCCGCCGCCTGGGCGTGATTCACCAACCTGCCCACACGCCCTGGCCGTGGTCCACCGCCCGCTGGGACTTTGTGCTGCGCGCCATGGCCAGCCAGGTCGATGCCGTCTGGATTGGCGACCTCAACCAACTGCGTACCAGCCTCAATCTGTCCGACAGCACACGCCTGAGCGCCCAGCCCACCCGCTTTCCCGGCTACCGCGACGCGCTGGCCCGTGTAGCCACCACCACGCCAGAACCCCGCCTGCTGGCCAACCCACCCCGGTTGTGCCGCTCCTTCAGCGCTTTTTACGAGCAAGCGCGGCGGGACGCCGGCACCTTGCCCGAGCTGCTGCGCGCCGCCACCGACTGAGGAATCTGCCGATCAGCCTCCAGCAACCTGCTGCGCCGCCTGAAACGCCGCAATCGCCGCCTCGTCATACCCCAGCGCCTGCAGCAGCTCGGCGGTGTGCTCCCCCAGCAGCGGCGGCTGCAGCCGGATGCCGGGGCGCTGGCCGCCCAGCGTGAAGGGCATCAGCGGCACGCGGGCGGCGCTGCCGTCGTTCATGCGCACAGGGGCTAGGCCGCCTGTGGCGTTCAGGTGCGGGTCGTCAAACAGGGCTTCGGGCCGCACGATGGGGGCGAACGGCAGGTGGTTGGCTTCAAACACGGCGCTGAGTTCGGCGGCGCTGCGCCCGGCCAGGTGGGCGCGCAGCAGCGGCATCATCCAGTCGCGGGCCAGCACGCGGTCGTTGTTGGACGCCAGGCGCGCATCGGCCAGCAGCGCGTCCAGGCCAAAGGCCTTGCAAAAAACCGCCCATTGTTTGTCGCTGACGGCGGCCAAAAAGATCTGCTCGCCGTCCTTGACGGTGAACACGTCGTACACCGCCCAGGCGGAGATGCGGCTGGGCATGGGCGCGGCGGCCTGGCCGGTGGCGACAAACTGCATCATGTGCTGGGCAACCAGAAACACGTTGTTTTCAAACAGCGCGGACTGCACCTCGCACCCTTGCCCGGTGCGCTCCCGCTGGCGCAGGGCGGCCATGGCCCCGATGGCGCCGAACATGCCGCCCATGATGTCGTTGACGCTGGTGCCGGCGCGCAGTGGGTCGCCGCTGCGGCCAGTCATGTAGGCCAGCCCGCCCATCATCTGCACCACCTCGTCCAGCGCGGTGCGGTGCTCGTACGGGCCGGGCAAAAAGCCTTTGTGGCTGACGTAGACCAGCCGGGGGTGGCGCGCCTTCAGCGTGTCGTAGTCCAGGCCCAGTTTTTTCATGGTGCCGGGTTTGAAGTTCTCGCTGACGATGTCGGCCGTGGCCACCAGACGCCGTGCGGCTTCCAGGCCTTCGGGTGTTTTCAGGTTCAGGGCGATGCTTTTTTTGTTGCGGTTGAAGGTCGGGAAAAACCCGGCCCCGGAGCCCAGCAGGCGGCGGGTGCTGTCGCCCTCGACCGGCTCGACCTTGATGACCTCGGCCCCCAGGTCGCCCAGCAGCATGCCGCAGGTCGGGCCCATCACCATGTGGGTGAACTCCACGACGCGGATGCCTGCGTAAGGCAAGGAAGGCAGGGGCACGGGCTTGTCATCCGCCTTCGCCTTGGCCAGGCGGGCCCCCTGCACAAAACCCCGGGGCAAACCGGCCTCGGGCGTCATGCCGTAGACCGGCTCACCGGGCAGCCCGGCCCTCAGCGGCGCTCGCGCGGCAATGAGTTTTTCCAGGTCAATGCCGGTGGTCACGCCCATGGCCTCGAACATAAAGACCAGGTCTTCGGTGACCACGTTGCCCGACGCCCCCGGCGCATACGGGCAGCCGCCCAGCCCGCCCAGCGACGCGTCGAAGGTGCGCACACCCTCGTCGTAGGCGGCCAGGCAGTTGGCCAAGCCCAGGCCGCGCGTGTTGTGCAGGTGCGCGGCCCCGGCGTGGCGGCCGATTTCAGCGCGCAAACGCCGGAACAGGCGGCGAACCTGCGCCGGGTTGGCGTAGCCCACGGTGTCAGACAGGCCGGACTCGTCGGCCCCGGCGGCAATGCACTGCGCGGCCAGCCAGATCACGTCGTCCTCGGCCACGTCGCCCTGCAGCGTGCAGCCAAAGGCCGTCGAGATGCCCGCTTCCAGCCCAACGTGGGGCGCGATGTCCGCGCGCAGGGCGGCGATGGCGCGCACCTCCTGGACCATCGCCTCCCGTGTCATGCGCACATTGGCCAGCGAATGCGCGGCGCTGGCGGACACCGGCACCGTGAGTTTGTGCACCCCAGCGGCCAGCGCCGCCTCCGCCCCGCGCCGGTTGGGCACCAGCGCCATCACCGTCAGGCCGGGCAGCGTGATGGCGTGGCGCACCACGGCGGCGGCGTCGGCCATCTGCGGCAGCAGGCGGGCGGGCACAAAGGACGCGACCTCGATTTCACGCACCCCGGCGGCGTACAGCGCGTCAATCCAGCGCAGCTTGTCGGCCGTGGGCATGGTGGCCTTGACCGACTGCA
>JBJXEI010000253.1:0-3674 GCA_046154065.1 Polaromonas sp. | reverse complement strand
TCAATGACCTGGCCACCCGGGCCCAGTGGGTGTTGCCAGGGCTGGAAGAAGGCCGCTTCCTGACCGGCGAATCCACCCCCGAAGGCATTGCCCGCTTTTACCGCCAGCGCGGAGCTGACCTGGTCGTTGTCAAACTGGGCAGCGACGGGGCTTTTTGGGATGGGCAGGAAGGCACGGCCTATGTGCCCGGCTACCCGGTCGATGAAGTGGTCGACACCGTCGGCGCAGGCGATGGTTTTGCCGTCGGCGTGATCAGTGCGCTGCTCGAAGGTTTGAGCGTGACCGATGCTGTCAGGCGCGGGGCCTGGATCGGTGCCCGCGCCGTGCAGGTCTTGGGCGACAGCGAAGGCATGCCGACCCGCCGCGAGCTTGAGCAGGCCGGACTTTGAATACCCGCTCACCCGAAAAATCCCAATGACACGCCAGAACGTGCTGGTCTTCAGAGAGCTGCCACCCGACCCACTCGCGCGCCTGCAGGCCCACCACGAGGTGGTTGTGGCCAACCCGCGAGTGCCGGAACAGCTTGCGGCATTTCACGCCGCGCTCGCCACTGCCGACGGCCTCATTGGTTCCAGCTACAAGGTGGATACCGCGCTGCTGGCCGCCGCGCCGCAGCTGAAGGTGATCTCCAGCGTGTCCGTCGGCGTGGACAACTATGACCTGCCCACATTGGCCGCACGAGGCATCGTGCTGTGCCACACCCCGGGTGTGCTGACAGAAACCACGGCCGACACGGTTTTTTCACTCATCATGGCCAGCAGCCGACGCTTGGTCGAGCTGGCCAACCTGGTGCGTGACGGCCGCTGGACACGCAACATCGGCGAAGACCTCTTCGGCTGGGACATTCACGGCAAAACCCTGGGGATTTTGGGTTTTGGCCGCATCGGCCAGGCTGTGGCGCGGCGTGCCGCCCTGGGGTTTGGCATGCCGGTGCTCTACCATAGCCGTCGAGCGGTTGATGTGCAGCAAGACGCGCCCGACCTGGCCGGCAAGGTGACCCCCACGCCGATGGATGAGCTGCTGGCGCAGGCCGACATCGTGGTCGTGCTGCTGCCCTTGTCCGATGAGACGCGGGGGCTGATCGGGAACCGAGAGTTTGCGTTGATGAAGTCTGGGGCTATTTTGGTCAATGGTGCGCGCGGTGCCATCGTGAGTGAATCCGCCCTGCTGCACGCTCTGGACCATGGTTCGCTGCGTGCGGCCGGGCTGGACGTGTTTGCCACCGAGCCCTTGCCGCTGGACTCACCCCTGCGCACGCACCGGCAGGTCACAGCCTTGCCGCACATTGGCTCGGCAACCTACGAAACACGCCATGCGATGGCGGACATGGCCACCAGCAACCTGCTTCTGGCCTTGTCGGACAAGACTCCGCTGGCCGTTTTTCCGAACAGTCGTTAACCATGCCTCATTCTCCTCACGCCAAGGTTTCCCCGCGGTCCTTCCTGGACCGCCCTGCGTTCACCTCCCGCGTGGTGCCTGTGATTGTCCTGACCGACGCTGCCCAGGCCGTGCCGCTGGCGCATGCCCTGCTTGAAGGTGGGGTGGACGTGATGGAGATCACCCTGCGCCACCACAGCGCACTGGCCGCGATCGAGGCGGTGGCGCGTGCAGTGCCGCAGATGCACCTGGGCGCAGGCACCGTGACGCGGGTGGCCGATGTGCAGCGTGTCATCGACGCGGGTGCCACCTTCGCCCTGTCACCGGGCTGTACCGATGCGCTGGTCAGCGCGGTCAAAGCCGCTCGCCTGCCCTTCATTCCTGGCGTGATGACCCCCAGCGAAGCCCTTGCCGCCCGAGAGCATGGTTTTGATTTGATGAAGCTCTTCCCAGCCGAACAGGCGGGCGGACTCGCCATGTTGAACGCGCTGAGTGGGCCGATTCCAGACGTTCAGTTTTGCCCCACTGGCGGCGTCAACGCCCCAACGCTGGCCAGCTTCCTGGCCTTGCCCAACGTGGCCATGGTCGGTGGTTCGTGGCTCACACCCACCAGCGCGCTGCAACAGGGCGATTGGGCCCGGGTGACCCGGCTGGCGCGCGAGGCGACGGCCATCGCCCGCGCCGCTGGAAAAAGCTAGTCGTCGTCCCCTGCATCCAGGCCCGGAAACAGCACCTCGGTGAAGCCGAATTGCGAGAAATCCCGCACCCGCATCGGGTAGAGCTTGCCGATCAGGTGGTCACATTCATGCTGCACCACCCGGGCATGAAACCCGTCCACCGTGCGGTCAATCGCATCGCCATATTGGTCAAACCCGGTGTAGCGGATGCGCGACCAGCGCGGCACCACGCCGCGCAGACCAGGCACTGACAAACAGCCTTCCCAGCCGTCCTCTTCCTCGTCACCCAGCGGTGTGATGACCGGGTTCAGTAACACCGTGCGCGGCACGACGGGCGCGTCCGGGTAACGCGGGTTGACCGCATCCGTGCCAAAGATCACCAGCTGCAGGTCCACCCCGATCTGCGGCGCGGCCAGCCCGGCCCCGTTGGCGGCACGCATGGTGTCAAACATGTCGGTGATCAGCAGGTGCAGCGTGTCGGTGTCGAATTCGGGTACCGGGGCAGCCACGCGCAGCAGGCGGGTGTCGCCCATTTTGAGGATGTCGCGAACGGTCATAGCAGGGCTTTCATCTGTTCCTCATCCATCACCGCCACCCCCAGCGCCAGCGCCTTGGTCAGTTTGCTCCCCGCCTCAAGCCCAGCCAGCAGGTAGTCGGTTTTTTTGCTGACACTGCCCGCCACCTTGGCCCCGGCGGCTTCCAGCAGGTCTTTGGCCTCGTCACGGCTCAGGGTGGGTAGCGTGCCGGTGATGACAAAGGTCTTGCCGCTCAGCGGCTTGGGTGTCACGGCTGCGGGTGGGCCTTCGGTCCAGGTCACGCCGCAAGCACGCAGTTGCTCGACGACTTCGCGGTTGTGTGGTTGGTCAAAAAATGTGCGGATGCTGGTGGCCACGATGGGGCCCACGTCGGCCACCTCCAGCAGCTGCGCCTCGGTGGCATTCATCACGGCGTCCAGCTGGCCGAAATGCTGGGCCAACGCCTTGGCCGTGGCTTCCCCGACATGTCGAATGCCCAGGCCGAAGATAAAGCGGGGCAACGTGGTCTGTTTGGATTTTTCCAGTGCCTCGACCAGGTTTTGCGCCGACTTGTCGGCCATGCGCGCCAGGCTGGCCAGCGCAGTAAAACCCAGTTTGTACAAATCAGGCAGCGTGCGGACGATGTTGGCGTCCACCAGTTGCTCGACCAGCTTGTCGCCCAGGCCATCGACCTCCACCGCGCGGCGGTGGGCAAAGTGCAGGATGGCTTCCTTGCGCTGGGCACCACAGAACAGCCCGCCGGTGCAGCGGTAGTCAGCTTCGCCCTCTTCCCGCACGGCCTCGGAGCCACAGACCGGGCAGGTTTTACGCATCTCAAACTGCAATGACTGGCTTGGCCGCTTGTCCAGCAACACGCTGACCACCTCGGGAATCACATCCCCGGCACGCCGCACAATGACCGTGTCGCCCACCCGCACGTCCTTGCGCCGGGCTTCGTCCTCGTTGTGCAGCGTGGCGTTGGTCACCGTCACGCCGCCAACGAACACCGGGGCCAGCTTGGCCACAGGCGTGAGCTTGCCGGTGCGGCCGACCTGCACGTCAATGGCCAGCACGGTGGTGAGTTGTTCCTGCGCCGGGTACTTGT
>JBJXEI010000252.1:0-8449 GCA_046154065.1 Polaromonas sp. | reverse complement strand
GTGATGTGCTCGGTGATGTCCTGGCCTTCGGCGGGCATGTGGGGGTTCAGCTCGAAGGGCTGAAAGCGCAGCTCGACCTGCACGTCGTTTTTGACACGCTCCAGCGCCTGGTCCAGCGCGCGCAAGCCCACCACGCACCAGGGGCAGGACACGTCGGAAACAAAATCAATGGTGAGGTGGGTCGTCATGGGGGGGCTTTCTGGCTTGGGGTTTGCAATCAGTGCAGTTGCGGGGCGGCCACCCATCCTTCAAGGGCTGCGCGCAGTAGGCCGCCACTGACACCCGCCAGCGCCACCGCCTGATGGAAAAAGCACGGCGTGGGGCCCACAGTCGCAGGACTACTTTTGGAGAAATAACAATGTCTTTTGCGCTTTACATGGTGGGTTTTCTGATTTTTCTGGGCGGTGTGGTCTGGGGGGCGGTGGTGGCGGGTGTGCCGCATCTGTACATCGGCATCGGAGCGCTGATTTTTCTGGGCATCGGCATCTTCAGCGCGGTGTCCAAAACCCGCAGCAAAGACCCGTCCTGATCGGTTTTTTTCAGGCCGTAGCGGCCTGAAGAGTCGCCATAATCCTCGGCATGACTTCCATGCCAGCGGGTCAGCGCCCGCAACCCCAATCGCTGACGGAACTTTTCTTCTCCTTCACCTGGCTGGCCCTGCAGGGCTTTGGCGGTGTGCTGGCGGTGGTACAGCGAGAGCTGGTTGAAAAACGGCGCTGGCTCACGCTGGAGGAGTTCATTGAGGACTGGGCCGTGGCGCAAATCATGCCGGGGCCGAACGTGATCAACCTGTCGCTGATGATCGGTGCGCGTTACTTTGGCCTGAAAGGCGCGCTGACCGCGATGGCCGGCATGCTGATGGTGCCGCTGGTGCTGGTGCTGGGGCTGGCGGTGGTGTATGGCCAGTTCCATGACCACCCGCAAGTGATGGGCGCGCTGCGGGGCATGGGCGCCGTGGCCGCCGGTCTGATTGCTTCAACGGCACTGAAGCTGGCCGCCGGGCTGAAAGGCAATGCGCTGGGCAACCGGCTGTGCGTGGTGCTGGGTGTGCTGTGTTTTGCGGCCATTGCCCTGCTGCGCTGGCCGCTGGTGTATGTGCTGCTGGGCCTGGGCACGCTGTCGTGCTACCTGACTTACCGCAAGCTGCGCGCCAAGGTGGCCGCATGAGCAGCACGCTGACCCTGGTGATGAGCGCGTCGGACTGGCTGTCGCTTTTTTTGCATTATTTGTCGCTGTCGCTGCTGTCCATGGGCGGCGTCATCAGCGCGGCGCCGGACATGCACCGGTTTCTGGTCAATGAGCAGCATTGGCTGACTGACGCGCAGTTCAATGCGTCAGTCACTCTGGCCCAGGCCGCGCCTGGCCCCAATGTGCTGTTTGTGGCGCTGCTGGGCTGGAACGTGGGTCTGAATGCGGGCGGGCCCGTCACGGGCATGCTGGGCTTGCTGCTGACGATGTCGGGGATTTTGCTGCCCTGCTCTGTCCTGACGTACGTCACCGCGCAATGGGGCCACCGCAACAAACAGCGCCTGAGTGTGCGGGCCTTCAAGCAGGGCATGGGGCCTATCGTGGTGGGCCTGATGCTGGCCACCAGCTGGATTCTGGCCCTGAGCAACGGCAACCGGCCGCAAGACTGGCCGCTGTGGCTGCTGAGCGCCGCCACCGCCGTGATCGTCTGGCGCAGCAAGCTGCACCTGCTGTGGCTGCTGGGTGCCGGGGCGTTGCTGGGCTGGTTTGGCTGGGTCTGAACGCGTTTGCTGCGTCAGCCGCGCTGGCGCAGCGCCTCGTACAGGCACACACCGCTGGCCACGGACACGTTCAGGCTTTCAACCGCGCCACGCATCGGGATGCTGACCAGGTCGTCGCAGGTTTTGCGGGTCAGCTGGCGCATGCCCTCGCCTTCTGCGCCCAGCACCAGGGCCACCGGGCCTTTGAGGTCCACGTCGTAGATGGTTTTGGTGGCGTCGTCGCTGGTGCCAATGCACCAGATGTTGCGCTCTTTCAGCTCGCCCAGCGTGCGCGCCAGGTTGGTCACCATGAAATAGGGCATGGTTTCAGCGGCGCCGCTGGCGACCTTGGAGACGATGGCGCTGATGCCGGCGGCATGGTCCTTGGGGGCAATCACGGCGTGGGCACCGGCGCCGTCAGCCACCCGCAGGCAGGCGCCCAGGTTGTGCGGGTCGGTCACGCCGTCGAGCACCAGCAGCAGGGGCTGCTGAACGCCGTCGGCTTCCAGTTGCTCCAGCAGCTCGTCGAGCGACTTGACCATGGCCAGCGTGTCCACACGGGCCACCACGCCCTGGTGGCCGTGGCTGCCGCACATCTTGGCCAGCCGCAGGCCGTCGGACTCGACTAGGCGAACCCCGGCTTCACGGGCCCGGTCGGTGAACTGGCGCATGCGCGCGTCGCGGCGGGTGACATCAAAAAACACTTCAAACACGGACGTTGGCGCTGTTTTGATGCGCACCCCGACAGCGTGGAAGCCGAAAAGAACTTTGGAGGGAGAAGACATGGCGTTGATTATCGCCGCACCGCCCGGCTGCACGCCGCGCCAGCGTGGTCAATTCGCTATTATTTCAATAGCACAGCAGGCAATAAAGGCCTAGGCAGACGTCACATTCGATGCTGAAACCCCTGAAAAACCTGCTTTCAGGCACTCGGCAGCAGCTACACGTTGGCGCTGACCTGCCCCGCCTCGATCGTGATGCGCCGCTGGCAGCGCGCCGCAATGGCCCGGTCATGGGTGACCAGCACCAGCGTCGTGCCCAGCTCTTCATTGAGGGCAAACATCAGCTGCATGACAGTCTCGCCGGTGGCGAAGTCCAGGCTGCCGGTGGGCTCGTCGGCCAGCAGCACGGCGGGCTGCACCACAAAGGCCCGGGCCAGCGCCACCCGCTGCTGCTCCCCGCCGGACAACACCTTGGGGTAGTGCCCCAGCCGCTGGCCCAGGCCAACGCGTTTGAGCATTTCAGTGGCCTGGGCACGTGCGGTTTTCACGCCCGACAGCTCCAGCGGCAGCATGACGTTTTCAAGCGCCGACAGGTTGGCCATGAGCTGAAAGCTTTGAAACACAAACCCCACTTTTTGCGCCCGCAGCGCGGCGCGCTCGTCTTCGTTGATGGCAAACAGGTCTTGCCCGGCCAGCCGCACCGTGCCCTGCGTGGGGGTGTCCAGCCCGGCAATGATGGACAGCAAGGTGCTTTTGCCGGAGCCGGACGCACCGACAATGGCCGCTGTCTCACGCGGGGCCAGCGCAAAGTCAATGTCGCGCAAAATGCTCAAGGTACCGGTGGAGTCCGTGACTGACTTGAAAACATGCTCAACGGAAACAATTGAAGAGCCAGTGGCATCAGACTTGCCTGACCCGACTGATGAAGCCAAAGAACCAGTGAAAGATTCGGACATGAATGCCTTAGTGAAAAACGTCAAACGAGATACCTTGGACTTTATCAAGAGGTTCCTGCAGGCGGGCAAGGCAGCGGTAAAGCCTGCAGCCTGCCTGCTGGCGGCCGCCCTGCTGCTGCCCGGCGGCCCCGCATCCGCCCAGTCCACCCTGCCAGTGGCAACCCAATCGACGCTGCTGGTGGTGGGTGACTCCCTGAGCGCCGAATACGGGCTGCGCCGGGGAACAGGTTGGGTGCCCTTGCTTGAAAAGCAACTGGCCACCGCTCAAAAATCAGTCAAGGTGGTGAACGCCAGCATCAGCGGGGACACCACCTCGGGCGGGCGCTCCCGGCTGGCGGGTTTGATCAAGCAGCACCGCCCCACGGTGGTGGTCATTGAGCTGGGCGGCAACGACGCGCTGCGCGGCCTGCCGCTGGACATGACCGAGAAAAACCTGACCGCGATGGTGCAGGCGTCCAAGAAATCGGGCGCCAAAGTGCTGCTGCTGGGCATGCAGGTGCCGCCGAACTATGGCGGCGCGTACGGTGCCACGTTTGCAGGTCTGTTCAGCAAGGTGGCCAAAGCGGAAAAAGTGGCGCTGGTGCCGTTTTTCCTCAAAGGCATTGCCGATGCTGAAGACGCCACCGGGCAATTTCAGGCTGACCGCATCCACCCCAATGAGCAGGCACAGGCCAAAATGCTGGCCAATGTGCAACCCGAACTGATGAAGCTGATCCCATGAGCCTGGAGCGAATGTCTGCCGACGAGGTTTTGAGCCACCTGGGCACGTTTTCCGATGTGATCGACGCCCGATCCGAGGGTGAATACGCCGAAGACCACCTGCCTGGAGCGGTCAACTGGCCCAGCCTGCATGACGACGAGCGCAGGATCGTCGGCACGCAGTACAAGCAGATCAACGCCTTCGAGGCCAAAAAGCAAGGTGCGGCCATGGTCGCCCGCAACGTGGCGGCCCACATCGAGCGGGAGGTCATGAGCAAACCCCGCGAGTGGCAGCCGCTGATTTACTGCTGGCGCGGCGGCAAACGCAGCGGCTCGCTGGCGTTGATCCTGGACCAGATCGGGTTCAGGGTCACGCTGGTGGACGGTGGCTACAAGGCGTTTCGCGCAGCCATGGTGGCCGACCTGCCGGTGCTGGCCGCCCGGTTTGACTACCAGGTGATTTGCGGCACCACCGGCTCAGGCAAGACCCGGCTGCTGCAGGCGCTGGCGGCGCAGGGCGCGCAGGTGCTGGACCTGGAGGCGCTGGCCAACCACCGCAGCTCCGTGCTGGGCATGATCCCCGGGCTGGCGCAGCCGACCCAAAAGGCGTTTGACAGCCGCATCTGGGCCAAGCTGAAAAGTTTTGACGCAGCGCGGCCGGTCTACATTGAAAGTGAAAGCAAAAAAGTGGGCAACGTGGCGGTGCCGGAAGGGCTGATCACGGCGATGCGCGCCAGCACCTGCCTGCAGCTGGACCTGCCCGAAGCGCAGCGGGTGGCGCTGCTGCTAGAGGACTATGACTTTTTTGTGCGTGACATCGAGTTCTTCTGCGACCGGCTGGGAGCCCTGACCGAGGCGCGTGGCAAAGAGACCGTTCATGGCTGGCAAGCCCGCGCCCGCCGCAATGCGCCTGGCGACGTGGCCGGGGTGGTGCAGGAACTGCTGGTCAAGCACTACGACCCGGTCTACCTGCAGTCGATGCGGCGCAACTTTGCGCAGTACAGCATTGCCCAGGTGCTGACGCCACGCGACCACACGGCCGAGGCCATGGCTGATCTGGCGCGGGCCATGCTCTGCCCAGCCTGATTTAGCAGGCCCATGAAAAAACCCGGTAGCGCCGTGCGGCACTACCGGGTTTTTTCATGGGGAACAGGTGCAGGTCAAGCAGCTGCTGCGTCAGCGGGAGGGGTTCCTGCGTCGGCGTTGTCTGCCCCGTCTTCAGGGCCGTCGTCACCCGGCTCGTCGGGTTTGCCTTCAGCCTTGCGTTTGAGCTTGTCTTCTTTTTTGCGTTTCTTAGCGAGCTCTTTCTGGCGCTTTTCGTAAGAATAATTGGGAGTTGCCACAGCGGGAGCTTTCTTGATGAATTAAGGCCTACTGTACTGCATTGCCAACGCCGCTGAACGCGTGGCGGCTCAGAGGCGCTGCAGCGCCTGATGCAGGTCGGCCTGCAGGTCAGCGGTGGCTTCCAGGCCGACGGAAAACCGCACCAGACCCCCTTGAAAAGGCCAGCTGCCCGCACGGATCTGCGCCATGTCGTAGGGCACACACAGGCTCATCGGGCCCGCCCAGCTGTAGCCCAGCTTGAACAGGGCCAGGCGGTCACAAAACGCGTCGACCTGTGCGGCGGTGACGTGGGGTTTGAACACGGCGCTGAACAAGCAGGCCGCGGCCGAGCAGTCCCGCTGCCAGTGGGCGTGCCCCGGTGAGCCAGGCAAGGCCGGGTGCAGCACCGCCTCAATGGCCGGCTGCGCCTGCATCCACAAAGCCAACGCCCGGGCGCTGGCGTCCTGAGCCGCGTAACGCAGGGCGATGCTGGGCAGGCCGCGCAGCACCGCTTCGGCGTCGTTGCCCGACACGCCGTAGCCCAGCCGCATGTGGCTGAGGTGGACCAGTTGGTGCAGCGTCTCGTCGTTGGTCACCACCGAGCCCATCAGCACATCGGCACCACCGCTGGGGTATTTGGTCAGCGCCTGCACCGACACGTCGGCGCCCAGCGCAAAGGCGTTGAAGGCAATGCCTGCGCCCCAGGTATTGTCCAGCGCGCAGACCACACCGTTTGGGTGAGGGTCTGCCTGGGTCTTGGCCACGGCCACCAGTGCGGGCAGGTCCGGAAACTCCAGCGTGATGGAGCCTGGCGCTTCCAGCCAGACCAGGCGGGTGCGTGGGCTCAGCCGGGCTGCCAGGTCGGCCGGGTTCATGGGGTCATAAAACTGGTGGGTGATGCCCCAGGCCGCCAGTTCCCCCTGGGCCAGGGACTTGTTGGGGCCGTAGGCGTTGTGGGGAATCAGCACCTCGTCGCCCGCCCGAAGCAGCGCCATGCTGACCAGAGCCAGTGCCGCCAGGCCACTGGGGGCCAGCGTGCAGAACGTGCCGCCTTCCAGCGTGGCGATGCGCGCTTCCAGGGTGAAGGTGGTGGGCGTGCCGTGCAGGCCGTAGGTGTAGCCGGTCTTGTGCTGCCAGTCGCGATGGCGCAGCGCCGCTACGTTGGGGAAAATCACCGTCGAGGCGCGGTACACACCGGGCGGCACCGCGTTGAATCCGGCCGGTGGGCTGTAGGCGTGGTGAATCAGCTGGGTGGGCACAGAGGTGGTGGTGTCGGGCATCGGGCCATGTTAACGGCTGCAGAAAACCCCGCGCGCGGGCCAGCAGATCATCAATAATGCGCCATGTCTGCACCTGCACTGCGTGTTTTGTCCGCCCTGGCTGGCCTGCTGTTGGGCGGTATTGCTGCGGCAGCGCCGCAAGACTTCGTGATGGACCCCGCGCACACCTACGTGACGTTTGAGGTCAGCCACCTGGGGGTGTCCACACAGCGCGGGCGGCTGGGTAATGCGGCGGGAACCGCCGTGCTCGACGTGATGCAGGGCACCGGCCAGATGATGATCACGCTGGACGCGCGCTCTTTGAGCACGGGCAGCGAGCTCATGGAAAAGCTGCTCAGGGGCAGCAGCTGGTTTGCCGTGGAGCAGTACCCGGCCATCACTTTCAGCGCCACCAGCATCAGCTTTGTGGCGCAGAAACCATCACGCATTGATGGCGTGTTGACGCTGCGCGGCGTGAGCCGACCCACCAGCCTGACCGTGACGCACTACGCCTGCACGCGGCTGCCGTTTGGCGTGCGCCTGACCTGCGGCATGGACGCGCAAGGGGTGATCAAACGGTCGGACTTCGGGATGGACAGCCTGCTGGCCTTTGTCGGGGACGAGGTGAAGCTGCTGATTCAGGCTGAAGCCGTGCGGCAGGAGCCTGCCCCGTTGGAGCCACGCCCCTGACGTGTGCTTTTCACGCCAGACGCCAAGCGCCCATCAGAGCTTCCACTTGGCCATCAACTGCTGGGGCGACATGGCGTCATAGCCCTCAAAAGGCTGATGAATCCACGGGTTGGTGGGCAGTTCTTCCACCGAGTAATCAGCCTGAAAGGTGGACACGCCCTTGGTCCAGATCACGGCGCTGCGCAGTTCGGTGATCGGGGGGTAGTTGGTGCGCAGCTGGTTGACCACAGCGGTCAACGTGTGGCCGGTGTCTGCCAAGTCATCGACCAGCAGCACCTTGCCAGCAATCTCCCCCTTGGGCGTGGTGATGAAGTTGGCGATGTTCAGGTGCCCCTGCACCGTGCCAGCGTCAGCCCGGTAGGAGCTGGTCGACATGATGGCCAGCGGCTTGTCAAACACCCGCGACAAAATGTCGCCCGGGCGCATGCCACCACGGGCCAGGCACAGGATAGTGTCGAATTCCCAGCCGGACTGGTAGATCTTGATGGCCAGCTTTTCCACCAGGTTGTGGTACTCGTCGTAGCTGACGTACAGGTGTTTTCCGTCTTCGGTCAGCATGCGAACGCTCCTTTTTTGATAGCTGCACTGGCAAGCTTTGCTTGGACGTGGGACATATAAGGCTTGAAATTCACAACAAATCAGGCCGCATACGGGTTTTTGAGCAGGATGGTGTGGTCCCGGTCAGGACTGGTCGACACCATGTGGATCGGCACACCAGTGACTTCTTCGATCCGTTGCAGGTACTGCTGGGCGGCGAGCGGCAGCTTGTCGTAGTCAGTCACACCCACAGTGCTCTGGCTCCAACCGGGCATGCTTTCATAGATCGGCGTGCAACGGGCAATGTCATCAGCGCCCATCGGCAGGATGTCGGTGGTTTCACCGTCCAGCGTGTAGCCGGTGCACAGCTTCAGCTCGTCAATTCCGTCCAGCACATCCAGTTTGGTGATGCACAGACCGGACAGGCCATTGACCTGCGCCGAGCGCTTGAGCAGTGCCGCATCAAACCAGCCGCACCGGCGGCTGCGACCAGTGGTCACGCCTTTTTCGGCACCCACGGTGCTGAGGTGGTAACC
>JBJXEI010000251.1:0-16144 GCA_046154065.1 Polaromonas sp. | reverse complement strand
CCCATCGGCACCGACGCCGGGAACAGCAACGCCACCGGCCACAGCAACAGCAGCAGCAGCGCACCGCGCGCGTCACGGGCAAACCAGCGCGCCCGAAAGCGGCTCCAGCGGTCCACCACCCCCGTTTTTTGCAGCGCCCAGGCACAGCACGCCCCCAGCCAGCCCCCCAAGGTGTTCAGCGCCCAATCGACGTTGGACGGCACCCGCGACGGCAGGTAGCTCTGCAGGGTTTCCATGCTCAACGACAGCAGGCCCGCGCCCAGCACCGCCGCCGACACCGCCCAGCGCACCCGCCGGCTTCGCAGCGCCGCCAGCGCCAGCAAGAACCCCAGCGGTGCATACCCCGCCACGTTGATGCCGACGTCAAACCCCGTCCAGTAACGCGGCAACGGTGCGGTGATGAAACGCAGCGGTGAGATGTCCTGGTTGCGCCATTCCGAAAACGGGTACAGGCTGGCGTAGACGATCAGGCACACGAACGCCAGCGCCAACGGCCAGGCGGTGGTGGGCTGTGGGATTGGCTCACCCCTACCGTCTTCACTGCGCTTCGCTGCGTGTAATTCCTCTTCCCCTTGCAGGGGACGACGCTGGTCGTCTGGCAAAGCCAGCCCGACGGCGCCTGCTGGTGAATGCGGGGAAGTCGCGGCTATCGGAGGGATTGGGGAAGGCACAGTGGGTGTTGCCTGGAGCGATGCGCCTTAAAACGGCTTGACGATGACCAGGATCACGGCGGCGGTCAGCAGCAGCACGGGCACTTCGTTGAACCAGCGCCAGAACACGTGGCTGCGGGTGGGCAGGTTGGCTTCAAACTTGCGCAAAATGCGCCCGCAGGCGTGGTGGTAGCCGACCGACAGCACGACCACCGTCAGCTTGGCGTGCATCCAGCCGTTGCCTGGGCCCATGCCGATGCGGTAGTACAGCCACAGCACCAGCCCCAGCACGATGGCAGGCACCGCCAGCAGCGTGGTGAAACGCAGCAGCTTGCGCGCCATCAGCAGCAAACGCGCCCGCTCCGCCACGCTGCCCGCAGGCACCATGGCCAGGTTGACAAAAATCCGTGGCAGGTAGAACAGCCCCGCAAACCAGCTGGCCACGAAGATGATGTGAAATGATTTGATCCAGAGCATCGGCAAAGTGTAGCGGCGGGCGGGCCCCGCGGCCCTCTTTCGTCCCCCCATTAACCTCAGTCACAATTTACCCATGACATCCCTTCACCCCTCCAACTTTGCCCCCTTCCCCGCCGGCAGGCCGCGCCGTCTACGGCGTGATGCGTTCACGCGCAACCTGGTGCGTGAAAACGCGTTGACGGTCAATGACCTGATCTACCCGGTGTTTGTCACTGAAGGCCAGAACCAGCGCCAGCCGATTGCGTCCATGCCGGGCGTGGAGCGCCTGAGCCTGGACCTGCTGCTGCCGGTGGCCGAGGAATGCACGGCGCTGGGCATTCCGGTGATGGCGCTGTTCCCGGTGATTGACGCGTCCTTAAAAACACCGGACGGGCGTGAAGCTTGCAACCCCGACGGCCTGGTGCCGCGCGTGGTACGGGCCTTGAAAGAGCGCTTCCCCAACCTGGGGGTGATGACCGACGTGGCGCTGGACCCCTTCACCAGCCACGGCCAGGACGGCCTGCTGGACGACACCGGCTACATCCTGAACGACGAGACGCTGGAGGTGCTGGTGCAGCAGGCGCTGACGCAGGCCGAGGCGGGCGTGGACATCGTGGCGCCCAGCGACATGATGGACGGCCGCATCGGCGCGATCCGCAGCGCGCTGGAGTCGCAGGGCCTGGTGCACACCCGCATCATGGCCTACAGCGCCAAGTACGCGTCGGCGTTTTACGGCCCTTTCCGCGACGCGGTGGGCTCCAGCGGCAACCTGGGCAAGGCCGACAAACGGGTCTACCAGATGGACGCGGGCAACTCCGACGAGGCGCTGCGCGAGGTGGCGATGGACATTGCCGAGGGCGCGGACATGGTGATGGTCAAGCCCGGCATGCCCTACCTGGACGTGGTGCGCCGCGTCAAAGACGAGTTCAAGGTGCCGACCTTTGCCTACCAGGTCAGTGGCGAGTACGCGATGCTCAAGGCCGCCGCCATCAACGGCTGGCTGGACCACGACGCAGTGATGATGGAGTCGCTGCTGGCCTTCAAACGCGCCGGGGCCGATGGCGTGCTGACCTACTTCGCCGTGGCGGCCGCCAGACTGCTACAAAATAAATAGCGCACCAGGCAATCAAGACCTAGGCGATCGCCCACTTTGATCTAAAAACCGGACTTTTCACCGTGCAAATCATCGAATTCACCGGCGACAGCCTGCGTTTTGCCGACACCCTGCCCACCCACAGCCCAGCCGACGGGTTTGTCTGGGTTTACCTGGACCGCGAAGAGTTTGAAACCCACCGCCCGCGCCTGCAGCAGGCCGCGCAAAGCCTGGGCGGCTCACCGATGCTGGACCTGCACTGCCAGGACCTGGCCAGCGCGGTGCACCCGTCGCACTACGACTACACCTCGATCTACGACCTGATCATCTTCCGGCGCCTGGCCACGCAGGGGGAGATCAAAACCGAGCAGGACCACGACGACGCCATCAGCGCGTACCACAGCCACGTGCCCGACACCCTCAAAAAGCGCCACACCGACGCGCCGGACTTCAACCGCATCAGCTCCAAGCCGGTCGGGTTTGTGGTGTTTGACCGGCTGCTGATCAGCGTGCACACGCGCGGCTGCTACGCGGCCAAAAGTTTTGTCGAGCGTTTTCTGGCCGACGCCAAATTCAGTGTGGACGCCGCCACGTCCCGCAACCGCATCCCGACCAGCCCCGCCGACCTGGTGCTGCGCATGATCAACGTGATGGTCGACAGCTACCTGGACGTGCGCAAACAGCTCACCACCCAGCTGGAGCGCCTGCAGGGCGAGCTGCTCAAACCCGAGTCGCGCAAGATCAACTGGAGCCTGCTGATGGGCGCGCGCAGCCAGCTGCATGTGCTGGAAGACCTGTGTGACGAGCAGCACGACGCCATGCAGGAGTGGCTCGACTCCCTGCGGGAACAGCCCGTGGCCAGCTTCGCCGCCAACGCCCAGCAGGCCCAAGCCCTGCGCGACCAGCTGGTGGCTAGAGCCCGCGACATCATCGAGCACATCGAGCGCGTGGTGCACCACGCCCGGCGGCTGGAGCAGTCGGCCGAAACCGTGGTGCAGATCCACTTCAGCGCGCAAAGCAACCGCACCAACGACATCATGCGCACCCTGACCGCGCTGACCGCGATTTTTCTGCCCCTCAACCTGATCACCGGCTTTTTTGGGATGAACTTCGAGTTCATGCCCGTCATTCACCACGCCGACGGTTTCTGGTGGACGGTCGGCCTGATGGCGCTGATCGTGGTGGTGGTGGCTGCGGTGTTCTGGCGCAAGCAGTACCTGGCCAGAACCAGCCGGTGACCAGTCGCTAACCAGCCAGCGAGAAAACGGTCAGGCCAGGTGCTTGGCGAAGAACTCGATCGTGCGCGTTTTGGCCAGGTCGCGGGCGGCTTCGTCAAAGGAGCCGCGCTGGTCGCAGTTGAAGCCGTGGTGGCCGGCGTAGATGTGCGCTTCGACTTCCGGGTGGGCCTTTTTGAAAGCTTCCACGCCGTCCAGCGGGATGTAGCTGTCGTTGTCGGCAAAGTGGGCCAGCACCGGGCAGCTCGGTGTGCGGGCGATTTCTTCCGGGGCCGTGATGCCACCGCCGTAGTAGGGCACGGCCGCGCTCAGGCCGGTCAGGGTGCAGGCGGCACGCCAGGTCAACACACCGCCCCAGCAGAAGCCGACGATGCCGACCTTGCCGCCGCTGAGCTTGGCAGCGTGGTCAATCGCGGCCTGGATGTCTTGCAGCACGCCGGGCGCGGGCAGCGCGTCCACAGCGGTTTTGTAGCCAAAGCCGGTGCCCATGTCGGCCTCGGTGTAGCCCAGCTCCACGCCGGGCTGCACCCGCTCGAACGTGGCGGGGGCAACCACCAGGTAGCCCTGCTCAGCGTACAAATCAGCGACCGAACGGATGTGCGAGTTGACGCCGAAAATCTCTTGCAGCACCACCACGGCCGCTTTGGGCGTGCCTTCGGGCTGGGCCACGTAGGCCGAGAAAACAAAGCCGTCAGCGGCGGTGAGGTTGGTGAATTGACCCATGCGTGAAATCTCCTGATGAACAATAAAAAACCGATGAATGCGCAGCCGATGATGGCCCGGCTTGATTACAGTGCATTGACTTGAAAAGCCTGCATGCAGCCGCACGGCGCAGCGCCCCGGTTTTTACATGAACCACTCATTTCCTGCAGGAGGCGACAAATTGACCCAAATAGTTTTGATCACCGGCGCGTCACGCGGCATTGGCGCGGCCACGGCGCTGCTGGCCGCCGCGCACGGCTACGCGGTGGCGGTGAACTACACCGCCAACTCGCTGGCGGCAGACGAGGTGGTGCGGCAGATCCGCGCCAGCGGCGGTCAGGCCATGGCGGTGCGGGCCGATGTGGCCCACGAGGCCGAGGTGGTGGCGATGTTTGACAAGATCGACGCCAAATTCGGCCGCGTCACGGCGCTGGTCAACAACGCCGGGGTGGTCGATGACGTCTGCCGCGTGGACGCCATGACCACCGCCCGGCTGCAACGCATATTCGCCGTCAACGTGTTCGGCTCGTTCATCTGCGCGCGTGAAGCGGTGCGGCGCATGAGCACAGCGCACGGCGGCGCGGGGGGCACCATCGTCAACGTGTCCAGCGCCGCGGCGCGCCTGGGCTCACCGGGCCAGTACGTGGACTACGCCGCCGCCAAGGGGGCGATTGACACCTTCACCCTCGGCCTGGCCAAAGAAGTCGCCGCCGAAGGCATTCGGGTCAACGCGGTGCGCCCGGGCATCATCGACACGGACATCCACGCCTCGGGCGGGCAGCCGGACAAGGCGCGTTTGCAGGGCCCGTCAGCCCCGATGCAGCGGGCCGGTAGATCAGAAGAGGTAGCCGAGGCGATCGTCTGGCTGATGAGCGACAAGGCGAGTTACACCACGGGTGTGCTGCTGGACGTGGCAGGGGGCCGCTGATGGACTTCAAACCGCTCATTACCCTGCTGGCCATCGTCAACCCGCTGGCCATCGTGCCGTTTTTCATCCACTACACGCAGGGCTTTTCCAAGGCGCAGCGGCGCAAGACCATCGTCACCGCGTCGTTCAGCGCGTTTGTGGTGATTGCCATCAGCGCGCTGCTGGGCCTGAAGATTCTGGAGTTTTTCTCGATCTCGCTGGCGAGTTTTCAGGTCGGTGGCGGCATGCTGCTGCTGATCAGCTCGATGAACATGCTGAACGCACAACCCGCAGAAGCCAAAGCGTCCACCAACGACTTGGAAGACGGCGCGGAAAAAGCCGCCATGGGGGCCAGCATCGCCGTGGTGCCGCTGACCATCCCGCTGCTGACCGGCCCGGCCACGATGTCCACCGTGGTGATTTACGCGGAAAAGGCCAAGACCTTCTGGCAGCTCGGCACGCTGGTTGGCTACGGCCTGGTGATTGGCCTGGCCACCGCGCTGGCGTTTTCACTGGCCGAGCCGATTGCCCGCGTGTTGGGCAAAACCGGCATCAACGTGATGACCCGGCTGATGGGCTTGATCCTGGCGGCGCTGTCGGTGGAGGTGATGGCCGATGGGCTGGGCAAGTTATTCCCACTGCTGAAGGGCACGGGGCTGTCTTGACCGCCAACGCCCACGTCTTGCTGGTGGAAGACGACCCGGCCATTGCCCGGTCCATCATTTTTGCGCTGGAGCGCGACGCCAGCTGGCCACGCGCCAGACCGATGTGCTGGTGCTGGACATCGGCCTGCCCGACGGCAGCGGCCTGGACCTGTGCCGCGACTTGCGCCACAGACCGGCCACACGCGGCCTGCCGGTGCTGATGCTCAGCGCACACGGCGAAGAAATTGACCGCGTGCTGGGCCTGGAGCTGGGCGCTGACGACTACGTGAGCAAACCCTTCAGCCCGCGCGAGCTGCTGGCCCGGGTGCGCAGCCTGCTGCGGCGCAGCCAGGGGCAAGCCTCAAAATTAATAGCAGACCAGGCAATGAAAGCCTTGGCAAACGGGCCTTTTGACCTGGATATGACCGGACAACGCATTGCGCTGAACGGCCAGGTGCTGGACCTGACACGGCGCGAGTTTGGCCTGCTGGCGGACCTGCTCACCCACCAGGGGCGCATCCGCGCGCGGGCGGACCTGCTGCAAGCCGTGTGGGGCAGTGATTCAGACAGCACCGACCGCACTGTGGACACGCACATCAAAACGTTGCGCGCCAAGCTGCAACTGGCCGACCCAGAGCGCGAGCACATCGTGACCCACCGCGGCATGGGGTACACGATGGCACCCCACCATGGATAACCCATGCGTCTAGGCATTCGCCTGCTGTTCGGGTTCTTTCTGGTCACGGGCCTGGCGGCGTTTTTTGTGCTGCGGGTGTTCGTGGCGGAGGTCAAGCCGAGCGTGCGGGAGGTGATGGAAGACATGCTGGTGGACACGGCCAACATCCTGGCCGAAATTGCCAGTGACGACCTGGCCGCCGGGCGCATGGGCAGCGGGCGTTTTGCCGGGCAGGTGCGGGGCTACGCGGTGCGGCCGATTGACGCGCAGATCTGGGGGCTGTCCAAGCAGTCGCTGGACTTTCGGGTCTACGTGACAGATGCGCGGGGCACGGTGCTGTTTGACTCCGAGAACAACACGGCCGTGGGCCAGGACTATTCACAGTGGCGTGACGTGGCGCGCACGCTGCGGGGCGACTACGGCGCACGCGCCACGCGGGAGGTGCAAACCGACGACCGCAGCTCGGTCATGTACGTGGCCGCGCCGGTGATACACCAGGGCCAGATCATCGGCGTGCTGACGGTGGCCAAACCGGTGGCCACCATCGCCGGGTTTGTGGAGCGGGCCGAGCGCAAGATTCTGCTCAGTGGCCTGCTGCTGCTGGCGCTGTCACTGGCCGTGGGTGTGGCGGTCACGCTGTGGGTGGTGTGGAGCATTCGCAAGCTGCGCCGCTACGCGCAGGGTGTGGCCAGCGGCAACAACCCGCCGGTGCCGCACATTTCCGGTGAGCTGGGTGACCTGGCCCGCGCCATGGACACCATGCGCGTGCGCCTGGAAGGCCGCCACTACATCGAAGACTATGTGCGCGCCCTGACGCACGAGCTGAAAAGCCCGCTGGCCGCCATTCGGGGCGCGGGTGAGCTGCTGGACGACGACCTGCCCGAAGCCGCCCGGCACGAGTTTGCCCACCAGGTGATGGCCCAGACCGAGCGGCTGCAAACCCTGGTGGACCAACTGCTGGCATTGACCAAGCTGGAACAGCAGCGCAGCGGCAGCACCACTGGGGACATGGCGCTTGAGAAACTGCTGTGGCGCGATGTTTTGAAGCCCTACAGCACGCCAGCCCACGCTTTCATTGCCTGTCATGCTATTGAAATCACAGCAAACCCACCTGACGCCAGCGTGCAGGCCGACGCGGCACTGCTGCACCTGGCGCTGAGCAACCTGCTGGAAAACGCCCGCTCGTTTGCCCCGGCGGGCTCGGTGATTGCGCTGCAGGCCGGGCCCGGCTGGGTGGCGGTGCGGGACCACGGGCCGGGCGTGCCCGACTACGCGCTGCCCCGGCTGGGCGAGCGGTTTTTCTCCACCGCCCGGCCGGGCGGCACCACCAAGGGGTCCGGCCTGGGCCTGGCCATCGTGCGGCAGATCATGCGGCTGCACGGCGGCCGCGTGGCGATTGACAACGCCACGCCGGGGCTGCGGGTCACGCTTCGGTTTGAGGGGCGTTGACAGCGGTCGGCGGCACGGCCAAGCGCGCATACCAGTCCACCCGCCGCGTCATGCCCATCACGGCGGCCAACACCACAAACAGCGCTACCGCCCCCACCAGCAGCGCGGTTTGCTCCATCTGCAGCAGCACAAACAGCATGCCGTGCAGCGCCGCAATGCCCAGCCCGAACGGCACGCCCCGCGCCCAGCTGTGCAGCATGTAGCAGGCGTACACCGTCAGCAGCAGCACACACCCGCCAGAGGCCAGCGCGTAGGCTGCACCGAACGGCAGGTGCTCTGACAAGCTCACCAGCAGCAGGAAAAACAGCACCATGGCCGCGCCCACCAGCGCGTACTGCACCGGGTGCACGCGCAGGCGCTGCATGAACTCAAACAACCCCACGGCCAGGAACGTCAGGCCGATGAACAGCAGGCCGTATTTGGTCGCCTTGTCGCTCAGCGCGTAGGTGTTGCCGGGGTCGATGAAGGTGATGTTCAAAGCGTCGACGGCTTTTTCACCGACCACCACGGCCTGCTGCGCGGTGCTGGCCAGCGCCGACACGCGCCAGTGCGCTTCAAAGCCGTGGTCCGTCACCTTTTTTTCAGCCGGCAAAAACTGCCCGCCAAAGCTCGGGTGCGGCCAGTTCGACGTCAGGCTGACCTGCGTGTCACCGCCCATCGGCACGATGGCTAGCTGCTCGGTGCCGACCAGTTCCAGCGTGATGTCCGCCTGAAACGGCTCGCTCAACGGTGTGGTCAAGGCAAGCGGCACATGCACGCCGCGCGTGTGGCTGCCCAACAAGGTGCCCGGCTTGGGCGTCAGTGACTGCCCAGCCACCACGGCAGCGGCATGGCGAATGCCGCGCGCGTCCGACACCGCCAGCATCAACAGCGGCTGTCCGCAATTGACGCGACCGTTTTTGTGTTCGGCCACCGGCTGCAATGCCATCAGGTCGGGCCACTCCACCACCAACCGCGCCTTCAGCGTGAAAGCCTGCGTGGCGTGCAGCCCACGCGCTCGTTCCTCTAACTGACTTGTGCCGCTCACTTTCAACACGGCGGGCGCCGTCTTCAGCATCCACTCACGGCGCTCGGTACTGAATTTCTTGCCTGAAATCGGCACGTCCCACTCTTCGGTACACGCCCGGTGCAGCAGTGGCCCGGTCAGCGTTTGCGGCCCAGCCAGGCTGTGCGCCACGCTGGCAATGGCCTGCTGGCGGTAGTTCTGGCGGTCATCCACCACCGCGCTGACCTTCCACAGCGCCACCATCAACACCAGCCCGACAAGGGCCAGGGACATCAACTTGGCTTTCACACTGGTCACAACACATCTCCCGTTAGTTAAGAACACCGGGAGTAGGCAGGCGCTGTGTGAGGTGGTGATGAGGTGGCGGCGGCTGCGTGAAGTGGGGGTGAAGTGCGGGGGATTAAACGGTGTTCAGGCCTGCTCGGCCTGGCGTTCCCGCAGCAGCTTGACCAGCTGGTTGCTGGTGTTGCGCAGGCGTTGGGCCATGAGCTGGGTTATCTTGACCAGCAGCTTGGCCCCGACGGCGGGGTGGTCGCGGATCAGCAGGCCGATGGCGCGGCGGCCCAGCACGCCAGCCTCGACTTCCTCAAGCGCCGTGCAGCTGGCGTAGCGGGGTTCGCTGTCGAGCATGGACATTTCCCCCAGCGTGGCACCGCGCCGGAGCACGGCGACGCGGGAGAAATTAGCGGGCTCGTCGTGCGCATTCGCCCCCTCAAGGGGGGCGGTGGCGTCGGCCGCGCCAGGTTCGGGCGGCTCGGCCTCGTCGCGCTCAGCGGCAGTCGCCAGACTGCGCGTCACGTCCACCGTGCCTTTCAAAATCAGCATCATCCACTCGCCCGATTCGCCCTCGCGGATCATGACCTGGCCGGGCTGGGCGCGCACCAGCAGCATGGCGGACCCGAGGATGTCGACCTCGGCCGGGGTCATGTCCTGCAGCAGCGCGGCGGTCTGCAAAAACTCGTCGCCCAGGCGGGTCAGGCGCTCGCAGCAGCCATAGATTTCCAGGCCGCTGCTGGCGAGTTGGGATTCGAGCGGGGGCAGGGCCATGGGGTCAGCGTGTGGTCGGCAACGAAGCCTGGGCGGTTTGCAGCCACTCGTCCAGCTCGGCAATCGCGGCATCGGTGGCGTCGGTCAGCGCGCGCACGCCGCCGGGGGCGTCCATGCTGGTGGCGGGGCGCTGGGCAATGATGCTGCGCTGGCCAACCAGCCGCTCACCCCCGCGTGAAATGTCAATCAACGTGGCGCGCAGGCGGATCACGCCCACGCTGGCCTCAGGCGCAGTGAACAGGTGGCTGAACTCTTCCAGCTCCAGGCGCAGGCGCAGCGGCAAGGGCTCGGGCGTGTTGGGCTGGCCGGGCACGGCGGGCCGACTCAGGGCCAGGCCATCGCGCGCTCCAAACACGGCTCGGCGCTCGCTGAGCTTTTCACGCAGGCGCTGGCGCACCAGTTGGGCCGGCGGCGTGGTCCAGCGGGCCCCGGCGTAGGGGCGCAGCTGCTGCTCGTTGGTGTAATTCAGGCGGTACAGCAGGGCGGTGTTGTCCAGCGCGCCGCCCACGGTGGTGATGTCTTCCAGTGCCACCGCAGGCAGCGGGGCCTGACGGGTGCTGGGCTGCACGGCCACAGCACCGGGGCCAAAGTCGTACAGCACGGGCCGCAGGGGCTTGTCGGGCAGCGCGGAGCAGCCAGCCAGGGTCAAAACCGCCAAAATCAGGCCAAATCGGCGAGCTGCCCTGGTTTTACTTGCCTGACTTGCTATTGATTTAATAGCGTTTTGAATCATTCTTTGAATCATTTGCTGTCTCCCTTGGCGGAAAAGCCGGGCTCACCCGGGCCGGGCACAGGCGCGCCGTTGCCAAAAATCAGCGCCTGCGGGTTGTCGTCCACCGCGTTCACGGTGCGGCGCAGCTGGCGCATGGTGCGGGCGGTTTCATCGGCCACGTCGCCCAGCTTGGGCAGGGTGGACGTGCTGAAGGTCTGCACCCCGGCCGCCAGCGCTTCGCCGCCTTCGGCGAGCTTGTCGAGCGGCCCGCCCTTTTCATTCAGGCGCCGGGCCGTGGCACCAACCTCGTCGGTGACGGTTTTGACGGACTGCAGCGTGGCACGCGCGTCGCGGGTCAAGTCCTGCGTCATCTTGGGCAAGGCGGCAGCCGTGGGCTCCAGGCTTTTGCTCAGGCGGTTGATGCTGGCGGCGGCTTCGCTGAGCTGCTGCACCGCCGTGTTGGCGGCCTGCTGGTTCTCGTCCGACAGCAGTTTGTTCAGGCCCTTGCCGGCTTTTTCCACTTCGTTCAGGATGGACTCGCTTTTGGTCAAGAGCTTGTCAATGCCGCCCTGGCGCAGCGGGATGCGCGGCGGGTCGTTGTCGTTGGGGGTCAGGCTTTCGGTGGACTCGCCGTTGTCGTCCAGCTGGATGAAGCCCAGCCCCGTCACACCCTGCGACGCCACCGTGGCGTAGGCCGATTTGCTGACTGGCGCGCTGGCGTCAATCGACACGCGGATCAGCACATTGCCCTTGACCTTGGTGTCAAACCCGATGACCTCGACCTTGCCAATCGGCACGCCGCGAAAGCGCACCGCCGCCTGCGGCTGCAGGCCGGAAATCGTCTCGGACGTGGACATCTCGTACAGGTGCCGCTCGGTGTTGTCGCGCATCAGCCAGATGGCCAGCACGCCCAGCAGCGCCGTGACCACCAGCACAAAAATGCCGGCCATCATCGCGTGCGCTTTGTTTTCCATGATGTCGCCTTTCTTGTCTAAACCGTGAACGGGTATTCGCGCAGCAACTCCATCGCGCGCTGCCCCCGCTCACCGAGGAAAAATTCATGAATGAACGGGTGTGAAAACGCCACCACCTGTTTGGGTGCGTCGTTGATGATCACGCGCTGCTCGGCCAGCACGGCGATGCGCGTGCTCAGCTCGAACAGCGTGTCCAGGTCGTGCGTGACCATCACCACCGTCAGCCCCATGCCCTTGTGCAGCGCCCGCAGCAGGCTGCAAAAGCTGTCGGAGCTTTCCGGGTCCAGCCCGGCGGTGGGCTCGTCCAGCAGCAGCAGCGGCGGGTCCATGATGAGGGCCCGCGCCAGCGCCACGCGTTTGATCATGCCGCCCGACAAATCGCTAGGCATCTTGTCGGCGGCTTCAGGTTTTAGCCCGACCATTTGCAGCTTGACCATCGCAGCCTCGCGGATCAGCGCAGCGGGCAGGGTTTTCAGCTCGCGCAGCGGAAAGGCGATGTTTTCCAGCACCGTGAAGGCCGAAAACAGCGCCCCCTGCTGGAACAGCATGCCGACCCGGCTGGCCGCCCCGCGCTGGCTCAGTTCAGCCGCCGGTTTGCCCAGCACCGTGATGTCGCCCTTGGTCGGTTTTTCCAGCCCCAGCATTTGCCGCAGCAGCACGGTTTTACCCGTGCCCGAGCCGCCCACCAGCGACATGATTTCACCGCGCTGAACCGTCAGGTCCAGGTCCTTGTGAATGACCGATTCCTTCGCGCCGTTCTGGAACACGGTCCAGAGCTTGTTGATCTCGACAATCGCGTCAGCCATGGCTACACCCCGATGCTTTTGAAGAGCACCGCGAACAGCGCATCGACCAGAATCACCACGGTGATGGACGTGACGACCGACGCCGTGGTGCCCTGCCCCAGGCTCTCGGTGTTGGGCTTGACGCGCAGGCCGAAGTGGCAGGCCACCAGCGCAATCAGCAGGCCAAACACGACGGACTTGGACGTGGCCAGCCACAGGTTGGCGACCTCCACCGCACCCGGCAGCGAGTTGATGAAGTACGACGGCGTGATGCCCATGGCAGCGGTCGCGGCGATCATGCCGCCCAGCAGCGCGGCCAGCGTGGTCCACACGCTGATCAGCGGCATCACGATGGCCAGCGCCAGTGCACGCGGCATGACCAGCCGGTAGCCGTGGGCAATGCCCATCACGCGCATTGCGTCCAGCTCTTCCGTCACCCGCATCACGCCGATCTGCGCGGTGATGGCCGAGCCGGAGCGGCCCGCAATCAAGATGGCCGCCAGCACCGGGCCCAGCTCGCGGATCAATGAAATGCCCAGGATGTTGACGATAAAAGCGTCCGCACCAAACTGCTTGAGCTGCTGCGAAATCAGGTACGCCAGCACCACACCGATCAAAAACCCGACCAGCGCGGTGATCGGCAACGCCGTGGCCCCGATGTTGTACAGGTGGCCGGACAAATCACGCCATGGGCCTTCTTGCGGGTGGCGCACCAGCCGCAGCAGGTCCAGCAGCAACTGGCCGACCAGACGAATCAGGCCCTTGGCGTGGTCCCCCGCAGTGAGCAGGCGGCGGCCCAGCACGGCAATCGGGGCGAAGAAGCCCGGTGACGGGCGGGCGGGCGGGTCAATGGTGAATTTTTCCACCGACGTCAGCAGCGCGCGCTGGCTCGGCTCAATGGTCAGCTGCGCGGGCCACTGGCGGCCCCAGTGGTTCCACAGCACCTGCGCGCCCAGAAAGTCCAGCTTGTCGATGCCGCTCAGGTCCCAGGACGTGGCCGTGTTCGCCTTCAAGCCCTTGAGCTGCGCGGTGACCGCCTTCCACACGGGTGGCGACGTCAAGTCCGCCGCTGTCCACGCGCCCAGCACGGCCAGCGCACCGTCGGGCGCGTCAGCTTGTTCAATGCGAGGGGTGGGTGAGGTCATGAGGCGGTGGGTTGGTGATCGGTGATGGGTCAGTGGTGATGCGCGGCGGGCACAAAAACCGGATCGTACTGCCTGCAGGGGCCTGAAGACCGGTGCGGCGTGGCCCTTGCCAGCACGGCAGCCCGAACTGGCGACCTGCGCCTACACCGCCGCACGGCATCGGATGGCAAGGGCTTGCGGCGGCGGCGCGAATCCGGCCCCGTCATGGCCGCCACACCCCGGCCAGCGCGTCCAGCGCGCTCAGCACCACCGCGTCTTGCGCGCGGGACCGCAGGCAGATGAAACTCAGCACGCAACCCAGGCTGACCTGGTCGGCCACCACCAGGCCGTGGGTCTGGCGTTCATGCAGCGCAATCGTGTCGCGCGCCAGGCTCAGGCCCACGCCGGAGCGCACCAGGTCCAGCATCGACGCCTCCTGGTCCACCAGCGCCACGCGGCTGGGGCTCAAGCCGGTCAGGGAGCCCGGCCCAAACACGGCCGCCAGCATGCGGCTGTGCGCGCTGGCGGGGGGCGTGGCCAGCCACGGCAGCGCGGCCAGCGCCTGCCAGTTGCGGCCCTGCACCTGGGGCCCCCAGCCGGGCGGGGCCACCACCAGGTAGTTGAAGTGCATCAGCGGCTTGACTTCAAAATTGATAGCACTCTGGGCAATCAACGCCTTGGCAGTTGGCTGATTTGGCTCAAATTCATCCGGTAAACCGATGTAGAAGCCCACATCCAGCTCACCGCGTGCCAGCTGGGCCAGCACCTCGCCGCTCATGCCCTGGCGCAGCTCGGTGTGGATCTGCGGCGCGGCCTCAACCAGCGCCTTCAAAAACGCCCCCAGCCGCGTGAAGGCCGGGTCCAGCACGGTGCCGATGCGCAGCGTGCCGCGCACCGTGCCGTGCAGGCGCATGGCGGCCTGCGCAAAATCAGCCAGCCCGGCCAGCGCCTTTTCCGCCTGCGGCAGCAGCGCCGCGCCGTCCCGGCTCAGGGCCAGGCCGTGCGGCGTGCGGGTGAACAGCTGCAGCCCGGTTTGTTCGGCCAGGCTTTTGAGTTGCTGGCTGACGGCAGGCTGACTCAGGCACAGCTGTTGGGCGGCACGCGACACATTGCCGGCACGCGCCACCGCCACAAAAGCGCGCAGGGTTTGGGGCGTAAGGAGTTCAAGGTGGGTGGTCATATTTGCGCAACTTATAAGGCTATTTTGACGAATTGATTGGAAAAGCGCCCGTGTTGTGGCGACACTGCAGGTCGTACCGTCCCGCCTTTCCTGACCAACCCATAACGACAAAGAGACAAGCCATGGCCGCGCCGCACCCAGACACCAATGCCGAACTGATCTTCGACTACATCATCATCGGCGCGGGCACCGCCGGGTGCCTGCTGGCCAACCGGCTCAGCGCGGACGCGTCCAAACGGGTGCTGCTGATCGAGGCAGGCCGCAAGGACGACTACCACTGGATCCACATCCCCGTGGGCTACCTTTACTGCATCGGCAACCCGCGTACCGACTGGCTCTACAACACCGAGCCCGACGCTGGCCTGAATGGCCGCACGCTGCGCTACCCACGCGGCAAAACCCTGGGCGGCTGCTCCAGCATCAACGGCATGATCTACATGCGCGGCCAGGCGCGGGACTACGACCAGTGGGCGCAACTCACCGGCGACATGAGCTGGTCCTGGGAGAACAGCCTGCCCCACTTCATGCTGCATGAAGACCACTACAAAGGTGCCAGCGCCCTGCACGGCGCGCGCGGCACCGCCCCCCAGCTGATGCAAAACAAGGCCGACCCCTACCAAAAGCTGCTGCGCCACCACAACTCGGGCGGCGAATGGCGCATTGAAAAACAGCGCCTGAATTGGCCCATCCTCGACGCGTTTGCCGAAGCTGCCAACCAGGCTGGCATTCCCCACACGGGCGACTTCAACACTGGCAGCAACGAAGGCGTGGGCTACTTTGAAGTCAACCAGAAAGCCGGCTGGCGCTGGAACACCGCCAAGGCGTTTTTGCGCCCCACCTGTTTCGGCCGCCCCAATTTTGAAATGTGGACCAGCGCCCAGGTGTGCAAGCTGGTGGTGGAGCCACAGCTAGATGGCAGCCAGCGCTGCACCGGCGTGCAAACCTGGGACGGCGAACAACGCGTCACCGCCCACGCCACACGCGACTCGGCCAAGGCCCTTGGGCTGATCGGCGAGGTGATTTTGTGCGCCGGCAGCATCGGCTCCCCGCAGATCCTGCAGCTCTCAGGCATCGGCCCCGGCGGCCTGCTGCAGCAGCACGGCATTGCGGTGGTGCAGGACCTGCCCGGTGTGGGTGCCAACCTGCAAGACCACCTGCAGATCCGTTCGGTCTACAAATTCAGCGCGCCCCCGGGCAGCAAAGCCTGGGGCACCTCACTCAACACCATGGCCCAGACGATGCTGGGCAAGGCCCGCATCGGGCTCGAATACGCCCTCAAACGCAGCGGCCCCATGAGCATGGCCCCGTCCCAGCTCGGCGCGTTCACCCGCTCCTCACCCGACCAGCCCTACCCCAACATCGAGTACCACGTGCAGCCCCTGTCACTCGACGCGTTTGGCGAGCCGCTGCACAGCTTCAATGCGTTCACCGCCAGCGTCTGCAACCTCAACCCCACCAGCCGGGGCAGCGTGCAGATCAAAACCCCGCGTTTTGAAGACGCCCC
>JBJXEI010000250.1:0-2749 GCA_046154065.1 Polaromonas sp. | reverse complement strand
TTGAACACCGTGCATCTGGCGCGAGCAGGCACTTTGCCAAAGCACTTGCAGCTGCTGCTGGATCAGGCTCGATACTTTGTGCTGCCACCTCGCCGTCCTGATCGCAGCTTCCCGCGTGAGGTCAAGCAATCCACCCGCAGCAAGTACCCTTCAAAAAAATGCCAGTCAGGGCTTAACTGACTGGCATTGGCCCGAGGGCCGTTTTTTTATGTCTGCCGTTGATCAGGCCTTCAGGGGTTTCAGCGGCGCGGGCTTCAACGCTTCCCGCTCCGGGTGGCGTTTTTTGGCTGCTGCCTTGACAAACGCCTTGATCCCGGCCGAAACCCCTTTTCCTGCCGCTTTGAGCAAGCCCGGGTCGGCGCTGCCATCGCTCAGTTCATCCGGCACGCCGGCTTGGTCCAGCAAGGCGCTGGAGGCACCCAGCGCCAAAATGGTTTTGCCATGCCGGTACTGGTCGGTGATGAAGGCCATCGTGTGCTCATCCGCTGCCAGCGCCGCCACGGCGGCCTCGCCATCAGGCAACACCAGCGCATCAAACAAAAACCCCGGTTCGTTTTCCAGCGACGCTTCGGCTACCAGCACAGACCCATCGGCCGCTTTCACCGGCCCGATGCGCGGTGCCACGAGCTTGGGCACAGCACCCTGCGCCAGCAACGCCGCTTGCACCTGCGCCAGGGAGTCGCCGTCCACACCCGCCGCCAACAGCAGCGCCACTTTCATGGCGTTGACCGACGCTTCACCGGGCCGCGCAGTGAGCGACAAGGCCGGGGACACCGTGACCTCCGGCGTTTCCGGGTTGGGCAGAGCGCGCGGCTGGGCGTCAGGCAAAGGGCTCATGCCCAGGCCGTCGGCCACCTGCTGCGCCAGGTCTTCTGAGGCGTTGCGCAGCATGGCCACTGTGCGTTCACGGATGGCTGCCACCGTGACCTTGCTCAGCTCAAAACGGAATGCCGCCGCGATGTGCGCCTGCTCCACCGGCGTCTGGCTTTCATAAAACAACGTGGCTTGCGTGAAGTGGTCGGCAAACTTTTCGGGTTTGGCGCGCACCTTGTCCTGCGCGGCGTCGGCCTGCAAGCGGGCCGGCACCGTCACAAAACCCTGCGCCGCACCGGCCTGGAAGGGGCAACCACCGCCCAGCGAATTGGGCTCGTACGACACGCGCCCGCGCGGAATCGCCTGGCGGTGCATGCCGTCGCGCTGGTTGTTGTGCACCGGGGCCAGCGGTGCGTTGATCGGCAGCTCATGGAAATTGGGCCCACCCAGCCGGGAGATCTGCGTGTCCACGTACGAGTGGATGCGCCCGGCCAGCAGCGGGTCGTTGGAAAAATCAATACCGGGCACCACGTGCGCGGTGCAAAACGCGACCTGCTCGGTTTCGGCAAAAAAGTTGTCGGGGTTGCGGTTCAGCACCAGCTTGCCCAGGATCTGCACCGGCACCAGTTCTTCGGGGATCAGTTTGGTCGCGTCCAGAATGTCAAAACTGAAAGCTTCGGCCTGTTCTTCGGTGAACACCTGCACGCCAAACTCCCACTCAGGGTAGGCCCCCGCCTCGATGCGGTCCCACAGGTCACGGCGGTGAAAGTCCGGGTCGGCACCCGAAATTTTCACGGCTTCGTCCCACACCAGGGAATGGGTGCCGGCCTTGGGGCTCCAATGGAATTTGCAAAACACTGACTCCCCTGCGGCGTTGACCAGCCTAAAACTGTGCACGCCAAAGCCCTGCATGGTGGCGTAGCTGCGGGGAATGGCCCGGTCCGACATGGCCCACATCAGCATGTGGGTGGTTTCCGGCATCAGCGACGCAAAGTCCCAGAACGTGTCGTGCGCGCTGCCCGCTTGCGGCATGGCGTTGTGCGGCTCGGGTTTGACGGCATGCACCAGGTCGGGGAACTTGATCGCGTCCTGAATGAAAAACACGGGCATGTTGTTGCCCACTAGGTCCCAATTGCCCTCGTCGGTGTAGAACTTGATGGCAAAACCACGCACGTCGCGGGCGGTGTCCTTGGAGCCGCGCTCGCCTGCCACGGTCGAAAAGCGCACAAACACCGGCGTGACCTTGCCTTTTTCCTGGAACGGCGCGGCCTTGGTGTGCTGGGTGAAAGGCTCATAGCACTCAAAGTAGCCGTGCGCAGCAGAGCCACGGGCATGCACGATGCGCTCGGGGATGCGTTCGTGGTCAAAGTGGGTGAGCTTTTCCCGCAGGATGAAATCCTCCAGCAGGGCCGGGCCACGCACGCCGTACTTCAGCGAGTTCTGGTTGTCGGCAATGGCCACGCCCTGGTTGGTGGTCAGCGTTTGCCCGGCCGAGTCCACCCGGACCCGGTCCAGTGAAGCGATGGCGGCGTTCACACCCTCGAGGGCCACGCTGCCGGTTTTGTCGCTGTGATTGGCCTCGGACAAGGTGCCGCCGCTGACCAGCCGTGAGGCGGGCGCAGCCGTGGCACCTGCCGGGGGCGACATGCCGTTGGCCGCGCCGTGCTCAGCGGCCTTGTTGGCATTGAAGGGCATGGCGGCGGTCAAACTTTCGGTTTGGGCCGTTTTGTCGGCCGCTTGGGCGGCCAGGGTTTGGGGGTCAACAGCAACGGGGGCAGCCGCTTGAGCGCCCGATTTGGAAGGCTTTGATTTGGACATGGTGAGTGTGTTTGTAGGGGGTTGAAGGCAGACCGTGGGCGGCTGATAAACCGCTCTGCCACCGTAAACCCACGCCCCCAACCCACCTGTAGGACACCCCCGCCAGGGCGTGCAGGCG
>JBJXEI010000249.1:0-5780 GCA_046154065.1 Polaromonas sp. | reverse complement strand
TGCCCGCGGATGTGGCCCGACACCACCGACACCGCACCAAACTCCCCCATGGCGCGGGCGTTGCACAAAATCACGCCGTAAATCAGGCCCCATTTGATGTTGGGCAGCGTGACGTACCAGAAGGTTTGCCAGCCGGTGGCGCCCAGCACGATGGCGGCCTGCTCCTCGTCATTGCCCTGCGCCTGCATCAGCGGGATCAGCTCGCGGGCGATGAACGGAAAGGTCACAAACACCGTGGCCAGCACGATGCCCGGCACGGCAAAGATGATCTTGATGTCATGCGCCGCCAGCCAGGGGCCGAACCAGCCCTGCGCGCCGAACACCAGCACATACATCAGGCCCGCTACGACTGGGGAGACGGAAAACGGCAAATCCACCAGTGTGGTCAAAAACGACTTGCCCCAGAACTCGTACTTGGCAATGGCCCAGGCGGCTGACACGCCAAACACCAGGTTCAGCGGCACCGAAATGGCGGCGGCAATCAGCGTAAGCTGGATGGCGCTCCAGGCGTCGGGCTCCTTCAACGCTTCAAGGTACGCGCCAAAGCCTTTGCGCAGCGCCTCGGTGAACACGGCCGCCAGCGGCAAAATCAAAAAGAGCACGACAAACACCAGCGCGATGCCGATGAGCGCGCGCCGCACGGCGGCAGATTCGGTGGTGCCGCTTTTGACGCGGGACCGGGTATTGGCAGCGGTTGTTTTCATGATGGCGCTCCTGCGCTGCGGCGTTGCCAGCCCTGCAGGGCGTTGATGACCAGCAGCATGGCGAATGAGATCACCAGCATCACCACGGCCACAGCGGTGGCCCCGGCAAAGTCGTACTGCTCCAGCTTGCCAATGATGATGAGCGGCGTGATTTCAGACACCATGGGCATGTTGCCCGCGATGAAAATGACCGAGCCGTACTCGCCAATCGCCCGGGCAAACGCCATGGCAAAGCCGGTGAGCAGCGCGGGCGCAATGTGCGGCAGGATGACCTTGGTGAAAATCTGCAGGCGGGTCGCGCCGAGCGAGGTGGCGGCTTCTTCCAGCTCTTTTTCAGCGTCTTCCAGCACTGGCTGCACGGTGCGAACCACAAACGGCAAGCCGACAAAAATCAGCGCAATCACCACACCGGCGGGCGTGAACGCCAGCTTGATGCCCATGGGCTCCAGGTACTGGCCCAGCCAGCCGTTGCCCGCCAGCAGCGCCGTGAGTGAAATACCGGCCACGGCGGTGGGCAATGCAAACGGCAAATCCACCAGCGCATCGACGAGTTTTTTGCCCGGAAACTTGTAGCGCACCAGCACCCAGGCCAGCAGCAGGCCAAACACCAGGTTGACCAGCGCGGCAATCAATGACGCGCCAAACGTCAGGCGGTAGGACGCCATCACACGTGGTGAGGTCACGGCCGCCCAGAACTGGTCCAGCGTCAAGCTGAAGGTTTTGAAAAACAGCGCCGAGATCGGGATCAAGACGATCAGAAACAGGTAAAAGATCGTATAGCCCAGCGTGAGGTGAAAGCCGGGTAGCACGCGCTTGGGCGCACGCTTGGGGGGCTGCACCAACGGCGCAGCCTGGGAAGTCACAGCAGACATGAAAGCGGCTTCTTACTTGACGGTGTAGATCTTGTCAAACTGGCCACCGTCATTGAAGTGGACTTTTTGCGCTTCGCTCAGCGAGCCAAACATCTCTTGCACGGTGAAGAGCTGGATCGGCTTGAAGGTGGCGGCGTACTTTTTCAGGATGGCGTCTGAACGGGGGCGCAGCGCGTGTTTGGCGGCAATTTCTTGGCCTTCGTCCGAGTACAAATACGTCAGGTAAGCCTTGGCCAGCTCAGCCGTGCCTTTTTTGGCCACGGTGCGCTCGACCACCGCCACGGGGTTTTCTGCCAGCACGCTGATGGATGGGTAGACCGCGTCCACCTTGCCTTCACCGAACTCTTTGTTGACGGAGACGACTTCCGACTCGAACGTCACCAGCACGTCGCCAATGTTGCGCTGCAGGAAGGCGGTGGTCGCGTCGCGGCCGCCCTTGCCCAGCACCGGCACGTTTTTGTACAGCTTGCCGACGAATTCAGCGGCTTGCGCGTCGGTCGCGCCTTTCTTCTTGGCGTAACCCCAGGCCGCCAGGTAGGCGTAGCGGCCATTGCCGCCGGTTTTGGGGTTGACCACGATCACCTGAATGCCGGGCTTGATCAGGTCGTCCCAGTCCTTGATGCCTTTGGGGTTGCCATTGCGGGTCAGGAACAGCATGGTGGACGTGGTGGGCGACGCGTTGCCGGGGAAGCGCGTGGCCCAGTCCTTGGCGACCACACCCACACCAGCCAGAAACTCCACGTCGGTCGAGGTGTTCATAGTCACCACGTCCGCGTCCAGGCCGTCGGCCACCGAGCGCGCAATGGCGCTGGAGCCGCCGTGCGACTGGTCAATCTTCACGTCCTTGCCGGTGGTTTTTTTGTAGTGCGCCACAAACGCGGCGTTGTAGTCCTTGTAGAACTCCCGCGCCACGTCGTACGAGCCATTGAGCAGGGTTTGCGCTGACGCCAAGGTGCTGCTGGCCAACACAAAAGCAGTCAACGCGGTTTTGAGTTTGAGGTTCATGGTGATGTTCCGATTCGTTTCAAAAAGTCAATCAATGCAAAAGATTATGGCGGCCCAGCAGAGACTGCAACAGGGCCAGGCCCAGCGGCCAGTCGCCGTGGCCGGATTCGACGTTGATGTGGCCTGCGTCCGGGATGCGCATGAACTCGCTGCCCCAGGCGCGGGCATAGGCGGCAGCCAGCCGGGGTGGGCAAAACGGGTCGTTGCTGCTGGCCACCACCACGTGGCGGTAGGGCAAACGCTGACAGGGCACCGGCGCAAAGTCACTGAGGATGGCGCGCCGTTCCGGGTCGGCCGGTGCCACCAGCAGGGCCCCGTCAATGCGGGTGGCCACCTCACGCGGCAGGTGCGCCGTGGCGATGCAGCCCAGGCTGTGCGCCACCACCACGACGGGGTGCGGCTGCGCTTCAATGGTGCGGGACAGCGCACGCACCCAGGCAGCACGGGTGGGCGTGACCCAGTCGTCTTGCTCCACCCGCACCGCGCCAGGCATCTGCGCCGCCCACAGGCTTTGCCAGTGGCCGGCACCGGAGTTGCGCCAGCCGGGCACGATAACGATGGAGTGTGTGGTTGACATGAGGGCTGAAGTTTGGGGTGCCGCCCTTCAAACTCAAACAACTGTTTTCTTGTTTGTAAATTCATTGGGCGCATAACAAACAAGCCATTCGCCCAATAAAAAAGCCATGCGTGCTTGCATGGCTTTTGGGCTTTGAAGCGGGTGGCTTACTTGTTCGGCTGCGGGGTCATGCGCAGGTAGGGGCGCACGGCGGTGAAGCCTTTGGGGAAGCGCTGGGCCAGCTCGGCCGGGTCCTGAATGCTGGGCACGATCACGCAGTCGTCGCCGTCGGTCCAGTTGGCGGGCGTGGCCACCTTGTGGCTGTCGGTCAGCTGAAGCGAATCAATCACACGCAGGATCTCGTCAAAGTTTCGGCCCGTGCTGGCCGGGTAGGTGAAGGTGGTGCGGATGATGTGCTGCGGGTCAATGATGAACACGCTGCGCACCGTGGCCGTGGGGCCGCTGGACTTGGCGTTGGGGTGAATCATGTCGTACAGGTTCGCCACGGTGCGGTCCGCGTCAGCCAGGATGGGGAAGTTGACGGTGGTGTTTTGCGTCTCGTTGATGTCGGCGATCCAGGTGCCGTGTTTGTCGAGCGGGTCCACGCTGATGGCGATCGGCTTGACGTTGCGCTTGGCAAACTCACCACTCAGCGCGGCGGTCTTGCCCAGCTCGGTGGTGCACACGGGGGTGAAGTCCGCCGGGTGCGAAAACAGCACCACCCATGAGCCAGCGGCCCAGTCATGAAACGAGATTTTGCCGGCGGTGGAGTCCTGCGTGAAGTCGGGGGCGGTGTCGCCGAGTCGTAGTGTGGCCATGGTGTTGCTCCTGGTGTGTGAAAGGATGGATGAGTTGCTGGCGCGGCGGGCTTGTGGGTCAAGCGCTCTGTCCGCTCCTTGACATTGTGGGGGCGTTTTTTGAAAGCCCCAATGATTGATTGCTTCTAACCTTATGCCCCACCGCCGTGGATAGCTCGCACACAGGTCATTTTGCTACCTTGCTATCAAATCAAGAGCACTACCGGATTGATTCACCTAGGCTGGTGGGCGATTGGGCTTTAAAATCAATCTGAAATGGCTTGAAAATCCAGGCTACAGGGGGTCTTCAGGCGTTTTCAAGACATCAAACCGCTACCAGCCTAGGCGTTGATTGCCTTTAGTGCTATTGAATAAGTAGCATTTCAGTCTAGGCTGAGGCCTCCACCGTCAACTGCTCCCCCTGCAGATTGGCGCCCAGAAAGTCCAGAAAACTGCGCACCGCCGGCACCTGGCCCCGGCGGGACGCAAACACCGCGTGGACTTGGCTGGTGGGCAGCGACCAGCCCGGCAGCACCGGCACCAGCAGCTGGGCCTGGCGTTCGGCCTGGCTGATCAGAGGCGGTAAAAACCCGATGCCAGCGCCCGCCAGCATGGCCAGTTTCAGGGTTTGCAGGTCGTCCGCCACCAGCCGCGCCCGGTACTTGAACACCGCCGCCACGCCGTCGGGCCCGGTCAGCGTCCATTCACTGAAGCCCCCCACGGCCGACATGGCCACCAGGTCCATGCGCTGCAGGTCCGCCAGGTTGTGCGGTGTGCCTTGCCGCTGCAGCAGCGCCGGGCTGGCCAGCAGTTGGCCTCGGCCTTCGCCCAGCAGCTTGATCACTAGGCTGCCGCTGTCGTCCAGCGTGGGGCGCACCCGCAGCGCCACGTCCACGCCCTCTTCCACCAGGTCCACCACGCGGTTGGTGACCATCACGTCCAGCGTGACTTGCGGGTACAGCGCCATGTAGCGCGGGATCAGGTAGCCGACCGAGGTTTGCGCCAGCGTCACCGGGCAGCTGATGCGCAGCGGGCCGCGCGGCGCGGCCTGCAGGTGCGCCACCGCCTCGGACGCGGCCAGGGCTTCGTCCCGCATGGCCGCGCAGTGGCGCAAATAAGTCTCGCCCACGCTGGTCAGTGACAGCTTGCGCGTGGTGCGCTGCAGCAGGCGCACGCCCAGACGCGCTTCCAGCTCGGCAATGCGGCGCGACAGGCGTGACTTGGTCACCCCCAGCACCCGCCCTGCGGCGGCAAAACCGCCCCGCTCAGCCACCTCGGCAAAGTACAGCATGTCGTTCAGGTCTTGCATGGGTGGCTCCGGTGGGTCGGTGTTGTGTCGTTATTGTCCTGTCAGTAGAACAATCAAACGCAATTTTGCCTGCTTATCAAGTGGTTGTCCCGCTCGCACAATCTATTCATTCCTCAACCCAACCTATCAGGACCCCCATGACCCAACTGCTCCACATCGACTCCAGCATCCTCGGCAGCAACTCCGTGTCGCGCCAGCTCACCGCGCAAATCGTGGACTCCTGGCGCGCCGCCCATGCCGACACCCAGGTCAGCTACCTGGACCTGGCCGTCAACGCGCCCAACCACCTGTCGGCCGAATCCCTGGGCTTTCGCATGCCCGCCGGTGGCACCCTGAGCGACGCGCAGCAGCGTGAAAACGCGGTGTCCGAGGCGCTGGTGTCGCAGTTTTTGGCCGCCGACGTGATCGTCGTGGGCGCGCCGCTGTACAACTTCAGCGTGCCCACCCAGCTCAAAGCCTGGGTGGACCGCGTGGCCCAGGCTGGCCGCACCTTCAGCTACACCCAGACCGGCCCGGTCGGCCTGGCGGGCGGCAAGA
>JBJXEI010000248.1:0-9699 GCA_046154065.1 Polaromonas sp. | reverse complement strand
CCAGCGGGCCAGCATGTCGCTGAAATCAGTGTGGTCGGGAATCATCGGGGCTCCTGGGCTTGGGACGGTTGCGCCTGCCGGGCAGCGCGCTGCGCCCGATCGTAGCCACGCCCCGGGGCGGGCGGCACCCGCGGTTTCCTGGCTCGGCGCAGTCAGTCACGGCCAGGCGGCAGCGCTGCGTCCACCTTGGCCGACAGCTGGGCGCGCAGGCGCTTGAGCCGCTCGCGCGGGTCTTCCTTGGCGCCGCCCTCGCCCAGCTTCATCTCGGCGATGAAGCGGCTGGGAATGCCCTGGATGGTGTCGCGGCCCTTCTTGCGCCGGCGCAGCGTGCTCACCGCCAGCGTGGTGCGGGCGCGGGTGATGCCGACGTACATCAGCCGGCGTTCTTCTTCCAGGCGTTGTCCCAGCACCTCGGGCGCCATGTCCTCGGCATCGATCTTGAACGGCAGCAGGCCCTCGTTGACGCCGGCCAGCCAGACATGCGGCCATTCCAGGCCCTTGCTGGCGTGCAAGGTCGACAACGTCACCACGTCGGCGTCATCGCCCCGTACAGCCAGGCTGATGATCACGCTGATGGTCTGCGCCACGTCCAGCACCGTCTGGGGCGCGCGGACCTGGCTGCTGCCGTCCTCGGCCAGTTCGCCGCCGCAGCGCTTGGCGATCCAGTCGATGAAGTCGAGCACATTGGTCCAGCGGCTGGCGGCCAGCTTCTCGCTGTCTTCGCTGTCGTACAGGTGCTGCTCGTAGCCGATGTCCTTCAGCCATTCCAGCAGCAGCGCCTTGGCCTCCTCGGCGCCGCGGGTGTGGCCGGCGCGGTGCTGCAGCTCGTTGATGGTGCGGCCGAACTCATGCAGCCCGCCGATGGCCTTGGCGCCCAGTTGCGCGGCCAGGCTCTGCGAGAACAGCGCCTCGAACAGGCTGCTCTTCCACCTGCCGGCAAACTCGCCCAGCTTGCCCAGGGTGGCATGGCCGATGCCGCGCTTGGGCGTGGTCACCGCGCGCAGGAAGGCCGGGTCGTCGTCCTGGTTGACCAGCAGCCGCAGCCAGGCGCACAGGTCCTTGATCTCGGCGCGGTCGAAGAAGCTCTGGCCGCCCGACACCTTGTACGGGATCTGTGCGGCGCGCAGCTTCTGCTCGAACACCCGCGCCTGGTGGTTGGCGCGGTACAGCACCGCGAAGTCGCTGAAGTGGATCTGGCCGCTGGCGCGGTCGTCGGCCACCGCACCGCCCTGGGCGCGCAGGCTCTGGATGAAGGCCACGGCGCGCTCGGCCTCATGCTCCTCGCCATCGCATTCCAGCAGCCGCACCGGGTCGCCATCGCCCAGTGCGCTCCACAGCTTCTTCTCGAACAGCTTGGGGTTGGCGGCGATCACATTGTTCGCCGCGCGCAGGATGTGGCCGGTGGAGCGGTAGTTCTGCTCCAACGGGATGACCTTCAGGTTCGGCCAATCGGCCGGCAGCCTGCGCAGGTTGTCGATGGTGGCGCCGCGCCAGCCGTAGATGCTCTGGTCGTCGTCGCCCACCGCGGTGAACAGGCCGCGGCGGCGCGGGTCGTCGCCCGACACCAGCATCTTCAGCAGCGCGTACTGCACCGCATTGGTGTCCTGGTACTCGTCGACCAGCACATGGCCGAGCGACTGCTGCCACTTGGCGCGCACCGCGTCGTGCTCCCGCAGCAGCTTGAGCGGCAGGCCGATCAGGTCGTCAAAGTCCACGCTTTGGTAGGCCGTCAGGCGTTCTTCATAGCGGGCCATCACCTGGGCAATCATGCGTTCCTCGTCCCCGTTGGCCACCTCAGCCGCCGCCGCGGCGTTCAGCCCCGTGCTTTTCCAGGCGCTGATGGTCCATTGCCACTGCCGCGCCGTGGCCGAGTCCGTGCCGCCGCCCGCGTCCTTGAGGATGCTGGTGACGTCGTCGCTGTCCAGGATCGAAAACTGCTTTTTCAGCCCCAGCACATCGCCGTCCTGGCGCAGCATGCGCACCCCCAGCGCGTGAAAGGTGCAGATCAGCACGCCCTTGGCCGCCTTGCCAATCAGCGTTTTGGCGCGCTCGCGCATCTCGGCTGCCGCCTTGTTGGTGAAGGTGATCGCCGCGATCTGCTCGCCTTTGAGCCCCGACTGGATCAGCCGCCCGATCTTGTGCGTGATCACCCGCGTCTTGCCCGAGCCCGCCCCCGCCAGCACCAGGCAAGGCCCGTGCAGGTAGTTGACCGCCTCTTGCTGGGCGAGGTTCAGGCCGGAATTGACAGTTTCAGACATGGGGTTTGGGGCGTTTCAAGAGGGGGGTGGCTGGGCAGCCGCGAATCATACCGGGCAGGGTTTTTCAGGGTGCCAGCGGGGGATAGACGTGACACTAGGATGGGGAGCCTGTCACCTTCCAGTTCACGCCCCCGCCCATGCTCGCCATTTTTGCCGTCACTTTCCCCTTTTTTGCCTTGATCCTGTGTGGCTACGTGGCCACGCGCCGGGGCCTGTTGCCGCTGCTGGCGATTCCGGGGCTGAACAGTTTTGTGCTGTTTTTTGCGCTGCCCTGCATGCTCTACCGCTTCGGGGCCAGCACGCCGATTGCGCAGCTGCTCAACCCCAGCCTGATCGCGGTGTACCTGCTGTGTGCGCTGTTGATGGTGGTGCTGACGGTCATGCTGACGCGGCGCGGGCGCATCGGCTGGAACGACGCAGCGTTTGGCGCGCTGGTGGCGGCGTTTCCCAACACTGGCTTCATGGGCGTGCCACTGCTGGTGGCGCTGCTGGGCGCGCAGGCGGCGGGCCCGGCGATTGTCAGCATCAGCATTGATATGGTGCTCACGTCCTCGCTGTGCATTGCGCTGTCGCGGCTGGATGGGGCCGGTGCGCAGGGCGTGGGCCGCGCAGTGCGCCTGGCGCTCAAGGGCGTGGTGGCCAACCCGCTGCCGTGGGCGATTGTGCTGGGCGCGCTGGCGTCAAGTTTTGGCGTGGCCTTGCCCGGCCCCATTCAGGCCACCGTGGGCCTGTTGGCTGATGCGGCGTCCCCCGTGGCGCTGTTCACGATTGGCGCGGTGCTGGCCCGCGCGCAGATGAACAGCGCCGCCCCGTCCCCGCTCGCCGATGTGGCGCCGCTGGTGGCCATCAAGCTGGTGCTGCACCCGCTGCTGGTGGGTGGGGTGGGGCTGGCCGCCATCGCCGCTGGCCTGCCGCTGGACCGCTTCGCGCTGACCGTCATCGTGCTGGTGGCGGCCTTGCCCAGCGCCAGCAACGTGGCCATGCTGGCCGAGCGTTTTGGCGCGGACAACGGGCGCATTGCCCGCATCATTTTGGGCTCCACCGTGCTGGCGTTTTTCAGCTTCTCAGTGGCGGTGGCCTGGTTGACTTGAGCTGGGGGGCACGCTGTCTGCGGTGCCGATGTAGCTGCGCAGCCCGGGCAAGTCCAGCACCGTGACGCCGCCAAACTCAACCCGCAGCAGCCCGGCTTTTTCCAGCGCGTGCAGGGCCTTGTTGGCGCGCTGGCGAGACAGCGCGGACAGGTGGCCGATTTCTTCCTGGCTCAGCTCGACGAAGCGGCCAGTCTGGGGGTAGATGTCGGGGTTGAACAGGCTGGCCAGGCAGCGGGCCACCCGGGCGTCCGGGCCCAGCAGCCGGTCGTATTCAACCAGGCTGATGAACAGGCCCAGCCGGGCATTGAGGTGGGCCAGCAAAAAGTGGTTGAAGGGCAGGCTGGTCTGCACCAGTCGCAAAAAGGTGCTGCGCGGCACGCAGGCCAAGCGGGAGTCGCGCACGGCCAGGCCGTTGTAGCCCCAGGTGCCGCTTTTCAGCAGCGTGCCCTCGCCAAACCAGCCGCCGTTGGTCACCCCGGTGAAGGTCGATTCCTTGCCGTCGGGTGAGCCCACCGTCATGATCAGCACGCCCTCGATCACACCAAACCAGGCGTTGGCGGCCTCTCCGATGCGGGTCAGGTGGGCCCCGGCGCTGACGTTGACCTCATAGGCTTCGGCGCAGACCTGGGCCAACTCTTTGGGGGTCAGCGTCTCGGCCCAGATGCTGTGGTGAAGTGTCTCCAGCAGGGTGGTCGTGTTATTTTTTGTATCCATTTTGTGGGGGTACGCGGTGCGTTTGAAATGGATTCGGGGGTTTCCTCTGGTCGGGGATGTCGTTGCAACGACAACTCCAACACCCGGTTGACGATACGCTGAATGTCCCTACAAGGAGACATCACGATGAAAGTTCAGCAAGCAAATTCGGGGGCTGTGCAAGCCGCCGAACAGGCCGAAACAGCGTCGCCGCCGATGCAGCTCAGCCGCCGCAAATTGATGGCCTACGCGGTCTCAGCCCCGGTGTTGACGGTGGCGGCCGGTTTTGGCGTGGGGCTGGCCCCGGCGCCGGCCAATGCCCAACTGCTGGGCGGCCTCACATCGCTGTTGCCGCCACTGCCTTTGACCCCGCCTGACACCGTGGACTACTACGACATTGGCGACGCGATTGCCCAGACCTCCCTGCCCACCATGCCGCTGGTCAAGCTGAGCATTGGCCTGGACAGCCGCGTGCGCCTGGAGCTGCCGCGCATGGAGTCGGGCCAGGGCATCGACACGACCAGCGCCATGATGGTGGCCGAAGAGTTGGACGTGCCTTTGAGCAGAGTCGATGTGGTGCTGTCTGACGCGCGCCAGGAACTGGTCTTCAACCAGCTGACGGGCGGCTCGTCCTCGGTGCGGTCGCTGGACCTGGGCCTGCCGGTGCTGGCGGCGGTGGTCCGGGCGCGGCTGCTCAGTGCGGCGGCCGTTCGTTTCGGGGTCACGTCCTCGTCGCTGTCCATCAACGCTGGGGTGGTGGTGGCCCCGAGCGGGCTGACCGCCACCTTCGGCTCGCTGACCAACGCCGCCGCGGCCTTGCCCCTGCCGCCCAACGCGCTGCGCAAAGCCGTGTCCCAGTACAAGGTCATCGGCACCCGCACCGGCCGCATCGATGCGCGTGCCATCGTCACCGGGCAGAAAAAGTTCACCATGGACCAGGACGTGCCCAACGCCAAGCCGACCATGATGCGCATGCCCTCGCAGGTGCGGGGCACGGTGGTCAGCGTCAACAACCTGGGCGCGGTCAAGTCCATGCCGGGGGTGCTGGAAGTGGTGGTGATTCCGCCGGGCGGCGCCATCACGGCGCGCCAGGTCGGGGTGGCGGTGATGGCCGAAACCTTTGGCCAGGCCTGGGCTGCTGCCAACATGCTGGACATCACCTGGGGGGACGGCCCGCTCAAAGGCCAAACTAACGCCACCATCCAGGCCAAGCTGAAAAATTCCATCCTGCCCTTTGCGCTGCCGCCGCTGGGCTCATTGACGGTGGAGGGCGAGTTTGAAATGGCCCCGGCCTCCCACGCGCCGCTGGAAGTCGATTGCGCCATCGCCGACGTGCGCGCGGACCGGGCCGAGATCTGGGCCGGGCTGCAGTCGCCCATCATCACGCAGCAGGCCATTGCTGCTGACATCGGCCTGCCCGCCAGTGCGCTCAAGGTGCATGTGATCCCCAGCGGGGGCTCGTTCGGCCGCCGTCTGTTCTGGGACCCGGTGCAAAGCGCGGCCTACATCTCCAAGGTCACCGGCCGCATCTGCAAGCTGATGGTCCACCGCACCGACGACGTGCGCCACGGCCGCATGCGCCCGCACCAGTACCAGAAGATCCGCGCCACGCTGGTGGCCGGGCAGGTGGTGAGCTACCAGCAGCGCGGAGCGGCGCCCAATGTGGACACCCGCCACGGCTTTGGTGAAATGTTCACGGCTGCGTCTGCCGCCTACCCGGCGCTGGGCTCGCAAACCGTGGGCAACTTTGCAGTCGAGCTGTCGCTGTTCAAAACCATGGTGGCGTCGCCCTACAACTTTGGCGTGCATTCCAAAGAGCTGCTGCCCACCGCGCTGGACCTGAACACCTGCTCCTTCCGCTCGGTGCACATCCAGCCCTTCCGCGCGACGGAAGAAATCATGGTGGACGAGATCGCCAAGGCCCTGAACCGCGACCCGCTGGAGTTCCGCCTGGCCTACCTGCGGCTGCCACGCGCCCGCGCCGTGCTGCAGAAAGTGGCGCAGGTCGGCAACTGGGGCCGTGCCATGCCCGCAGGGTTTGCGCAGGGCATTGCGGTGCACCAGGAAACCCGCGCCTTCACCGCCACGCTGGTGGAAATTGACGCCCGTGACCCGCTGAACGCCAAGGTCGTCAAGGCGGTGATCGCCATCGATGTGGGCCGGCCGATCAATCCTTCCGGCATTGAAGCGCAGATGCAGGGTGGCCTGTCGGACTCGATCTCGCTGGTGCTGAACGCAGGGCTGACCTTCAGGGATGGCCTGCCGCAGGAAAACAGCTACGGCAACTACCGCTTTTCCAAGATCAAGGACTACCCGAAGGACGTGCAGGTCATCATCATGCCGAACGTGGGGGACCCCGTGGCGGGGTTGGGGGAGGTCGGGTTTTCCGGCAGTTCCGGGGCGATTGCCAACGCCTTTGCCCGCGCTACCGGCATCAAGCCGCGCAAATTCCCGCTCAATGCCCAGCCCGCGTTTGTGCCCCTGGCACCCGGCAAGCTGCCCGATGTCGTTTTTGTCCGCTAAGGAGCCACAGATGCCCAACTTCAATTTCAACGTCAACGGAAAAGCCGTCAATGTCGAGGCGCCAGCCGACCTGGCCCTGCTGTGGGTGCTGCGTGACAAGCTTGGCATCACTGGCCCCAAGTACGGCTGCGGCACCGACGTGTGCAAGGCCTGCACCTGCCTGATCAACGGCAAGGCCGTGACCACCTGCGTGACCAAGGTGTCGTTTGTGCAGGGCAAGAACGTCACCACCATCGAAGGCCTGGCCAACGGCGACACGCTGCACCCGGTGCAGCAAGCCTGGCTGGACCGCGACGTGGCGCAGTGCGGCTTTTGCCAGCCCGGCCAGATCATGGCGGCGGTGGACCTGCTCAGCCGCACCAAAAACCCGACCGACGCGGACATTGACGCGATCGAAAACATCTGCCGCTGCGGCACCTACGGCCGCATCCGGGAAGCCATCAAGTCTGCAGCGGCCAAGATGGCGTGAGCTGACATTTGCACGGCCATGAAAAAAGCCGCCCGGTGTGAACCGGGCGGCTTTTTGTTGGCGGATTCAGTTATCGCGTCACAGGCCTGGTGAACCCACGGCGGTGGCAACCGCTGGTTGTGCAAACGCACCGGCCACACCCACCGCAGCGGCGCGGTAGGTGGGGGCGGTGGTTGACAGACCGTCCCACACGGCGGAGCTGACGGCCGTGCCGCCAAACGCCAGACCTGCGTGGTTTGGCAGGCTGGCCGTCGCACCGACGGAGGCGGCGCTGGGCGCAATCACCGTGCCGTCGGTGGCGGTGATGACCGCACCACCGCGGAAGTTGATGCTGGCGGCAACCCGGCCAGCCGCGTTGAACAACACCACGGCGTCACCAGCGCCCAGGCCTGGTCCACCCAGGGCTACCACGGGCACGGTGGCTGACAAACCCCAGGCGGCGCGGAAGGCGGCGGCATCTGTAGACGCCACCACAACCAGGCGGCCACCGGCCGGAATGCTGACGGCGGTGAAGGTGACGCTGGCCGCATCGGTGAAGGACGCCGAGTCATCGTCCCACTTCCAGCCGGTGAGGTCAGCCGCCGTGGTGCCGTAGTTGAAGATCTCAAAAAAGTCGCCACCGGCCGCGTTCGAGTTGACTTCGGTGATCAGCAGGCTGGGCGCGACCACGGGGGCGGTGCCAGCGGTGGCAAAGCGCAGCGGCGCGGTGTCCGTCAAACCGTCAAAGGCGTTGCCCGCCACGTCGGCCAGGGCAGTGGCTGCGACCAGCACGCTGTAGCCGGTGCCGGGGCGCAGGTCAGCGGTGGGGTTCAGCGTCACGGTGTTGCCGGTGATGCTGACCTGGGTGGTGTCCGATGCGGTGAGCGTGCGCACATCGTCGCTGCCATTGGTCACGGTGAAGGTGCCCGTGCCAGCACGCACCGGCTCGCTGAAGGTCAGCGTGATGTTGCTGCCCACGGCCACGGCGGTGGCGGCGGCCAGCGGGGTACTGGTGGTCAGGGTCGGGGCGGTGGTGTCTGGCACGCTGGTGAAAGCCAGCGTTTGCGCGCTGCTCACGGCCTGGGTCGCGGTGCCGCTGGCGTCGCGGAACACACCGCTGGCGTACTGAATGCTGTACGTGGTGCTGGCGGCCAGGTCGGCGGTGGGGTTGATCTTCACGGTGTTGCCATTGAAGCTGACCTGGGTGGTGTCCGTCACGGCGATGGTGCGGGTGTCACCGCCGCTGCTCACCAGCGTGATGTTGCCGGTGCCTGCGGTCACGGGCGCTGCAAACGTCAGGTAGGCATTGCTGCCCAGGCCCACGGCGGCAGCGCTGCGGGTGGGGGTGTAGACCCACAGCTGCGGCAGCGCCTGGCTGCCGCCACCTGCTTCGTTGGTGATGTACATGTTGAGCTGTTTGTCGAAGGTGATGCCTTCGTGGCCCAGGTCCAGCGGGGTGTTGGGCAAATTGAGGGTGCTGAGCACCCGACCAGCGCGGTCGGTTTTCACGATGCGGGCCGACTCCTGGCTGAGCAGCACCAGGTGGCTGTAGTCGGGTGCGGTGCTGGCCACACTGTTGGACAGCGCGTGCACATCGGCGATGTCCAGCACACCCGCCAGCGCGGGGTCGAACAGGTTCGTCGAGTTGACGGTGGTGGCCGAGCCGTTGGATGCATTCAGCGCGGTGAAGTCCAGCGTGGTCTGGAAAATGCCCTGCGGCTCTTTTTCCTTCACAAAAATGTAGCCGCGTGTGAGCGGGTCAAAACTCACGCCTTCCAGGCCGATGTTGCCGACCGTGGTACCCAGCTTGACGGTGCGCACGGTGCTGGCGTCCAGCGTGGTGCCCGCGCGGTAGGTCACCAGGTTACCGGTGCGCTCACGCTCATTGGCCACCACAAACTGGCCATTGCCAATCGCAGTCAGGCCTTCCGGGTCGCCAAACAAACCAGCGGGCAGGTTCATCGTGTCGATCACCGCGCCGGTTTTGGACAGCTGCGTGATGTAGGTGCCTTCATCGCCAATGATGAACAGGCTGTCGGTCGCCTCGTTGTAGGTCACGGCGGACACTTCAGCAGCAATCTGGTTGGCCCCGGCGGTGGCGTTGACGGGCAGGGTGGTGCGGCGGCTGAGTGTGTAGTTGCTCAGGTCCAGGCTTTCCTGTGGCGACACAAAGGTCAGCGTGGGGTTGCCCAATGCGGCAGGTGCAGCCGGGGCCACCGTGTCGTCGCCACCGCCGCAAGCGGTCAGCACCAACGCACAAGCCAGTGTCAAGGCGGGGACGGTCCAGCGCTGGGCTGGTGTGGGGAACAAAGCGGGTCGCATGGCAGGCCTTTTGATGACAAAGCTGCCAGCCTAGGGGCCGGGCGTGTCAGTGCTGTGACGTGGCCTGCAGGCCATTTGCGCCGCTTTGTGGCGGCTTGAACGCGATTTTTGTTGCCAAACGGGCCGCTGGCCTAGACGTTAATTGCCAGGGTTGCTCCTGAATTGATATCGGTATTTCTTGTTTGATTCCTGGGTTGGGTGCTTTGGATTCGCTTGCTTCGCCTTGCGGGGTTGGGATGTCGGGAGTCGCCCGACAGCGAGTAACTTTCTTTTGCTTCGCCAAATAGAGAAGTCACCAAAGAAAAGGCGACCCTGCTGTCTGCGTCCCTTCGCTTCGCTGCGGGCAACCTGCGGTGCTCAGTCC
>JBJXEI010000247.1:0-2688 GCA_046154065.1 Polaromonas sp. | reverse complement strand
TTGACGGCCGGGTACGGACGCGGCGGCCCGGTGCCATCGACCGCATCCACATCGCCCTGCCCGGCGGCGGCCCCCACGGCCACCAGCGTGCGCAGCGCCGGGCAGTCCCCGCGCACCGACTGCACCGCCGCCACGGCGCTTTCATCGGCCAGGGCCAGCACCGCCTCGCTGTCATGCAGGCGAAACGCCAGTGCTTCCGGCCCGAACAGCATGGACAGCGGCATGGCCACTGCGCCCATCTGAAACACCGCCATGTAGGCCACGGCGGTCTCAAACCGCTGCGGCATGACGATGGCCACGCGGTCCCCGCGCAGCACCCCCAGGGCCTGCAACTGGTGGCTGAGGGCGTCTGCAGCCCGCTGGAGCGCCAAATACGTGTGGGATGTGGCACCGGCCAAGCTGTTCATTGCCTGGACTGCTATCTTTTCAGGAGCGTTTTTCGACTCAGCACCCTCCCGCGCCCAGCGGCTGCAGCAGACCTCGGCGATGTTGAAGTGAGGCTCCAGCTGCCAGCGAAAGCCTTGGTGCAGGGCGTCGTAGTAGTCAGGGTTGGCGTGAACTAACGGCTTGTCACTGCGTTGACTGCGTTCGGGGCGGGCTCTCTTTATCATTTACCCAATGTACAAAGAAAAACGAATTTCCAAAGGCGAGTTTGTCCCGATACGCGGCCTCAATTACCACGTGCGTGTCTGGCCCGGCACCGATGCAGGCTTGCCACCGCTGGTACTGGTTCACGGCTGGATGGACGTCGCCGCGTCCTACCAGTTCATGGTGGATGCCTTCAGCGACGCCTTTGCAGCAGGTCGCACCATCATTGCCCCGGACTGGCGCGGTTTTGGGCACACACCCTCGGCCCGCGAGGGCCAGGCCGACAGCTATTTGTTTGCCGACTACCTGGCCGACCTGGACTTTTTGCTGGACCACTACGCCGGCGACCAACCTGTGGACCTGGTGGGCCACAGCATGGGCGGCAATGTCGCCATGATGTACGCCGGTGTGCGGCCCGCACGCATTCGCAAGCTGGTCAACCTCGAAGGCTTCGGCCTGCCCGCCAACACGCCCAGCCAGGCGCCGGGCCGCTACGTGAAATGGATCAACGAGCTGAAAACACTGCACCGGGGCGAGCTGACCCTCAAAGCCTATGACGCGCTGGAAGGCGTGGCACAGCGCCTGATGAAAACCAACCGCCGCCTGCCGGTGGACCAAGCCACCTGGCTGGCCGCGCACTGGTCACAGCCCAACAGCGCTGGCAAGTGGGAAGTTCTGGGCGAAGCGGGCCACAAGGTCACCAGCGCCAACCTCTACCAGGTCGAAGAAACGCTGGCGATTTACCGCAGCATCACCGCGCCCGTGCTGGCAGTCGAAGCGTCTGACGATTCGCTGAGCCTGTGGTGGAAAAACCAGTACTCCCTGGCCGAGTACCACGAGCGCCTGCGGCACGTCGCCCAGTGCACCGTGGCCGTCATTGACGACGCAGGCCACATGCTGCACCACGACCAGCCCCAGGCGCTGGCGCAGTTGATTGAAGGCTTCCTGGGCTGACGCCAAGACGGCTGCTTTGGCATGAGAAAATAGGGGATTCAGCCACTTCGGCCGACCCCTATTTTTTTCAGGACAACTCCCCATGGAAGCAGAACACATCAACGCCATCAGCAACCAGCTCGCAGACCTGAGCCTGCGTGTCAATGAACTCCGGGGGTATCTTTGACTACCCTGCCAAAGAACGTAAATTAAGCGAAGTCAACGCCGCCCTCGAAGACCCGAAAGTCTGGGACGAGCCCAAACGCGCGCAGGAACTGGGCAAAGAGAAAAAATCCCTCGAGGACGTGGTGATGGTCATTGACCGCCTGAGCACCGAGCTGCTGGACAACACCGAGCTGTTCGAGATGTCCAAAAGCGACGGCGACGAGGCCGGCATGCAGTCCATCGAAGGAGAGGCCGCGCAGGTGCTGGTCGAGGTCGAAAAGATGGAATTCCGCCGGATGTTCAACAACCCGGCCGACCCCCTGCCCTGCTTCCTGGACATCCAGGCCGGTGCCGGTGGCACCGAGGCCTGCGACTGGGCCAGCATGCTGCTGCGCCAGTACCTCAAGTACGCTGAGCGCAAGGGTTTCAAAACCACGATTGAAGACGAAACCGCAGGCGACACGGCTGGCATCAAGGGGGCCACGATCAAGATCGACGGCGAATACGCTTTTGGATTGCTGCGCACCGAAACCGGTGTGCACCGCCTGGTGCGCAAGTCGCCGTTTGACTCGTCGGGTGGCCGCCACACCTCGTTCGCCTCGGTGTTCGTCTACCCCGAGATCGACGACTCGATCGAGATCGACATCAACCCGTCGGACGTGCGCACCGACACCTTCCGGGCCAGCGGCGCGGGTGGTCAGCACATCAACAAAACCGACTCTGCCGTGCGCCTGACCCACATCCCCACGGGCATCGTGGTGCAGTGCCAGGACGGCCGCAGCCAGCACAGCAACCGGGACGTGGCGTGGAAACGCCTGCGCTCACGCCTGTATGACTTTGAGTTGCGCAAGCAACAAGAAGCCCAGCAAAAGCTCGAAGACACCAAAACCGACGTGGGCTGGGGCCACCAGATCCGCAGCTACGTGCTCGACCAGAGCCGCATCAAGGACCTGCGCACCAACTACGAAACCTCGGCCACCCAAAAAGTGCTGGACGGGGACC
>JBJXEI010000246.1:0-10560 GCA_046154065.1 Polaromonas sp. | reverse complement strand
TTGGTCACCGTCACGCCGCCAACGAACACCGGGGCCAGCTTGGCCACAGGCGTGAGCTTGCCGGTGCGGCCGACCTGCACGTCAATGGCCAGCACGGTGGTGAGTTGTTCCTGCGCCGGGTACTTGTGCGCCACGGCCCAGCGCGGCTCGCGGGTCACAAAACCCAGCTGCCGCTGCTCTGCCAGGCTGTTGACCTTGTAGACCACACCGTCGATGTCGTAAGGGAGCGCGCTGCGGTCAGCGCCGATGCGCTGGTGAAATGCTATTAATTCAGTAGCACCACAGGCAATAGATGTCTGGGCAGCTACAGGAAAACCCCACTTTTTCAGAGTTTGGAGCAGTTCAAAGTGGGTTTCAAAGGCTGGGCCGCCCGATTCCACCGCGCTGACCTCCCCCAAGCCATAGGCAAAAAAGCTCAAGGGGCGCTGCGCGGCAATGCCCGGGTCCAGTTGGCGCACCGCACCGGCAGCCGCGTTGCGCGGGTTGACGAAGGTTTTTTCACCCTTGGCACCGGCTGCGATCTTGGCGCGTTGTTTGTCGTTCAGCGCTTCAAAGTCGGCGCGGCGCATGTAGACCTCACCCCGCACCTCCAGCACAGGCGGGCACGCTGGCGGCAGCCGCAGCGGGATCTGCGAAATGGTGCGGATGTTCTGCGTCACGTCTTCGCCGGTTTCACCGTCGCCGCGCGTGGCGGCCTGCACCAGCACACCGGCTTCGTACCGCAGGCTCATGGCCAGGCCGTCAAATTTCAGCTCACAGGCGTACTCCACAGCCGGCGCCTCTGGGCCCAAACCCAATTCCTTGCGCACGCGGGTGTCAAAGTTTTGCGCCCCCGTGGCCTCGGTGTCGGTTTCGGTGCGAATGCTCAGCATGGGCACGCGGTGGCGCACCGGGGAAAATTGCGCCAGCGCCTTGCCGCCCACCCGCTGAGTCGGGGAATCAGCTGTCAGCAGTTCGGGGTGCGCCGCCTCGATGGCCTGCAGCTCCCTGAACAGGCGGTCGTATTCAGCGTCGGGCAGGCTGGGCTCGTCGAGCACGTAGTAGCGGTGGGCGTGCAGGGCCAGGGTGTCCCGCAGCACCTGGGCCCGTTCGGCAGGCGTTGGGGTCGCGGGTGGCAGGTTGTCGGGGGCAAACAGGTCGTTCACGAAAACAAACGCCGCGCCAGCGCCGAACCAGCGGCCAGATCCCGGCCTTCCAGCGTGGTGTAGAGCGCCTCCAGGTCGGTGTTGATCGCTTCCATCGCCTCCGGGCGAATGGGCGCGCCGTTGTCGTCGATGATGACGCCGCCCATGCCTTTGGCCAGGGCAATGGCGGACTCGCACAGGCGGGTGAACGGCAGCTCGCTGTGCGGCACCTGGGGCACGTCCAGCGACAGCCTGACCTCGCGCAGGGCGGTGTCTTCAGGGGCTTCGGCCATGGCGGCTTGCGCGTCGAACGACAGGCCCAGCACCGGGGCCTGGCCTGAACCGCTGGCAGGCAGCACCATGCGGCCAGGCAAGGCGCCGGGGATGAAACCGATGCGCCCGGCGCACTGTTGCACGTAGCCGGGGCTCCAGGCGGTGCTGACGGCGCGCAGCGTGAAGCTGAGCTGCGCGTCATGGCCGCTGGCAAACTGGTCCAGTTCACGGGCCCGGGCCACTTCTTCGAGCATGTCGGGGAACTCGGCCTCACCACCCAAGGCGTCCGCAAAGGCCTGGGTTTTCATCACGAATTCAGAGTATTCGATCTGGTTCAGCGCACCCGTGCGGTTGGCCAATTGCACCGCGCACTGAAAGGCGCTGTAGCGCTGGCCCGCCACCGGAAACTGCCATTCGCCAGTGGTGGCGCTCAACCCCTCCACGCCAAACGGCTTGCTGCCGGCCCGGCGGGTGGTGGGCATGGCGGCCAGCGCTGCCTCACCTGACACCACGTTGTCCACCGCCACGGGGGCGATGACGTCGATCAGCGGGTCCAGCGCGGGTTTGCTGTCCATCGGGGCGCGCTGCAGCTCGGTGAAAAACGAGGCCTCGCCGGGCGCGGTGTCAGGACCCGTGTCAAAGCTGGGTTCCTGCCGCTCGCCCGGGTAAGGGTTGGACGCTGGCACGGTGTCGCCACCGTCGGCCACGGTGCTTTCAGGCAGCGGCATCGGCTGGGTGGCATCTTCAGCTGGTGTGGGTTGCTTGGGCGCGTTGCGGCGGGACGACCAAGCGCTGTGCGCCACCACACCGGTGAGGATCAGGCCGCCGGCCACGGCCAGGCTAATTTGAAGGGTGCTCATGGGGTGTTCTTTTGGGTGTTTTGAAGCGCATCACAGTCATCAGGCGGCGGCCGCAAAGCCCAGGGCGGCTTCCATGTCCACCGCCACAATGCGCGACACGCCCTGCTCTTGCATGGTCACGCCGATGAGTTGCTCGGCCATTTCCATGGCGATCTTGTTGTGACTGATGAACAGGAACTGGGTTCCCTTGCTCATGCTGGTGACTAGTTTGGCGTAGCGCTCGGTGTTGGCGTCGTCCAGCGGTGCATCGACTTCGTCCAGCAAGCAAAACGGTGCCGGGTTGAGTTGAAAAATCGCAAACACCAGCGCAATCGCCGTCAGGGCTTTTTCACCGCCTGATAGCAGGTGAATCGTCTGGTTCTTTTTACCCGGTGGCTGGGCCATCACCTGCACACCAGCGTCCAGAATCTCGTCACCGGTCATCATCAGCTTGGCATTGCCGCCACCAAACAGCTCGGGGAACATGCGGCTGAAGTGACCGTTGACGGCCTCAAACGTGCTGGCCAGCAGGTCGCGGGTTTCCATGTCGATTTTTTTGATCGCGTTTTCCAGCGTGGCCATGGCTTCGTTCAGGTCGGCCGATTGCGCGTCAAGAAATTGTTTGCGCTCCCGGGCCGTGGCCAGCTCATCCAGCGCGGCCAAATTCACCGCCCCCAGCGACTGGATCTCGCGCTGGATGCGGTCGATCTCGCCCTGCAGCCCGGTGGCCCGCACATTGCCAGCCTCAATCGACGCGGCCACGGCGACCAGGTCGGCCTGGGCATCGACCAGCAGCTGGCTGTACTGCTCCAGGCCCAGTCGTGCGGCTTGCTCCTTGAGCTGAAAGTCGGTGATGCGCTGGCGCAACGGGTCCAGCTCACGCTCCAGCTGCAGGCGGCGCTCGTCGCTGGCGCGCAGCTTGGCGGTCAGGTCGTCGTACTGGCTGCGCTGGGCGCCCAGTTCCGCTTCGCGCGCCAGCTTCATGTCCAACGCGCTCTGCAAACCGCCCTGGGCGGCCGCGTCGTTCAGGCGCAGCAGTTCGTCCTGCGCCCTTTGTTCTTCAGCGGCAATGGTGGCGGCCTGCTGCCCGGCAATGGCCATGGAACGGGCCAGCTCGTCCCGGCGGGCGCTCAATGCGCGCAGTGCAAACTGCGCTTCCTGCGCCTGACGCTCCAGCGCACGCTGCTGCTCACGCGACTCGCTCAGGCGGCGCTCCAGCTCGATCACGCGGTCGTCCAGCTGCGCGTGCCGCTCCTGGCTGTCGGCCAGTTGCATGTCAAGTTCTTCAAAACGGGATTCGGCCGTGACCCGGCGCTCCTGCAGGTCGTCCAGCTGCGTGGTCACGTCCTGCATGTCGGCCTGGATTTGCCCGCTGCGGGCGCGGGTCTGCTCGGCCAGCTGGGTCAGGCGCAGCGTTTCAACCTGCAGGCTGTGGGTGCGGCTCTGGCCTTCGGTGGACTCGCGGCGGGCGGCGGCCAGACGCTGGGCGGCGTCCTGGTAGGCGGCCTCGGCGCGGATCAGTGCGCTTTTGGCCTCGTCATGGATCAGCACCTGCGCCCGCAACTCCAGGCCCAGGTGGTCGATCTCCTGCGCGCGGCCCAGCAGGCCGGCCTGCTCGGTGTCCGGGGCGTAAAAACTCACGCTGTGCTGTGTCACGGCGTGGCCGCCGGGCACGTAGATCACGTCGCCAGCTTGCAGCGCGCTGCGCGCCGTCAGCGCTTCGTCCAGGGTCTGGGCGGTGTAACAACCCTGCAGCCAGTCGGCCAGCAGCGCAGCCTGAGCGGCGTCGCTGATGCGCAGCAGGTCCAGCAGCGGCTTGAGGGTGACTGGGGACGCGCCCGATGCCGGTGCGCCGCCCACGGGCGGTGTGTAAAACGACAGCTTGGCAGGCGGGCTGCCCTTGCCGTCTGATCCCGCAAAACCGCGCACCAGGTCCAGGCGGGACACCTCCAGCGCGCCCAGGCGTTCGCGCAGGGCAGCTTCCAGGGCGGCTTCCCAGCCGACATTGGCCCAGCCGGGGGCGATTTGCAGGCGGCTCCACAGGCCCTGCAGGCTTTCCAGCCCGTGTTGGGCCAGCCAGGGGCGCAGCTTGCCGTCGGTTTTGACTTTTTCCTGCAGCGCTTTCAGGGCCTCCAGCCGGGCGGACAACTCGGCGTGTTTGGCGGCTTGTGTGTTGACGGCCTGCTGCAGCGTGCGCCGCTCTTCGTCGCGCTGGGGCACGGTGTCGGTCAGCTCTTCCAGCCGGGCCTCCGCCTCGGCCTGGGCCAGCTGGGCGACTTCCAGCTGGCTTTGCAGGCTCAGCAGCCGGGTTTCGTCGGGTGCGTTCAGCGCGTTGCGGTCCACCGTCAGTTTGTCCAGCCGCGCGCTCAGGGCGCGGGACTGCTCTTCAATGTTGCGCTGGTCGGCCGCCAGCACCTGGATCTGCTGCTGCACCTGGCTGGCCTGCACCCGCTGCTCGTTGGCCTTGCCCTGAGCGGCGCGCAGGCTGTCTTCCAGGGCGGGCAATTGGTCGGCCTGCTCTTCGCTTTGGGCGGCCAGCAGTTCGGCTTTTTCTTCGGCGTCCATCGCCTGGCCGGCCAGGGTTTCGGTCTCGACGGCGGCGTCTTCCTGGCGTGTGGCCCACTGGGCGGTCTGGGCCGCAAGCTGCACCAGCCGCTGCTCCACCCGCAGCCGGCCATCCACGACAAAACGGATTTCAGCCTCCAGCCGGCCCACCTCGGTGCTGGCCTCGTACAGCTTGCCCTGCGCCTGGTTGACCTGGTCGCCGGCGGCGTAATGCGCCTGGCGAATGGTTTCCAGGTCGGCCTCGATGTGGCGCAGGTCGGCCACGCGGCTTTCCAGGTCGTTCAGGGCCTTGTCGGCGTCCACCTTGATGCGGGCCTGGTCGGCTTCGGCGTCCTGGCGCTTCAGCAGCCACAGCTGGTGCTGTTTCAGGCTGCCGCTGGCCTGCAGTGCGTTGTAGCGCAGGGCCACTTCGGCCTGTTTTTCCAGCCGCTCCAGGTTGGCGTTCAGCTCGCGCAGGATGTCCTCGACGCGGGTCAGGTTCTCGCGGGTGCCCTCCAGGCGGTGGGCGGTTTCGCGGCGGCGCTCCTTGTATTTGGACACGCCCGCCGCTTCTTCCAGGAACAGACGCAGTTCTTCGGGTTTGGACTCGATGATGCGGCTGATCGTGCCCTGGCCAATGATGGCGTAGGCGCGGGGGCCTAGGCCGGTGCCCAGAAACACGTCCTGCACGTCCCGGCGGCGCACCGGCTGGTTGTTGATGTAGTAACTGGACGTGCCGTCGCGGGTCAACACGCGTTTGACGGCAATCTCTAAAAACTGGCCCCACTGGCCGCCCGCGCGGTGGTCGGCGTTGTCAAACACCAGTTCCACGCTGGATCTGCTGGCAGGTTTACGCGTAGTCGTGCCGTTGAAGATGACGTCTTGCATGGACTCGCCGCGCAGCTCGGACGCCTTGCTTTCGCCCAACACCCAGCGCACCGCGTCCATGATGTTGGACTTGCCGCAGCCGTTGGGCCCGACCACGCCGACGAGCTGCCCCGGCAGCACAAAGTTGGTGGGCTCGGCAAACGACTTGAAGCCGGCGAGTTTGATCGAGTTGAGGCGCACAGTGAGGAAGCGGAAAAGCCTTGCGGGTGAGGTTGCTCGGGGCCCGAGGGGTCGGGTTGGCGCGCGGGCTGCAATGTTACCCGAGCGGTATGGCGCTCTACAGCGTGGCAGCACCGGCGCCTGCATCGGGCCAAAAGGTCGAGCCTCAAGCGGCCCATCCCATGTGATTGCCCAAAAAGCCGCAAAGGGACACGCCAGCGGCCTTGAAATGCCCCCAGCAGGCATTTCACAACCATCTTCAGGCCGTTTTACACCGGCTGCCTAGGCTTTGACTGCCTGTGTTGCTATGTATTTAATAGCCAACTACACCCCTTCACCCAAGCCCCGATAATCCCCCGCATGAACCCCCTGCTCCAAAGCCTGAAGCCCTACCCCTTCGAGCGGCTGCGCCAGCTGCATGCCGACGTCACCCCCAACCCGGCCTACACGCCCATCAGCCTGGGCATTGGCGAGCCACGCCACGCCACGCCGCAACTGATCAAGGACGCGCTCAGCGGCAGCCTGGCCGGGCTGGCCAGCTACCCCGGCACGCTGGGGGAGCCTGCGCTGCGCCAAACGCTGGCCGACTGGTTAGCCGGCCGCTACGGCATCAGCGTGAACCCGGCAACGCAAATCCTGCCGGTCAATGGCTCGCGTGAGGCGCTGTTTGCGCTGGCGCAGACGGTGATTGACCCGAATCGCCAGGGCGCCACCGTGGTGTGCCCTAACCCGTTCTATCAAATCTACGAAGGCGCGGCGCTGCTGGCGGGCGCGCAGCCCTACTTTGTGCCCAGCGTGGCCGAGCGCAACTTTGCCGTGGACTGGGCCAGCGTGCCCGACGCGGTGTGGGCCACCACGCAGCTGGTGTTTGTCTGCACGCCCGGCAACCCGGCGGGCAACGTGATGAGCCTGGAGGAGTGGAAACTGCTGTTCGAGCTGTCGGACCGCCACGGTTTTGTGATCGCCTCGGACGAGTGCTACAGCGAGATTTATTTCCGCGACGAGGCCCCGCTGGGTGGCCTGGAAGCCGCCGTCAAACTCGGCCGCAGCGACTTCAAAAACCTGGTCGCCATGACCAGCCTGTCCAAACGCAGCAACGTGCCCGGTCTGCGCAGCGGTTTTGTGGCCGGGGACGCCGCACTCATCAAACCGTTTTTGCTCTACCGCACCTACCACGGCAGCGCCATGAGCCCGGTGGTGCAGGCCGCCAGCATCGCCGCCTGGCGCGATGAGGCCCACGTCACGGGCAACCGGGCCCAGTACCGCGCCAAGTTCGCGCAGGTCACGCCCATGCTGGCGGGAGTGATGGACGTAGCCCTGCCAGACGCCGGTTTTTACCTGTGGGCGGGCATCCCGGCATCCTTTGGTGGCTCGGACACGGCCTTCTCCCGCGAGCTGCTGGCTGCCTACAATGTGGTGGTGCTGCCGGGCAGCTACTTGGCGCGCGACGGCAACGGTGCCCAAGGCAGCAACCCCGGCGCAGGCCGCATCCGCATGGCCCTGGTGGCCGGCACCGACGAGTGTGTGCAGGCCGCCCAGCGCATCGTGCAATTCATTCAGGCCACATCGGCATAACGCTGCCTGACCCCTCTTTTCCTTTTTGACAACCTTCAAAGCCTACCCATGACGCAAGACAACGCCCTCCTCCAGACCACCATCGACGCTGCCTGGGAAGACCGCGCCAACCTCTCGCCCAAAACCGCGCCCAAAGACATCGTGGAGGCCGTGGAACACACCATCAGCCAGCTCAACAGCGGCAAGCTGCGTGTCGCCACGCGTGAGTCCGTCGGTGTGTGGACCACCCACCAGTGGATCAAAAAAGCCGTGCTGCTGAGCTTTCGCCTGTCCGACAACGAACTGATGCGCGCGGGCGACCTGGGCTTTTTTGACAAGGTCAAAACCAAATTTGCCCACCTGAGCGCGCAGGAAATGCGCGACACCGGCGTGCGTGTGGTGCCGCCCGCTGTGGCCCGCCGCGGCAGCTACATCGCCAAGGGCGCAATTTTGATGCCGAGCTACGTGAACATTGGCGCCTGGGTCGGCGAAGGCACCATGGTGGACACCTGGGCCTGCGTGGGGAGCTGCGCACAGGTCGGCAGCAACGTGCATTTGTCCGGCGGCGTGGGCCTGGGCGGTGTGCTGGAGCCGCTGCAGGCCAACCCGACCATCATTGAAGACAACTGCTTCATCGGCGCCCGCTCGGAAATCGTCGAAGGTGTCATCGTCGAAGAAAACTCGGTCATCTCGATGGGTGTCTACATCGGCCAGAGCACCCCGATTTATGACCGCGAACTCGACACCGTGACCTATGGCCGCATCCCGGCCGGCTCGGTGGTGGTGTCTGGCAACCTGCCCAAGGCCGGCGGCAAGTACTCGCTGTACTGCGCGGTGATTGTCAAAAAAGTGGACGCCAAAACCCGCGCCACCACCAGCCTGAACGACCTGCTGCGTGACTGATTGCCCCTGAACGACAACGACACGACCGAAAGCAGCCATGGCCACCCAGGGAACAATGGAAAGAATTCTGCGCTTGATGGCAGACAAAAAGGCGTCCGACGTGTACTTGTCGGCGCACTCGCCTGCGCTCATCAAGATCAACGGCCAGGCGATTCCGATCAACGCCCAGCTGTTGCCCGCAGACGCCCCCCTGAACCTGCTGGCCGAGGTGCTGCCGCCGGAGCGGATCGAGGAACTGCGCGAGATGGGCGAGCTGAACATGGCGCTGCCGATTACCGGTCTTGGTAATTTCCGCATCAGCGGGTTTCGCCAGCGCAACACCTACGCCGCCGTGATCCGCTACATCCCGACGGACATCCCGGCGCTGAGCTCGCTCAACCTGCCGCCCATCCTGGCTGATCTGATCATGGAAAAGCGCGGGCTGCTGCTGATGGTGGGCTCCACCGGCGCAGGCAAAAGCACCACGCTGGCGTCCATGATCGACTACCGCAACGAAACCGCCACGGGCCACATCCTGACGATTGAAGACCCGGTGGAGTTTTTGTTCGACAACAAAAAGTCGGTGGTCAACCAGCGGGAAGTCGGCAGCGACACGCAGTCCCTGCAAACCGCGCTGAAAAATGCGCTGCGCCAGGCCCCCGACGTGATCCTGATCGGTGAGATCCGCGACCGCGACACCATGTCGGCCGCGATTGCCTACGCCCAGTCGGGCCACCTGTGCCTGGCCACCATGCACGCGAACAACAGCTACCAGGCACTGAACCGCATCCTGAGTTTTTACCCCGTGGAAGTGCGCTCCACCCTGCTGGGCGACCTGTCTGCCGCGATGAAGGCCATCGTGTCGCAGCGCCTGCTGCGCACGCAGGACGGCGGCCGGGCCCCGGCGGTCGAGGTCATGCTGAACACCAAACTGGTGTCCGAGCTGATCGAAAAGGGCGATTTTTCAGGGGTCAAAGAAGCCATGGAGAAATCCATGGCCGAAGGCTCACAAACTTTTGAGGCTGACATCGCCCGCCTGATCGTCAGCGACCTGGTCACGCGCAAGGAAGGCATTGCCCACGCCGACTCCCCCACCAACCTGATGTGGCGGCTGGAAAACGACTTCGCTGCTGCGCGCCAGAAAGCCCGTGAAGTTGTGGACGAAACCCATGATGACGAGCCGTCCTTCACCGAGATCACCCTGGACATCCACGAAGAGTCCCCCTACGGCAACAAACAACGTTGACCCTGCCCACCATGTCCCCTACCCTGCGCCTTGCTGAAGAACTGATCGCTCGCCCTTCCGTCACCCCGCGTGACGAAGGCTGCCTGGACCTGCTCACCGAACGACTGGCTGCCCTGGGCTTTGTGTGCGAGCGGCTGGACAGCGGGCCGACCGATTTCCGCGTCAGCAACCTGTGGGCCAAACGCATGGGCCGTGCAGACGCTGGCCCGGCCAAAACACTGGTTTTTGCCGGCCACACCGACGTGGTGCCCACCGGTCCGTTGGACCAGTGGCACAGCGACCCCTTCACCCCCAGCCACCGGGACGGCGTGCTGTACGGGCGCGGCGCGGCCGACATGAAAACATCGATCGCCGCCATGGTCGTGGCCGTCGAGTCGTTCTTGGCCACCCACCCGGACCCGGCGCTGTCGATTGCGTTTTTACTCACCAGCGACGAGGAAGGCCCCGCCACCGACGGCACGGTGATGGTCTGCAACCAGCTCAAAGCCCGTGGCGAGGTGCTGGACTACTGCATCGTCGGCGAGCCCACGTCGGTCAGCCAGTTGGGCGACATGATCAAAAACGGCCGGCGCGGCACCATGAGCGGCAAGCTCACCGTCAAGGGCATTCAGGGCCACATCGCCTACCCGCACCTGGCCAAAAACCCGATACACCTGTTTGCCCCGGCCCTGGCTGAGCTGGTCGCCACCGAATGGGACCAAGGCAATGCATTTTTCCCCGCCACCAGCTGGCAGGTGTCCAACATCCACGGCGGCACCGGTGCCAGTAACATCATTCCTGGTGAGTTGGTGGTGGACTTCAACTTTCGCTTTTGCACCGAGTCCACGCCCGAGAGCCTGCAGCAGCGCCTGACCGCCGTGCTGGACGCCCACCAGCTCGACTACACCCTGACCTGGGTCATCGGTGGCCTGCCTTTTCTGACCACCCCTGGCGCGCTGGTGGCCGCCGCACGCGACGCGATCCTGGCGGAAACAGGCCTGACCACCGAGCTGTCCACCACCGGCGGCACCAGCGACGGGCGTTTCATCGCCAAAATCTGCCCGCAGGTGAT
>JBJXEI010000245.1:0-3146 GCA_046154065.1 Polaromonas sp. | reverse complement strand
CGGGCGTGGTGCGGCGCAGGGCGGGTGGTGTGCGCATCGGCTGAGCTGATGTGTCATCCACCACGTCGTCGACCTCCCGCAGTTCACGCACTTCCACGTCCACCACCTGACCCGCAGGCTTGGCCTTGCGCCCCCACAGGTCCTGCGGGGCATAGCCCTGAAAACGGCTGAACACCATGGCAGGAGCCGGTTTTTTGCCCGTGATCAGCGCCTTGAGCAGGCTGAACGCCAACACCACCACGGCCGCCGCCAGCAGGCTGACTGCGAACACCGCCGCCATCAGGCCCAACGCCAGCTTCAACACAAAACGCAACAACGAACGCACAAAGTCAGGCACGGGCAGATTCCTTCAAACCCATCAACTCAGGGCGAAACGGGTGGTTTTCAAGCCAGCAAGGCCTGCGAAAACTCGCGTGCATTGAAGGTTTCCAGGTCTTCGAGCTTTTCACCCACGCCGATGAAGTACACCGGCACAGGGCGCAGGGCCGGGTTGGCGTCTTGCCTTTCACGGGCCCACAGGGCGATGGCGGCCAGCACGCCACCTTTGGCCGTGCCGTCGAGTTTGGTCACGATCAGGCCGGTCAGTTGCAGGGCGTCGTCAAAGGCCTTGACCTGGCTCAGTGCGTTTTGCCCGGTGTTGCCGTCAATCACCAGCAGCACCTCATGCGGGGCGGTGGCGTCGGCTTTTTGCACCACACGTTTCATCTTGCGCAGCTCTTCCATCAGATGCAGCTGCGTGGGCAGGCGGCCGGCGGTGTCGACCAGCACCACGTCCTTGCCCCGGGCCTTGCCCGCGGTCACCGCGTCAAAACTCACGGCGGCTGGGTCGCCCCCTTCCTGGCTGACGATTTCCACCGTGTTGCGGTCGGCCCAGACGGCCAGCTGCTCACGCGCGGCGGCGCGGAAGGTGTCGGCGGCGGCCAGCAGCACCGTCGCGCCTTCGTTGGCCAGGTGGGCCGTCAGCTTGCCGATGGAGGTGGTTTTGCCCGCGCCATTGACACCCGCCACCATGATGACGGTGGGTTTGAACTGGCCAATCACCAGTGCTTTTTCAAGCGGCTTGAGCAGCTGCGCCAGTGCATCGACCAGCGCGTTTTTCACGGCCACCGGATGGGTCATACCACCGTCCTTGACGCGGCGTTTGACCTCGACCAGCAGGTACTCGGTCGCCTTGACACCGGTGTCGGCCAGCAGCAGGGCGGTTTCCAGGTCTTCGTACAGCGCGTCGTCGATGCGGCTGCCGGTGAAGACGGTGGAAATGCTCGCCCCGGTTTTGCGCAGACCGGCCTGCAGCTTGCGCAGCCAGCCCTGGCGCTCGGGGGGCGTGGCAGGGGGGGCAACCACCAGCGAGGTGGTATCAGCCGCCGGTTCCGGCTGTGGCGTGATGGGGATGACCGGAATCGCAATCGGCGTGACCAGCGCCGTGCCGATCAGGCTGCCCGTGGCGGGCGCGGCCGGCGTCGGCTCCGCGCGCACGGGCGCATCAGGCGTGACCAGCGCAGGCGGGGCTGGCGCAGCGGATGCGGCCGGGGTGGGAAGGGGGGGCTTTTTCTTGAAAAAACTGAACATTGGATATGCTTATAGAGTCATGCATTCTATGAAACACACCGGCACCTACCCCCCAAGCTTTTCAGTACCCTCCACGCCCAACCGGCTGCGCCTTGCCGCGCTGGCTGGCTTCTTGGCTTGCGTGGCCCCGTTCGCCCAGGCCCAGGGGGTGCCCGGTGCACCCGGTGTGGACCAGTTCACACTGCCCAACGGGCTGACGGTCATCGTCAAAACCGACCACCGCGCCCCCACCGTGGCCCACATGCTGTGGGTGCGTGTCGGGTCCATGGACGAGGTGGACGGCACGTCTGGCGTGGCGCACGTGCTGGAGCACATGCTGTTCAAGGGCACGGCCACCGTCAAACCCGGTGAATTTTCACGCCGGGTGGCGGCGCTGGGCGGGCGTGAAAACGCCTTCACCGGCCGCGACAACACCGGTTACTACCAGCAGATCCCGGCCAACCGGCTCGAAGACGTGATGCGCCTGGAAGCTGACCGTTTTGCCAACAACCAGTGGCCTGACGACGAATTCAAACGCGAGATCGAGGTGGTGAAAGAAGAACGCCGCCTGCGCACCGAGGACTCGCCCCGCGCCCTGCTGTTCGAGCAGGCCAGTGCTGTGACCTTTGTGGCGTCACCGTACCGCCGCCCGGTGGTGGGCTGGATGAGTGACCTGGACGCCATGACCCCGCAGGACGCACGCGACTTCTACCAGCGCTGGTATGTGCCCGGCAACGCGGCCCTGGTGGTGGCGGGTGATGTGACGCTGGCTGACGTGAAGCGGCTGGCTGAAACCTATTACGGACCCATCACCGCCCGCGCTGTGCCTGCCCGCAAGCCGCGCCTGGAGCCCGAGCAAATCGGCCTGCGCCGCCTCGACTTCAAGGCACCAGCCAGCCAGGCTTACGTCACGCTGTCGTTCAAGGTGCCGCAACTGCGCGCCGACGAGCTGACCCAGGGCACCGTGCCACCCGCGTCCGCGACCCGTGAAGCACTGGCGCTGACCGTGTTGTCCGCCGTGCTCGACGGCTACAGCGGCGCGCGGCTGGACCGCGCGCTGGTGCAGGGCGCAGGCCCGGCCGGGCGGCAGGCCGACAGCGCCGGTGCGTCCAGCGGTTTGCTGGGGCGCGGCCCGCAGCTCTTCATGCTCGACGGGGTGCCCGCCGACGGCAAAACCACCCAGCAGGTGGCGGATGCCCTGCGGGAACAGGTCGCGCTGATCGCCAAAGACGGTGTCAGCGCCGCCGAGCTGAACCGCGTCAAAACCCAGTGGGTGGCCAGTGAAACCTACAAACTCGACTCCGTCTTCAACCAGGCGCGGGAGCTTGGTTCCAACTGGGTTCAGGGCTTGCCGGCCGATGCGGGTACCCGGGTGATTGCCGCGCTGCGCACCATCACCGCTGCCGAAGTGCAGGCCGTCGCCGCCAAGTATTTTGGCGACGACCAGCTCACCGTGGCCACCTTGCTGCCTCAGCCCATCGACCCCAACCGCAAGCCGCGCGCCGCCACGCCCGGTGCGCGCCATTGAGCCGACACATGCCAATTTTGACCTCACCCGTTGTGATGAATACTCCTAAATTAATAGCAGAACAGGCAAT
>JBJXEI010000244.1:0-7449 GCA_046154065.1 Polaromonas sp. | reverse complement strand
GCCAGGTGCTGGACCAAGCCGCGCCACTGGCCAACGGCTCCCACAAAAACGCCACGAAGTACAGCGTGGACGGTGGCAAGCTGGTCATCACCACGGACACCGGCACCACCGGCCTGGCCGACGCCACCCAGTTCATCGGCTACCAGGGCGACGCCAGCGCACCGTCTTCGGTGCTGCTCAAACACCACGGCCTGCACCTGGACATCCAGATCGACCGCAGCACCGCCATCGGCAAAACCGACCCGGCTGGCGTGAGCGACCTGGTGCTGGAAGCCGCTCTGTCCACCATCCTGGACCTGGAAGACTCGGTGGCCGTGGTGGACGCCGACGACAAAGTGCTGGCTTACAGCAACTGGCTGGGCATCTTGCAAGCCACGCTGACCGAAGAAGTCACGAAACAGGATGCCAAAGGCGGCGTCAAAACCTTCACGCGTGGCCTGAACCCGGACCGCGAGTACACGGGCGCGGACGGCCAACCCGTCAAGCTGCACGGCCGTAGCCTGATGTTCCTGCGCAATGTCGGCCATTTGATGACCAATCCCGCCATTTTGTACGCCGATGGGCGTGAAATCCCAGAAGGCATTCTGGACGCCGTGGTCACCGTGACGATTGCCATGCACGACCTGAAGCGCCGGGGCAAAGAGTCCATCGTCAACTCCCGCACCGGCTCGGTCTACATCGTCAAACCCAAAATGCACGGCCCGAAAGAAGTCGCTTTTGCCAGCGAACTGTTCGGCCGCGTCGAAGCCCTGCTGGGCCTGCCGGCCAACACCGTGAAACTCGGCATCATGGACGAAGAGCGCCGCACCAGCGTGAACCTGAAGGCCTGCATCGCCGAGGCGACCGAGCGTGTGGCCTTCATCAACACCGGCTTCCTGGACCGCACCGGCGACGAAATGCACACCGCCATGCACGCTGGCGCCATGATCCGCAAGGGCGACATGAAAAGCGCCGCCTGGATCGGCGCGTATGAGAAGAACAACGTGCTGGTCGGCCTGAGCTGCGGCCTGCGCGGCAAGGCACAAATCGGCAAAGGCATGTGGGCCATGCCCGACCTGATGGCCGCGATGATCGAGCAGAAAATCGCCCATCCCAAGGCCGGTGCCAACACCGCCTGGGTGCCGTCGCCCACCGCCGCCACCCTGCACGCCCTGCACTACCACCAGGTCAGCGTGGCCGACGTGCAAGCCGCCCTGGAAAAAACCGACTACAACGCCGAGCGCGACGGCATTTTGAACAACCTGCTGCAGGTACCCGCTGCCGCCAACACCAACTGGACCGCCGCCGAGAAACGCCAGGAACTCGACAACAACGCCCAGGGCATTCTGGGCTACGTGGTGCGCTGGATCGACCAGGGCGTGGGCTGCTCCAAGGTGCCTGACATCCACAACGTCGGCCTGATGGAAGACCGCGCCACGCTGCGCATTTCCAGCCAGCACATGGCCAACTGGCTGCTGCACGGTGTGGTCACGGAGGCTGAAGTCACCGAAACCTTCGAACGCATGGCCGCCGTGGTCGACGCCCAGAACGCCGGCGACGCGCTGTACCAGCCGATGGCCGGCCACTTCGACACGTCCATGGCCTACAAAGCCGCGACGGACCTGGTCTTCAAAGGCTTGACGCAACCGAGCGGCTACACCGAGCCGCTGCTGCATGCGTGGCGGTTGAAGGTCAAGGCTGCAGCTTGAGTCTACTTGCTATTAAATTGGTAGCGCAACAGGCAATGAATGCCTAGGCAAGACACCGGTTTGACCTAAAAAACAGCGCAGAAAGCGGCTCAAACCGCTTTCTGCGCTTAATTTCCACCAACGGAAACGGAAACCGAGACCTGCTCTGGACTTAAAAGCGGGGGCAAATGCCGGTGAAGCTGGGGTCGTACTTGCGCATCTGGGCCAGGTCGTTGCGGTTGCGCACGCCGCAGTCCAAGTACTGCTGGTGCAGCCGGGCCAGCTGCACGGGGTCGATCTTCACGCCCAGGCCGGGGGTGGTGGGCACTTTGACGGCCCCTTCGTGGAAGGCGATGCGGCCGCCCTGAATGACTTCTTCTTCCTGCCACGGGTAGTGGGTGTCGCAGGCGTAGGTGAGGTTGGGGATGGCGGCGGCGGCGTGGGTCATGGCCATCAGGCTGATGCCCAGGTGGGAGTTGGAGTGCATGGACATGCCCAGGCCGAACACGCTGCACATCCGGGCCAAGGCGGCGGTGGCGCGCAGCCCGCCCCAGTAGTGGTGGTCGGACAGCAGGATCTTCACGGCGTGGGTGCTGGCGTTGCGTTTGAACTCTTCCAGGGTGGTGACACACATGTTGGTGGCCAGGGGCATGCGGCTGTGCAGGGCCAGCTCGGCCATGCCTGCTTGCCCGGGCGTCGGGTCTTCGTAGTATTCCAGCAGGTCGTCCAGCGCTTCGGCGGCGGCCAGGCTGGTGGCGAGGGACCAGTTGGCGTTGGGGTCCAGCCGCAGCGGCAGTGTGGGGAAGGCGTCGCGCAGGGCTTTTATGGCGGCGATTTCCTGGGCGGGCGCCATCACGCCGCCCTTGAGCTTGATGCTTTTGAAGCCGTAGTCGGCCACCATTTTTTGCGCCTGCTTCACGATCTGCTCGGGGGTCAGGGCTTCGCCCCAGGCATCGGGGGGATAGGGTTTGCCGGCATGTTCGGCGTATTTGTAGAACAGATAAGCGCTGTAGGGCACTTCGGTGCGCACGGCACCGCCGAGCAGGTCACAAATGGGCAAACCCAGCATTTGCCCTTGCAGGTCCAGCATGGCGACTTCCATGGCGCTGATGACCTTGTCGGCGTTTTTGGCGGTGTGTGAACCGGGTGCCAACTCGAACTGCACACTGCCGTCGCCCGGGGTGCCGGGTTGGATGGCGGCGCGCACGCGTTCTTCCATCACGTTGAGGTCAAACGGTGACAGGCCTGTCAGCAGGGCACGGGCTTGCGTCAGCACCTTGACCATGGGCTCGTCGCCGTAGGTTTCTGCAATGCCGACGCGGCCGTCAGACGTTTCGATCTCCACGATGCTGCGCAACGCCCAGGGCTCATGAATGCCGCTGGCGTTGAGGAGGGGGCCGTCCCGAAACGCGATGGGGGTGATGCGTACCTGCTGAATGAGGCCGTGGTGGGTGCGGATGTGGTGGGGCATGTCAGTTGGCGGTAGCGCCGGATTTTTTAACCAGATCGGCCCAGCGGCTGATTTCGGACTTCATGAAGCTGGCCAGCTCGTCAGGGCTGCTGCCCACGATCTCCATGCCGAGCTGGTCGGTCAGCTTGGTCATCACGTCGGGCATTTTGAGGATCTTGAGAATTTCAGCGTTGAGCCGCTGAACGATGGGCTGGGGGGTGCCCTTGGGCGCGTACACGGCTTGCCAGGACGCCATCTGGAAGTTTTTGATGCCGGACTCCATCATGGTGGGCAGCGTGGGGGCCAGCGCCATGCGCTTGAGGGTGGTCACGGCCAGCAGTTTGAGCTTGCCGGCCTGTGCCAATGACACGGCGGCGGTCATCTGGTCAAACATGAAGGGCACCTGGCCGGACGACACGTCCAGCAGGGCCGGTGGGGTACCCTTGTACGGCACGTGGGACAGCGGCACGCCGATCAGCTCGGCAAACATTTCACCGGCCAGGTGGGTGGAGGTGCCGGACCCGGAGGAGGCAAAGTAGCGTTTGGACGGGTCCCGCTTGAGCAGGGCTACCAGCTCGGCCACGGAATTGACACCCAGGTTGGGGTTGATGATGAGCACATTGGGCAGCATGGCGATCAGGGCCACGGGCTCGAAATCCTTGACCGGGTCGTAGGTCAGGTTCTTGTAAAGGCTGGCGTTGATGGCGTGGGTGCTGATGGTGCCGCCAAACAGGGTGTAGCCATCGGCCTTGGACTTGGCCACAAAGGTGGCCCCCACCGCCCCGGCGGCACCGGGTTTGTTGTCCACGATCACAGGTTGGCCCAGTGCTTCGGCCAGCTTTTGTGCCAGCGTGCGGCCAATCACGTCGGTGGACCCGCCGGGCGTGAACGGCACCACGTAGGTGATGGGTTTGGTGGGCCAACCCGGCGCGGGCGTGTCGGCAGCCTGGGTCAACTCAGGCAGGGTCAGCACGGCGCCAAGACCCCAGCCCGTCAGACCTTGAAGGGCCTTGCGGCGTGAAAAATGAGAGGTCATCGGAACTCCTTGGGGTCGGGTGGGTGTTGCACGGAATCTGCGCGGTCCAGAATTAATGTTAGCGCTAACAAATGAATTTTAGAAAGCGGTTTTTGCCCCGTCAAGTCAGGCGCTGGCTCTTCGCACTATCGAAAACCCTAGGTCCCGAACAGGCAGCCCGACGTCCCGGTGCTCGACCCGGTCCAGGATGAAACGGGCCGCCTGCCGACCGATCGAGGTGCCGTCAATGCGCACGGTGCTGAGCTGCGGGTGGGTGAAGGCGGCAAATGGCAGGTCGCCAAACCCCATCACGGCCACGTCCCGCGGCACGGTCAAGCCGCTGGCCTGGGCTTCAGTGATGACGCCGTGGGCAATCACGTCGGAGCCACAGAACACGGCGTCAATGCGCATGTTTCGGGCGCGCAACTCGGCAAACCCGGCGCGCCCATTGCCCAGCGCCGACGGCGCGGGCACCACACAGGCGGGAATGTTCAGAACCCCCAGCTCGGCGAAGCGCTGCTCAAAGCCCAGGCGGCGTCGGGCGGCCCGGTCGTCACTGGCAATCACGATGCCGGGGTGGCGGTAGCCGCGGGTGTGCAGGTAGTCGGCCACGGATCGGCCCACGGCCTCGTGTGAAAAGCCGACCAGCATGTCGATCGGGGTGGGCGTGAGGTCCCAGGTTTCCACCACCGCCATACCCGACGCCAGCAAGCGCTGCCGCCCCTGTGGGGACTGCATGACACCGATCAGCACGATGCCGTCAGGGCGGCGGCCGATGATGGCGTCGAGCAAGGCGTCTTCGCGCGCGCCGCCATAGCCGCTCTGACCCAGCATGAGCTGGCAACCGGCCTCGGCCAGCGCGTTGGTCAGGGCCTCGATGGTTTCAAGAAACACCGGCCCGGCGATGGTGGGCACCAGCGCGGCCACCAGGCGGCTGCGGTTGGACGCCAGCCCACCGGCGGCCAGGTTGGGCACGTAGCCGCTGCGTGTGATCGCATCGCGCACCCGCACCAGCGTGTCGGGCGACACGGCCGATGGCGTGTTGAGAGCGCGGGACACTGTGATGGCCGACACGCCGGCCAGCACGGCCACGTCACTGAGCGTGACGCCCCCGGTGCCGGGGCGTGCCGCGCGGCCTGGTTTTTTGAGTGCGGCGGAAGGCTCTGTCATGCGGTGATGTTAAAGCTTGCCACTTGCGCAACCCCGTTGGAGCAGCGGTACCAAAGCCTGGGAAAAGGCCGGGCTTAAAACCCGCTTTCGCGCACCGCAACAGCGGCCATGCGCGAGAACACAGTGGGCAGCCAGGCGCGGGATTCACCTGAAATGCTGACATGGGCCAGCATCATTTGCTGGGCGGGCGGGGGTTCGTCCAGGGCGATTCGGACACGGTAAATGGCGTCTTTAGGAACGCGTTCGCGGCGGTCTTCGGCGTTGGGGGCAAGTGTCACGATGGGGCCGCCGGATTTGGCGTCGAGAATAGTGTGCGGCAGCACGGTGGTGCGGGCAGTGTCCACCTCTTGCACCTGGCCGGTGTAGGCATTCAGGGAGCGCAAGCCCATGAAAGCACGGACCTTGTCGCCCACGCGGACACGGGCCACGTCGGCTTCGGCGATGTAAGTCTCAACTGTCCAGCGGGACGGGTCCACCACCATGGCCAAGGGCTGGCGCGGTTGCACCCACACGCCGGGGGCGAGTTGCGGGTCCATGTCACGCAGCACGCCAGCGAACGGGGCGGCGACCTGCAGGCGAGACTGCTCACCCTGATAAAGGCTGGCTTCGGCCAGATAGCGGTTTTGCTGGGTCTGCAGTTGGGAGCGACGCTCTTCACCGTCGGGCAGACCACTCAGGCCCAGCAGCTCGCGTGCCCGGGCGCTGGCCTGGTCGGTGGCTTTTTGCTGGCCCAGGCGCAGGTCCGGCGACTCCAGGGCAAACAGCACCTGCCCTTGTTGAACGCTCTGGGCGGTGTGGTTGTCGGTGGGCAGGGACACCAGCTTGCCCGCCAGCGGGGAATAGATGATTTGCTGGCGCTCGGGGTGGACCCAGCCAATGCCGTGGATGCTGGTTTGCCAGGGCACGATGCCCACCAGCAAAAAGCCTGCAAGCAGGGCCCAGCCGATGCGTTTGCGGCTGGGTTTGATCTCGGCCTTGCGCTCGCGCCACACGCTCAACTCGTTCCACACGGGGCGACCGATGAACCACACCAGCTCGACCAGCATCAAAAAAATACCCAGCACCTTAAAACAAAAGTAATAAACTAGCAGTGCAATGCCCAGGAACAAGGTGAGGCGGTACAACCAGGTGAACAGGGCAAAAACGATCAGAAAGGCGTTGCCGTGGCCGGGTGTGCGCTCGCTCCAGGGCTCTTCAAACCCGAGCAGCGTGCGTCGCATCCAGGTGCGGGCCAATGCGCCGGCTCGCTCGTGCAGGTTGGGGAAGTCGAGGATGTCGGTGAGGATGAAGTAACCATCGAACCGCATGAAGGGGCTGACGTTGAGCAGCACCGTCAACACCCAGCTGGTGGTGGCCAGGAAAAACAGCGCGTTTTTCAGTGCGCCTTCAGGCGCCAGGCTCCAGGCCAGCGTGGCCAGCCCGGCAAGGGCCAGCTCGGTGATGATGCCAGCGCTGGCAATGGCCAGCCGCTGGCGCGGGTTGGTGAGCTTCCAGCTCTCGCTGGTGTCGGTATAAAGCATGGGGAACAGCACCAGCATGGCAACGCCCATGTGCGCGACCCGCACGCCGTAGCGGGTGGCGGTGACGGCATGGCCGACTTCATGCAAGGTTTTGGCCAATACCAGTGCCACGGCGTAGCCCAGAAAGCCCTGCCAGGTCAGGTGCTCGACCACGGTGCTGACAAAGGTTTCCCACTGTCGGGTGGCCAGGAACACGCCGGTCACTGTCAGAAAAACCACGGCCATGGCTGCGGCGGGGGTGAACAGCCAGCGGACAAATGGCATCAACTGCGCCAACCACAGCTGGGGCCGGATCAGGGGAATGCGGAAAAACAGATAGTTGTGCAGCAGCCACTCGTACGGGTTTTTCTTCATCTGCGCAGACAGCCTTCGCAAGCGGTCCACCGCAGTGGGTGAGTTGGCTTGCAGCAGGCTGTGCTGCTCCAGAAATCGCAGCAGCGCCGCTACATCACTGTCGTCAATGGTGAGCGTGGTTTCTTCGCTGATGGACTGTGCAATGGTTTTGGCACTGCGCTGCGGCCAGCGCAGCAAAATTTCGAAGTCGATCCAGCCGATGCGGAAAAACCGGTTGTTGACCGGGTCCTGCACCATCCAGGCAGGTGAGCCGTCATGGTTGGCCGCCGCAGG
>JBJXEI010000243.1:0-44735 GCA_046154065.1 Polaromonas sp. | reverse complement strand
AGATGACCACTGGGGCCAGCAACGACTTTGAACGTGCCACGTCCCTGGCCCGTGACATGGTGACCCGCTACGGCATGACCGAAGCGCTGGGCCCCATGGTCTACGCCGAAAACGAAGGCGAAGTGTTTTTGGGCCGTTCGGTGACCAAAACCAACAACATGAGCGAAGCCACGCTGCAGAAGGTGGACGGCGAGGTGCGCCGCATCATTGACCAGCAGTACGCCCTGGCGCGCAAGCTGATCGAAGACAACCAGGACAAGATGCACGCGATGGCCAACGCCTTGCTGGAATGGGAAACCATTGACGTGGAGCAGCTCGACGACATCATGGCTGGCAAGGCACCCCGCCCACCCAAAGACTGGTCGCCACGCAACCCGTCCGTGGGTGGCAATGGTTCCGGCCCTGGCGGCAGCAGCCCGGCCGTGAACACCGACCCAGCGCCCACCGCAGCCTGAGCGCAGGCACTGCGGTAGACCAACTCAAAAACCGGGGCTTGCCCCGTTTTTTCATTCCACGGGCCACTGTGTCTGGCCGCATTCTTTTCAAGCCACTTCAAGCCACCCAAGAAAGCAGCCCCTCCGTGATCTGGCAAACCTCCCGCTTTTCGATTGACCTGTCTAGCCCCCGCGTGATGGGCATTGTGAATGTGACGCCGGACTCTTTTTCAGACGGAGGGCGTTACCTGTCGGCCGACGGCAATGTGGCGGCCGCGCTGGCGCACTGCGAGCAACTGATCCGGGACGGCGCGGACCTGCTGGACATTGGCGGGGAGTCCAGCCGGCCGGGTGCGCCCCCGCTGCCGCTGGCCGAAGAGCTGGCGCGGGTGCTGCCGGTGGTGCGCCATGCAGTGGCCCTGGGCGTGCCGCTGTCCATTGACACCTACAAACCCGAAGTCATGCAGGCGGTGCTGGACCTGGGCGCGGATGTCATCAACGACATCTGGGCGCTGCGCCAGCCCGGCGCGCTGGACGTGGTGGCCCGCCACCCCAGCTGCGGGGTGTGCCTGATGCACATGCACGGCGAGCCGCAAACCATGCAGTCCGCACCGATGGCCGGTGACGTGGTGCCCGTGGTGCGGGGATTTTTGCAGCAGGCGGCGCAAGGCCTGCAGGCAGCGGGTGTGGCCGCGCCCCGGATTTTGCTGGACGCGGGTGTGGGGTTTGGCAAAACCGTGGCGCAGAACTTTTCATTGCTGGCACGTCAGGGCGAATTGCTGTCGCTGGGTTTCCCGCTGCTGGCGGCCTGGTCGCGCAAGTCGTCGCTGGCGGCGGTCTGCGCCAGCGGCGTGGCCACGGAGCAAGCCAGCCGTCTGATGCCCAGCGTGGCGGCGGCTTTGCTGGCCGTGGAGAGGGGTGCGCGGGTGGTGCGTGTGCATGATGTGCGGGAAACCGTGCAGGCGCTTCAGGTGTGGTGTGCGGCGCAACCGTAAACTTGCCTGCAGGCTGGTCCAAGCCGGGCGTTGACGAAAAAAGATCAAATCACAGGGGAGTAGCACATGAGCAGACAATTTTTTGGCACTGACGGCATTCGCGGCACGGTGGGGCAGGCCCCGATCACCCCGGACTTTGTGCTGCGCCTGGCCCACGCGGTGGGCCGTGTGCTCAAGCGGGCCGAGGCCCGGCCCACGGTGTTGATTGGCAAGGACACCCGCATTTCAGGCTACATGCTGGAAAGCGCGCTGGAGTCCGGTTTCAACTCGGCCGGGGTGGATGTGGTGCTGCTGGGCCCGCTGCCAACGCCCGGTGTGGCCTACCTCACGCGGGCGCAGCGGGCCAGCCTGGGCGTGGTCATCAGCGCCAGCCACAACCCGTATGAAGACAACGGCATCAAGTTTTTCAGCGCGCAAGGCGCCAAGCTCAGCGATAGCTGGGAGCTGGACGTGGAAGCCGCGCTGGCCGAAGCGCCGGTCTGGGCAGACTCTGCTTCACTGGGCAAAACCCGTCGCCTGGACGACGCGGCCGGGCGTTACATCGAGTTTTGCAAAAGCACGTTTGCCAATGACCTGACGCTCAAGGGCGTGAAGATCGTGGTGGACGGTGCCCACGGCGCGGCCTACCAGATCGCCCCCAAGGTCTTCCATGAATTGGGCGCCGAGGTGATTGCCATCGGCTGTGCGCCCGACGGGCTCAACATCAACCACGAGGTGGGCGCCACCCATCCCCAGGCGTTGATGGCCGCCGTCAAACAGCACGGCGCAGACTTCGGTGTGGCGCTGGACGGCGACGCTGACCGCCTGCAGCTGGTGGACGCCGATGGCCGGCTGTTCAACGGCGACGAGGTGCTCTACCTGATGGTCAAGGAGCGGCTGTCGCGCGGCGACAAGGTACCCGGTGCGGTCGGCACGCTGATGACCAACATGGCGGTGGAAGTGGCGCTGCAGCAGCAGGGCGTGGAGTTTGTGCGTGCCCGGGTCGGGGACCGCTATGTGCTGGAAGAGCTTGAAAAACGCGGCTGGTTGCTGGGCGGCGAAGGCTCGGGCCACCTGCTGGCGCTGGACAAGCACACGACCGGGGACGGCCTCATCAGCGCGCTGCAGGTGCTGCAGGCCTGCGTGCGCAGCAGCACCACGATTGCAGCTTTGCTCAGCGACGTGGTGCTGTTTCCGCAAACCCTCATCAATGTGCGGCTGCAGCCCGGCCAGGACTGGCGGGCCAATGACGCCATGGCGCGCGAAACCCAGGCGGTTGAGGCCGAACTGGGCAACACCGGGCGCGTGCTGATCCGTGCCAGTGGCACCGAGCCGCTGCTGCGGGTGATGGTCGAAGCGCGCGACGCGGTGCAGGCCCAGGCTTGTGCGCAGCGCATTGCCGACACGCTGCGCGCAGGCTGAGCGGGCGCTGGCCTTGCACCGGGTCGCCGTGCAGTCATTCATCGGCGGCCAATCATTTGTTTCAAATTTCCACAATCAAGACAGGACCCCCCCATGTTGTTAGATGCCGATGATTGCCAGCTGGTGCTGGTGGACTACCAGATCCGCCTGATGCCCGCGATTTTTGACCACGAAGCCGTGCTGGCCAACGCCGTGCGCCTGGCGCGCATGGCCCAAGCCATGCAGGTGCCGGTGTGGGGCACCGAGCAAACGCCCGACAAGCTGGGCACCCACGTGCCCGAGGTGCTGGCGGCGATTGACGCTGCCGGTGGCCGCACGCTGGAGAAAAGCCACTTCAGCGCGGTGGCCGATGGCCTGGGCGAGTGGCTGCGCCCGCCGTCCCGCAAACCGGCTCAGGGCCCAAACGCCCGCAGCCTGCCCAAACACATGCAGAAAACCGCGCCCGAGCCAGAAGAAGGCCGCAACATCATCGTGCTGGCCGGCTGTGAGGCGCATGTCTGCCTGTTGCAAACCGCGCTGGACCTGCTGGAAGAAGAGTTTGACGTGTGGGTGGTGACGGACGCCTGCAGCTCCCGCAGCGAGCGCAACCGCGACGCCGCCTTTGACCGCCTAGCGGGCAACGGGGCCGAACTGGTGACCACCGAGATGGTGGCCTTTGAGTGGCTGCGCACGGCCGAACACCCGGCCTTCAAAACCCTGCACGCACTGATCAAATAAGCCCGCCGAGGAAGCTGCCATGAAACTGTTGTCGCGCCTGTTTTCCGCCATGCACGCCGGCATGGCGGCGCTGTTTGCCTGCGCCGCGCTGGTGCTGATCGTCATCGCCGCCAAAACCGGCTGGCTGGCCCTGGCCGCCGGTCTGGACCGTGAGGCCGCGCAGCAGGTGATCGAGGCCATTGGCCTGTTGGCAGCAGCGGTGGTGGCGCTGCAGATCGCCCAGACCATCACCGAAGAAGAAGTGCTGCGTGACGCCCACATCAGCGGGCCCACGCGGGTACGGCGCTTTTTGTCGCGTTTTCTGGTCGTGGTGGTGGCGATCTCGATTGAAGCGCTGGTGGCCACGTTCAAGGCGTCGCATGAAGACCCGGTGCAGCTGGTGTATGCCGCCTGCATTCTGCTGGCGGCGGCTGCCGTGCTGGCCGCCTGGGGCTTTTTCATCCGCATGAACTGCTACGCCGAAGCGCTGGAGCCCGAAGCCATGGCTGACGCTAAACGCGAAGACAGCAAGGTGGCCTGAACGTGCCTGTGCCAGCGTGCTATTTAATTTATAGCGCACCAGGCAATAAAAACCTTGGCTGGTGGGCGGTTTGACTTAAAAGTAGAGTAAATGATGTTTAAAAATTAACTTGCAGGTTAATTTTTTGAGTCATTCAGGCTTGCGTGGGCGAAAAAATCAATGTTTTTAGTTAAAAACCCACGCCAGCCTAGGCTTTGCTTGCCAAGCTTGCTATTAAAATAGTAGTAAATAAAGTCTGTTTGACCGCCAGACATGGATGCGTCAGTCTGTTGCAAGCCGATTCTTCATAATTATGAATTCAGTTTTGGTGAGGGGCGCTGTCGCCTGATCGCCCGGATCTGAGCCACAACAACACGGAGACACGGATGACCCGCTACGCCGACTTCTACCAGCAGTCCATCGACCAGCCCAACATTTTCTGGGCCGAACAGGCCCAGCGCATCGACTGGTTCACGCCTTTCACCCGCGTCTGCAACCATGACAACCCGCCGTTTGTGCACTGGTTTGAAGGCGGCACCACCAACCTGTGCCACAACGCGGTGGACCGGCACCTGGCACATCGCGCTGACCAGGCTGCGCTGATTGCGGTGTCGAGCGAAACCGGCGTTGAAAAAACCTACAGCTTTGCCGAGCTGCACGGGGAAGTGCGGCGCATGGCGGCCAGCCTCTTGGGGCTGGGGGTGGGCAAGGGGGACCGTGTGCTGATCTACATGCCCATGATGGCCGAAGCCGCATTTGCCATGCTGGCCTGCGCGCGCATCGGGGCGATTCACTGCGTGGTCTTCGGCGGGTTTGCCAGCGGCTCGCTGGCGTCGCGCATTGATGACGCTTCACCCAAGGTCATCGTGTCCGCCGATGCCGGCTCGCGCGGCGGCAAAATGGTGGCCTACAAACCGCTGTTGGACGAGGCCATTCGCCTGTCAGCCCATCAACCCACCGCCGTGCTGATGGTCGACCGCGGCCTGGCCCCCATGGACCTGGTGGCCGGGCGCGACCAGCTGTGGGGCGACCTGCGCGCCGCCCACCTCAATGCCCAGGTGCCGTGTGAGTCCATGCAGTCCACGGACATCAGCTACACCATCTACACCAGCGGCACCACCGGCAAGCCCAAGGGCGTGCAGCGCGACACGGGCGGCTACACGGTGGCGTTGGCGGCCAGCATGGCGCACATTTTTGACGGTCGGCCCGGCGAAACGTTCTTTTCCACCAGCGACATCGGCTGGGTCGTCGGCCACAGCTACATCGTCTACGGCCCGCTGATTGCGGGCATGGCGACCATCATGTACGAAGGCCTGCCGACCCAGGGCATGGACGGCCAGCCCGATGGCGGCATCTGGTGGAGCCTGGTTGAAAAGTACAAGGTCACGGCCATGTTCAGCGCGCCCACGGCGGTGCGCGTGCTGAAAAAGCAGGACCCGGCGCTGCTCAAGAAGTACGACCTGAGCAGCCTGCGTGCGCTATTCCTGGCCGGTGAACCACTGGATGAACCCACCGCCCGCTGGATCTCAGACGGCCTGGGTGTGCCCATCATCGACAACTACTGGCAGACCGAGTCGGGCTGGCCCATCATCACCATTGCTAACGGCGTGGAGAGAAAGCCCAGCAAATTCGGCAGCCCCGGCGTGCCCATGTACGGCTACAACCTCAAACTGCTGCACGAAATCACCGGCGAGGAGCTGACCCAGCCCAACGAAAAAGGCGTGCTGGTCATCGAAGGCCCGACGCCGCCCGGCTTCATGCAAACCATCTGGCAAGACGATGCCCGCTTCGTCAACACCTACTGGAAAAGCGTGCCTGGCAAAACGGTCTACAGCACCTTCGACTGGGGCATCCGCGACGAAGACGGCTACTTTTTCATCCTGGGCCGCACCGACGACGTCATCAATGTGGCTGGCCACCGGCTGGGCACGCGGGAGATCGAGGAAAGCATTTCCGGCCACAGCGCGGTGGCTGAAGTGGCCGTGGTCGGCGTGGCCGACGCGCTCAAGGGGCAGGTGGCGATGGCTTTTGTGGTGCTGAAGGACGCAAGCCTGCTGGACGATGGTGCGGCCGCGCTGCAGCTGGAGGGCGCCATCATGAAGCGGGTGGATGGGGATCTGGGCGCGGTGGCCCGGCCCGCGCGCGTGCGGTTTGTCACCGCGCTGCCCAAAACCCGCAGCGGCAAACTGCTGCGCCGTGCCATTCAGGCGGTGTGTGAGGGACGCGACGCGGGCGACCTGACGACGATGGACGACCCGGCCGCGCTGCAGCAGATCAAGGACCGCGTCGCGGGCTTGTAAAAGGCTCGCTTGCAGGGTCGCAGATGGGGTGTGCCGGGCACGGTGTTTGCGTACAGGCGGGGCGTTGATCCACCAACCCCAAAAAGGCGCGCCATGACCCCTGATCCAGCCCTGTCCCAGTCCCCTCACACGGAGGGCGTTGGCAACCGGCTCAAGCCGGTGCTCAGCACCCTGCAGCTGTGGGGCATTGCCGTCGGGCTGGTGATCTCGGGCGAGTACTTTGGCTGGAGCTTCGGTTGGGCGTCCGCCGGTACGCTGGGGTTCACCGTCACCACGCTGTTTGTGGCCGCCATGTACGTGTGTTTTATCTTCAGCTTCACCGAGCTGACCACCTCCATTCCGCAGGCGGGCGGGCCTTTTGCGTACAGCAAACGGGCGTTTGGCCCCACTGGCGGTTATTTGGCTGGGGCGGCGACGCTGATCGAGTTTGTATTTGCGCCGCCCGCCATCGCGTTGGCGATTGGGGCCTACCTGAATGTGCAGTTTTCATCGGTGGACCCGAAGATCGCCGCTGTGGGCGCGTATGTGGTGTTCATGACGCTGAACATCGTGGGGGTGCGCATTGCCGCAACGTTCGAGCTGGTCATCACCGTGATCGCGATTTTTGAGCTGCTGGTGTTCATGGGCGTGGTGTCACCGGGCTTTTCGATGGCCAACTTCACCAAGGGCGGATGGTCCGGGCAAGACGGTTTCAGCCTGGCGGCGATTCCCGGCATCTTCACCGCCATCCCGTTTGCGATCTGGTTTTTTCTGGCGATCGAAGGCGTGGCCATGGCCGCCGAAGAAGCCAAGGACCCCAAGCGCTCCATCCCCACGGCCTACATCACCGGCATTTTGACGCTGGTGCTGCTGGCCATCGGCGTCATGCTGTTTGCCGGTGGCGCGGGCGACTGGACCAAGCTGGCCAACATCAACGACCCGCTGCCCCAGGCGATGAAGATGATCGTGGGCGACAACTCGGGCTGGCTGCACATGCTGGTATGGCTGGGCCTGTTCGGGCTGGTGGCTTCGTTCCACGGCATCATCATTGGGTATTCACGGCAGATTTTTGCGCTGGCCCGTGAAGCCTATCTGCCCGCTTACTTCAGCGTGCTGCACCCGTGCTTCAAAACACCGCACCGCGCCATCCTGGCGGGCGGGGTGATTGGCATTGCGGCGATCTACAGCGACGAGCTGATCAAGATTGGCGGGCAGACGCTGACGGCCAATATCGTCACCATGGCGGTGTTCGGTGCCATCCTGATGTACATCATGAGCATGCTGAGCCTGTTCAAGCTGCGCCGCAGTGAGCCCGCCATGGAGCGCCCCTTCATCGCGCCGTTTTTCCCGGTGTTCCCAGCGTTTGCGCTGCTGGCGGCCTGTGTGTGCATGGTCACCATGATTTACTTCAACCCGCTGGTGTTTGGGCTGTTTGTGGGGTTCATGGCGCTGGGGTATGGTTACTTCCTGCTCACGGGGCAGCACCGCGCGCAGGCCGCGCTGGCCGGGGCGAAATAAAAAGGGGCGGTTACCACTCATGGCCATGCATGCTTTCAGCCACACGGCAGGCACCATCACCTACGGGTTTCGGGACCTGAAGGACCTGCTGGCCAAAGCCACGCCACTGCGCTCGGGCGACCAGCTGGCGGGGGTGGCGGCTGCCACGGCCGAAGAACGCGTGGTGGCCCAGATGGCGCTGGCCGAGCTGCCCCTGACCACGCTGCTCAATGAGGTTGTTGTGCCCTACGAGGACGACGAAGTCACCCGCCACATCATCGACACACACGACACGGCGGCGTTTGCGCCCGTAGCGCACCTGACGGTGGGCGACTTTCGCAACTGGCTGCTCAGCGACGCGGTGGACAGCGCCACGCTGGCGGCGGTGGCCCCCGGTATCACGCCGGAAATGGCGGCGGCAGTGTGCAAAATCATGCGCAACCAGGATTTGATTCTGGTGGCCCAAAAATGCCAGGTCACCACCGCTTTCCGAAGCACCATCGGCCTGCCGGGGCGGCTGTCCACCCGGCTGCAACCCAACCATCCGACGGACGACGCCGCCGGCATTGCCGCCAGCCTGCTCGACGGGCTGCTGTACGGCAGCGGGGACGCGGTGATCGGCATCAACCCCGCGACCGACAACGTGCCGCAGGTGATGCGGCTGGTCGCCATGATGGACGAGATCATCCAGCGCTACGGCATCCCCACGCAGTCGTGTGTGCTGACGCATGTGACTAACACGCTGCAGGCCATCGAGCGTGGCGCACCGGTGGACCTGGTGTTCCAGTCTATTGCGGGCACCGAGGCGGCCAACCGCAGTTTTGGCATCAGCCTGGCGCTGCTGGCCGAAGCGCAGAGCGCCGCCTTGTCATTGGGGCGCGGCACCGTGGGTCGCAACGTGATGTATTTCGAGACCGGGCAGGGCAGTGCACTGTCGGCCAACGCGCACCACGGGGTGGACCAGCAAACCTGTGAAGCGCGGGCCTACGCGGTGGCGCGCCAGTTCAGCCCACTGCTGGTCAACACGGTGGTCGGCTTCATTGGCCCCGAGTATTTGTACGACGGCAAACAGATCATCCGCGCCGGGCTGGAAGACCATTTTTGTGGCAAGCTGATGGGCCTACCGATGGGCTGCGACGTTTGCTATACCAACCATGCCGAGGCCGACCAGAACGACATGGACGTGCTGCTGACGCTGCTGGGCGTGGCCGGGTGCACGTTTGTGATGGGCATTCCGGGCTCGGACGACATCATGCTGAACTACCAGACCACCTCTTTTCATGACGCGCTGTACGCCAGGCGCGCACTGGGCCTGCGGGCCGCGCCGGAGTTTGAGGCCTGGCTCCAGGCCATGCAGATCACCCGTGCAGGGGAGGGCGGTCGTCTCAACGACGTGCTGCCACCCACGTTTCGTGACGTGCTGCAGCGTGTGACTGGACCCCGGGCTGAACCATGAGCACGCCACCGCTTGTTGTGGCCAACCCCTGGGAACAGCTGCGCCAGTTCACGGCGGCACGCATTGCGCTGGGGCGCACGGGGGTCAGCCTGCCGACGCAGCCGCAGCTGGCGTTTCAGTTGGCGCACGCCCGGGCGCGAGACGCAGTGCATCTGCCGCTGGACACAGCCCAATTGGCGCATGACCTCGAAGCGGCAGGGTGTGGCCCGGCCGCAGGTTGCCTGCAACTGGACAGCGCCGCCGGTGACCGCTTGACTTACCTGCAGCGGCCAGACCTGGGGCGGCGGCTCAGTGCCGCCTCAAGGGAGGCGGCATTGGGCCAGGCAGCAACTGCGGGCGGTGCGCCTCCTGACATCGCCCTGGTGGTGGCCGACGGCTTGTCGGCGCTGGCCGTGGCGCAGAACGCTGCGCCGTTTCTGGCCCGGCTGCTGCCGCGTCTGCAGGCCGAGCACTGGACGCTGGCCCCCGTGGCCATCGTTCGGCTGGGCCGGGTGGCGGTGGCTGATGAGGTGGCCGAGTGCCTGGGTGCCCGGCTGGTGGTGCTGCTGATCGGCGAGCGGCCTGGCCTCAGCTCACCCGACAGCATGGGCCTGTACGCCACCTGGGCCCCGCGTGTCGGCTTGACAGACGACGCCCGCAACTGCATTTCCAACGTGCGGCCTGACGGTCTGGGTTACGAGGAAGCGGCCGACAAGTTGCAATACCTGCTGGGGCAAATGCACCAACGTCAGTTGTCCGGTGTGCAGCTGAAGGACGAAACGGACGGGTCAGCCGGGCGGCCACCACTGCATCCGTCGCGCAATTTCCTGTTGGGTCAGGGCCGCTGAGACTCCGGACAACTGTGGGTCAACCTGAGCCCCGGGAGTCACCCCAGGCCAGCATGTTCAAAGCATGAGCGCTACCATCAACGCCCATGGACAACATCGATCTTGAAGTTCTGAAAACCGCCTCTCAGTGGCTGGCCGCTGGTTTGAACTGTGAGCTGGTCACGGTGCTCAAAACCTGGGGATCCAGCCCGCGACCGGAAGGCTCGATGCTGGCGATCTGCGCTGACGGCCGGGTGGTTGGCTCGGTGTCTGGCGGGTGTATTGAAGACGACATGATTGAACGCGCGCGGCGCGAAGGCCTGAGTCGCCAGACCCCTGAGGTGGTGACCTATGGCATGACGGCAGACGAAGCCCACCGGTTTGGCCTGCCGTGCGGCGGCACCATCGAGCTGGCGATTGAGCCGCTGCAGCCGGCATCGGCGGCAGCGCACCTTGATGAGTTGCTGGCGCGTCTGGCCGCCGGTGAGCTGGTGTCGCGTCGGTTGGACATGCAGACCGGCGCGGTAACCTTGAGCGCCGCGTCCCCGAGCCAGTCGATGCAGGTGTCGACCGCAGCGCTGGTCACGCTGCATGGCCCGCGCTGGCGTTTGTTGATCATCGGTGCGGGCCAGCTGTCGCGCTTTGTGGCGCAAATCGCACAGGGCATGAACTACGCCGTAACGGTGTGTGACCCGCGTGAGGAATACCGTGACGCCTGGCAGGTTCCGGGCGTTGAGCTGGCCACCGGCATGCCGGACGACGTGGTGCAGGCCATGCGGCTGGACACCCGCTGCGCGGTGATTGCCCTGACACACGACCCCAAGCTGGACGACATGGCGCTGATGGAGGCGCTGCAATCCGATGCCTTCTACGTCGGGGCGATTGGCTCTCGGCTGAACAACCAGCGCCGGCGCGAACGGCTGGCAGAACACTTTGGGCTGACGGCCGAACAGCTCGACAAACTGCACGGCCCCATCGGCCTGTACATCGGCAGCAAAACACCGCCCGAGATCGCCATTTCCATCCTGGCGGAGCTGACGGCCGTGAAAAACGGCGTGGCATTACCGCAGGCCGCAGGCGTGGCGGATGGCAAAGCGTTGGCCGGTCTGGCCGCTACAGGCGAGGTGTGCGCGCTCCCAACCGCGACCCGTTAAAGCCGTCGCATTTCAGGGTGAAACACGCCTTTTTTGCAGGGCTCCAGCGCGTTGCGTGGTGGCAATCAAGGGGGAGAGCCACCGTTCAGTGGCACAATACCCGCTGTTCTGAAAGCCCTTCCAGGCGCAGTCGCACCCGCAAAACGGTTCAGCCGTGATCGCGGAAGGTTAATTAACCGGCTACCCCCACACACAAAACGGTGGTAGCGCACTTATGTTTCCCCAAGGGAAACGGAGGTCAGCGTATATGAGTTCAAACGCGCAGTCACCTGCAGCCCCATCGGTGTTTTCCGCCTACCAGGGCAACACCTACCTCTTCGGCGGCAATGCGCCCTATGTTGAGGAAATGTACGAAAACTACCTGGCCAACCCGGGCAGCGTCACCGACACGTGGCGTGAGTATTTCGACGCTCTCCAGAATGTTCCGGCCACCGACGGCACGAATGCCAAGGACGTCCCGCATCTGCCGGTCGTCAACGCGTTTGCCGAGCGTGCCAAACAGGGCCAGACCAAAGTGGTCGTGGCCAGCGCCGACTCCGAAATGGGCCGCAAGCGCACTGCCGCGCAACAGCTGATCGCCGCTTACCGCAACGTGGGCCAGCGTTGGGCTGACCTGGACCCGCTCAAGCGCACCGAGCGCGACAACATTCCCGAGCTGGAGGCCTCTTTTTACGGCTTCACGGATGCGGACCAGGAAATCGTCTTCAACACCAGCAACACCTTCTTCGGCAAAGAGACGATGAGCCTGCGCGAGCTGGTGAATGCTCTGCGCGAAACGTATTGCGGCACGATTGGTGCTGAGTACATGTACATGACCGACCAGAACCAGAAACGCTGGTGGCAACAGAAGCTGGAAGGCATTCGCAGCAAACCGACCTTCACAAAGGAAAAAAAGCGCCACATCCTGGACCGCTTGACCGCCGCTGAAGGCCTGGAGCGCTTTTTGCATACCAAGTACGTGGGGCAAAAGCGCTTCTCGCTCGAAGGTGGCGAGAGTTTCATCGCCTGTATGGACGAGCTGATCCAGCGCGGTGGCGAAGTTGGCGTGCAGGAAATCGTGATCGGCATGGCCCACCGTGGCCGTCTGAACGTGCTGGTCAACTCCCTGGGCAAAGTGCCGTCGGACCTGTTTGCTGAGTTTGACCACACCGCACCGGAAGATCTGCCCAGCGGTGACGTGAAGTACCACCAGGGTTTCAGCTCGGACGTGACCACGCCTGGCGGCCCGGTCCACCTGACGCTGGCCTTCAATCCTTCACACCTTGAAATTGTGAACCCTGTGGTGGAAGGTTCTGTGCGCGCCCGCATGGACCGCCGTGGCGACCCCAAGGGTCTGCAGGTGCTGCCCGTGCTGGTTCACGGCGACGCCGCCTTCGCAGGGCAGGGCGTGGTCATGGAAACATTGGCATTGGCCGAAACCCGTGGTTACTCCACTGGCGGTACGGTGCACATCGTGATCAATAACCAGATCGGTTTCACGACCAGCGACCCGCGCGACAGCCGCTCCACGCTGTATTGCTCGGACGTGGTCAAGATGATTGAAGCCCCTGTGCTTCACGTCAATGGCGACGACCCGGAAGCTGTGGTGCTGGCCACCCAACTGGCGCTGGAATTCCGCATGGCCTTCCAGAAGGATGTGGTGGTCGACATCATCTGCTTCCGCAAGTTGGGCCACAACGAGCAGGACACCCCGGCGCTGACGCAGCCGCTGATGTACAAAAAAATTGCGCAGCACCCTGGCACACGCAAACTGTACGCCGACAAACTGCAAGCACAAGGCATGGGTGACACCCTGGGCGACGACATGGTCAAGGCCATGCGCGCTGCGCTGGACGCGGGCAAAAGCACGTTTGACCCTGTGCTGACCAACTTCAAGAGCAAGTACGCGGTCGACTGGCGTCCGTATTTGGGCAAAAAATGGACCGATGCGGGGGACACCGCCATTCCGTTGACCGAGTGGAAACGTCTGGCTGAAAAAATCACCACGATTCCGTCGATGGTGACGCCGCACAACCTGGTCAAAAAGGTGTACGACGACCGTGCTGCCATGGGCCGCGGCGATGTGCCCGTGGACTGGGGCATGGGCGAACACATGGCCTTTGCCTCGCTGGTGGCCAGCGGTTACCCGGTGCGTTTGTCAGGTGAAGATTGCGGACGTGGAACCTTCACACACCGCCATTCGGTGATCCATGACCAAAACCGCGAGAAGTTCGACACGGGCACCTACGTGCCCTTGCAAAACGTGGCTGAGAACCAGGCACCGTTTGTGGTCATCGACTCCATCCTGTCCGAAGAAGCCGTGTTGGCGTTTGAATACGGCTATTCATCGAATGACCCCAACACGCTGGTGATCTGGGAAGCCCAGTTTGGTGACTTCGCCAACGGTGCCCAGGTGGTGATTGACCAGTTCATCGCCTCGGGTGAGGTGAAATGGGGCCGTGTCAATGGCATCACCTTGATGCTGCCGCACGGCTATGAAGGCCAGGGCCCAGAACACAGCTCTGCCCGCCTTGAGCGCTTCATGCAGTTGTCTGCTGATGCGAACATGCAGGTGGTGCAGCCGACGACCGCCAGCCAGATCTTCCACGTGCTGCGCCGCCAGATGGTGCGCAACCTGCGCAAGCCACTGATCATCATGACGCCGAAGTCGCTGCTGCGGAACAAGGACGCGACATCGCCGCTGTCCGAGTTCACCAAAGGCAGCTTCCAGACCGTGATTCCTGAGAACAAGGCCGAGGTCATCAAGAACGCTGACAAGGTCAAACGTATCGTGGCCTGCTCCGGCAAGGTGTACTACGACCTGGTCAAAAAGCGCGAAGAAAAAGGCGCGGATGATGTGGTTTTGCTGCGCGTTGAGCAGCTCTACCCCTTCCCGCACAAGGCATTTGCCACTGAGTTGAAAAAGTACCCGAACGCCACCGACATCGTCTGGTGCCAGGACGAGCCACAAAACCAGGGGGCCTGGTTCTTTGTGCAGCACTACATCCACGAAAACATGGCCGATGGACAGAAGCTGGGCTATTCAGGCCGGGCAGCGTCGGCGTCGCCAGCCGTGGGTTACTCCCACCTGCACCAGGAACAACAAAAATCCCTGGTGGACGGCGCATTCGGCAAGCTCAAGGGTTTCGTGCTGACGAAGTAATCGGCACTGATCCATCAACTCATAAAAATACACGAAAGAACAAACAACATGGCCATCGTAGAAGTCAAAGTCCCCCAACTGTCTGAATCCGTGGCGGAAGCCACCATGCTGCAGTGGAAGAAAAAAGTCGGCGAAAGCGTCGCGATCGATGAAATCCTGATTGACGTTGAAACCGACAAGGTGGTGCTGGAAGTGCCGGCTCCTGCAGCCGGCGTGCTGGTCGAGCTCCTGGTAGCTGACGGCGGCACTGTGATTGCTGAGCAGCTGATCGCCCGTATTGACACTGAAGGCAAGGCCGGTGCTGCTGCACCAGCTGCCGCTGCGGCAGCGCCCGCAGCTGCAACAGCTTCGGTGGCAGCAGCACCAGCCGCCTCTGGTGGTTCCATGGCTGGCGTTGCCATGCCTGCAGCAGCCAAATTGATGGCTGACAACAACATGACAGCAGGCTCCGTGGACGGAACGGGCAAAGACGGCCGAGTGACGAAGGGTGATGTGCTCGCCGCTGCCACCAAGTCATTGGCGCCTAGCGTGATCCCGACGGGTGCGCCAACGAAATCCTTGCCACCAGTTGCTTCCTCGAGCAAAGTGGCTGACTTGGGTGAGCGCCCAGAGCAGCGTGTGCCTATGAGCCGCCTGCGCGCGCGCGTGGCCGAGCGTTTGCTGCAATCACAGTCAACCAACGCCATCTTGACGACATTCAACGAAATCAACATGGCGCCCGTCATGGACATGCGCAAGCGTTTCCAGGAAAAATTCGAAAAGGAATATGGCTGCAAGTTGGGCTTCATGAGCTTTTTCGTCAAAGCTGCCGTACACGCCTTGAAGAAGTACCCGGTGCTGAATGCGTCGGTTGATGGCAATGACATCGTCTACCACGGCTACTTCGACATCGGTATCGCGGTGGGTTCACCACGTGGTTTGGTCGTTCCTATTCTGCGCAATGCGGATCAAATGAGCTTTGCCGACATCGAGAAAAAGATTGCTGAATACGGTGCCAAGGCGCGTGACGGGAAGCTTGGCATTGAAGAGATGACGGGCGGCACGTTCTCCATCAGCAACGGCGGCACCTTCGGCTCCATGCTGTCCACACCGATCATCAACCCACCGCAGTCCGCCATTTTGGGTGTGCACGCCACCAAAGATCGTGCTGTGGTCGAAAACGGCCAGATCGTGGTTCGTCCGATGAACTATTTCGCCATGTCTTACGACCACCGCATCATCGACGGCCGCGAAGCCGTCCTGGGCCTGGTGGCCATGAAAGAAGCGCTGGAAGATCCAGCACGTCTGTTGTTTGACATCTAAGGGAAACGCCAACATGTCTAAACAATTTGATGTCGTAGTCATTGGCGGCGGTCCTGGTGGTTACATCGCCGCTATCCGCGCAGCCCAGTTGGGTTTTAATGTTGCATGCATCGACGAGTGGAAAAATGCAAAAGGCGGCCCCGCTTTGGGCGGCACCTGCACCAACGTTGGGTGCATTCCTTCCAAAGCTCTGCTTCAGTCGTCTGAGCACTATGAGCAGGCCGGACACCACTTTGCCGATCATGGCATTGAGGTCAAGGGCCTGAGTCTGGATATGGCCAAGATGGTGGGTCGCAAGGACACCGTGGTCAAGCAGAACAACGACGGTGTTTTGTATTTGTTCAAGAAGAACAAAGTGTCCTTTTTCCATGGTCGTGGCTCGTTCGTTGCCGCTACCGAAGGCGGTTATGACATCAAGGTCGCCGGTGCGACCGAAGAGATGATCTCCGGCAAGCACATCATCGTCGCGACGGGCTCCAACGCCCGTCAGCTGCCGGGAACGCCGTTTGACGAGGTCAATATTCTCTCCAACGACGGTGCGTTGCGCATGACCGAAGTGCCTAAAAAATTGGGCTTGATCGGTTCCGGTGTGATTGGCCTGGAAATGGGTTCGGTATGGCGCCGTTTGGGCGCTGATGTGACCGTGCTTGAAGGGTTGCCAACGTTCCTGGGTGCTGTGGACCAGCAGATCGCTAAGGAAGCTCACAAGGCATTCACCAAGCAAGGCTTGAAGATCGAGCTCGGCGTGAAGGTCGGGGACATCAAATCCAGTAAAAAAGGCGTTTCGGTGGCTTATGTGGACGCCAAAGGCGTGGCTCAAACACTGGACGTGGACAAACTGATTGTGTCCATCGGTCGTGTTGCCAACACCATTGGCTTGAATCCTGAATTGGTCGGCTTGGCGCTTGATGAGCGCGGTGCTATCGTGGCGGATGCGGATTGCAAAACCAGTCTGCCCAACGTTTGGGCGATTGGTGACGTGGTTCGTGGTCCCATGTTGGCCCACAAGGCGGAAGAAGAAGGTGTGGCAGTGGCCGAGCGCATCGCGGGCCAACACGGACATGTCAACTTCAACACCATTCCGTGGGTCATCTACACCCATCCGGAAATCGCTTGGGTGGGTCAGACGGAAGAGCAGCTCAAGACCGCAGGACGTGCCTACAAATCTGGTACGTTCCCGTTCCTCGCCAATGGCCGAGCCCGCGCATTGGGTGACACCACCGGCATGGTCAAAATGCTGGCGGATGCCACCAGTGATGAAATTCTGGGCGTTCATATCGTGGGCCCCATGGCCAGCGAATTGATTGCCGAGTGTGTGGTGGCGATGGAATTTCGCGCCAGCAGTGAAGACATCGCTCGGATCTGCCACGCCCATCCGTCACTGAGCGAAGCGACCAAAGAAGCAGCTTTGGCTGTCGACAAGCGCACGTTGAACTTTTGATCTTCTAGAAGTTCACTGGGTGCCCGATTCACATGTGATGTCTGTAAGCGACGCGTATGACGCGGAGCTGTTGGCGCGAGGTTACCTCAGTGACCCAGCCCAACTGCGTGCGGTTGAAGCGCTTCAGCGTTGCGCCAGTGAGTGGGCCGTCTTCAAGTCCAAAAGATCGAATCCACTCAAAAAGTTGATCAACCGCCCGGATGTCCCTCGTGGTGTTTACATGCACGGTGGCGTCGGGCGCGGCAAGAGCTTTTTGATGGATTGCTTTTTTGGGGCGGTGCCGTTGAAGCGCAAGGTGCGACTGCATTTTCACGAGTTCATGCGTGAGGTGCATCGTGAATTGCAGGATCTTCAAGGCACCGTGAATCCGCTGGACGAGTTAGGCAAGCGAATCTCAAGGCGTTATCGCCTGATTTGTTTTGACGAATTTCATGTGGCAGACATCACCGATGCGATGATTTTGCATAGGTTGCTGGCGGCGCTGTTTGCCAATGGTGTGGGGTTTGTGACCACTTCCAACTTTCACCCAGACGACCTATACCCTGATGGTTTGCACCGTGACAGGATATTGCCGGCGATTGAGCTTTTGAAAGACAGGCTGCAGGTTCTCAGCGTCGACAATGGAACCGACTATCGGCGACGCACGCTGGAAAACGCACGCCTTTATCACACGCCACTCGGATCACAGGCTGACGCGGAGATGACCCAAACGTTCAACCAGCTGGCTGAATCACACGATGAAAGCCCCGTGTTGCACATTGAGGCAAGGCTGATCCAAGCCCGTCGCAAAGCTGGCGGTGTTGTATGGTTTGATTTCAAAACCTTGTGTGGCGGTCCTCGCTCACAAAACGACTACCTTGAAATTGCCACACAGTTCCATACGGTGATGCTCAGTGACGTGCCTCACATGCCTGTGCGTATGGCATCTGAGGCCCGGCGATTCACTTGGTTGATTGACGTCTTGTACGATCGACGTGTCAAACTGGTGATGTCCGCTGCAGTCAGCCCGGAGGCTTTGTATACGGAGGGCCCCATGGTGCATGAGTTTCCCAGAACTGTGTCTCGGTTGAACGAGATGCAGTCCAAGGAGTTTTTGGCGCTGGAACGCCGAACTGTAGATACATCCTTGACCTGAATCTCTTGCAGCTTGCCAGCGTGCTTAAATTTTCCGACATGATTTTTCTTCGCTACCTGCTCGTCATGATTGGCCTTGCGGTGCTCCTGCCTTCCGCGACAGCACAATCGGTGGAGGCTGAGCGTGCGCGTATTGAAAAAACACGCCAGCAATTGCTAGCTTCGTTCGCCGTGGAGGACGAAGTTTGTCATCAAAAATTTGCGGTCAATAGTTGCTTGAACGAAATTAATACCAAGCGTCGAGATGCGAGTGCCGACTTGCGAAGACAGGAAATTTCATTGAATGACGACGAGCGTAGAAAGCGTGGCGCCGAGCAAGTTCGCAGAGTCGAAGAAAAACTGTCCGCTACCAGTCGCCAAGTGTCTACCGATCGCCAAGCTCAAATTTTCTCTGAGTACACGTATCGAACCAACCGGGAGCAGGAGTTAAAGAGAAAAGAAGAGCGCGCCTTAGCCCGCAAGCTATCCACAGTGCCGTCGCCCACGGAAACGAGAATTCGGAAAAAACAAGTACTGCCGGATGCAGGCAAAGCCAACCAGTATCACGAGCGCCAAAGTCAGGCGCGTGAGAGACGGGAAAAACACGAGGCTGTAGCGTCTACGCGGCCGCCGTCTACAGCCAAACCTCTACCGCTTCCGCCCTGAGGTGCAGCATTTAGCTGATGGCCTCCAGCTTGACAATAACCAAGGATAAATTGTCGCCCGTGCGCTGTGCCCGCGCGCGGGCTTTTTGAATCAAAAATTCAGTTGCTTCACGAGGTGAAAGCATTGAAAGCGCGGATCCCATTTCATCCACTCCAAAGTAGTGCCAAAGTCCATCGCTACAGGCCATCAACACATCTCCAATCTGCAGTTTTGGAATCAAGTGTTGTGCAAACGGGGGGGACTCCTCCGTACCGAGGCACCCCATCAGGATGTTGGACTGTGGATGAACGTTAGCCTCATCGTCTGTCAACTCGCCTTTGTCGACCAGTGTTTGAACATAGGAATGATCCTTCGTTCTGTGCAGTAAAGAGCTCCCTTGATAATGGTAAATACGAGAGTCACCTGTGTGAATCCAGTGGCAATCGCCCCCCGCATTAATTAAAAATGCTGCGAGTGTGCTGTGTGGCTCTTGTTCTGCAGACACAGCCGTCAGCTTGATCACGATATGTGCCTCATCGATGATCTGCTTGAGCATGGACGGCGCATCATCTGTTTCAGGCGAATAGCGCTCGAACAATTGTTTGGCGGTCATCATCACTTGATCGGAGGCCTTACGTCCACCGCTGCGTCCACCCATTCCATCTGCAACGATACCAAGCACGCAGCCTTGTACACGATGGTGGGTGAACAAGTTGACTTGGTCTTGCTGGTAGTCGCGGTCCCCTTTGTGGATACCGGTGGATGCCGTGATTCGATAGCCCTTGGACATTGTTTATTTCTTCGAGCCGCGAGGCCTCATGTGGTGACCGCAATCACCGTATTATGGGAGCAAGCAGAGCATACGGAAAAAACCTTGGACATAAATTTGCAGTCAATACATTCTGACCAGACTTGGACAACTCTGCGTTTTCGGGTGAGGTCACTTAGGCGCTCGTTGTCATCTTCACTGATGAAGTCACGCCACGGCTGTCAACTGCGAAAGTGACTATTCAGTGAGTTTGACTGATGAAGTTGCAGGCGTCTTTGCCGCCAATGGCGTGTTGTTTGGTAGAACAGACAACTTCATACCGCGCGCGCCGCAAACACAAATGGCTGAGGCCGTGGCCAATGCGATTGAAGATGCTTGCCCGCTTGTGGTCGAGGCAGGAACAGGGGTTGGAAAAACTTACGCTTATCTCGTTCCTGCATTGCTCAGTGGAGAGCGTGTTTTGCTCTCCACCGCGACGAAAGCTTTGCAAGATCAGCTATTTGGTCGTGACCTGCCAAAATTGATTGGTGTCTTAGGGCTCCCCGTCAGTGCTGCATTGTTGAAGGGGCGCGCGAGTTACCTGTGCCTTCATCGGATGGAGATGGCAAGGCACGAGGCCAGCTTGCCAGAAGGGGTGTCGCTTCGTGCGTTGGCAAAAGTCGAGCAGTGGGCCCTTGGCACCAGAACCGGAGATCTGGCTGAACTTGCTGGTCTTGACGAGCGTTCGCCGTTGATTCCATGGGTTACATCTACCCGTGAAAACTGTTTGGGTGCTCCTTGCCCACGTTTTCGACAGTGTCACGTCAATCTGGCGCGTAGAGAGGCGATGGCTGCAGATATTGTGGTTGTCAATCATCATCTTTTCTTCGCGGACTTGGCCGTCCGTGAGTCAGGCATGGCTGAACTCTTGCCTTCTGTTCGAATCGCAATTTTCGACGAGGCTCATAGGCTCAATGAAATTGGGGTTCAGTTTTTGGGCGCCAGTCTCACGACCGGGCAGATTCTTGATTTGGCCCGGGATGTGTTGTCCTCGGGGTTGCAACTGGCCAGGGGGATAGTCGATTGGCAGTTGGTTACCGGGTCTCTTGAACTTGCTGCTCGGGAGTTGCGGATGTGTGTGGGGCGCCGGCATCCCGGCGCCAAGCTGCGATGGAATGGGAGTGCCCCTGAGGGTGTGCAAGAAGTTGAGTGGAGCAACGCCTTGCAGCAGCTTGTCGATGTTTGTGTTGTTGCTTGTCAGGCATTGGAGTCGGTCAGCGAGATTGCGCCTGATTTCGACAGGCTTCATGAGCGAGCGAGTCGTCAGATTGAACGTGTGGAGCAGTTTTCAAAACCTGAAGCGCTTGGCAATGTTCGATGGGTAGACGTTGGTGCCCAATTGCGCCTGATGGAATCTCCGCTGAATATTTCGCAAGCAGTCCAGAGCAAGATGCTTGGTGAAGCAGGAGGTAGTTCTAAGACCTGGGTGTTTACTTCTGCGACCTTGGGAGAGGACGACAAGCTGGCCTGGTTCACTGAGCCTTGCGGGTTGGGTGGAGCCAAGCTGCTTCGCCTGGGCAGCCCTTTTGACTATGCGAGTCAGGCAGCCTTCTATGTTCCACAAGATCTACCTAGGCCTGGAGACCCACAGCATTCCGAAAAACTGGCCCGCTCTGCCGCTGTGTGGGTGCGTGAGTTGCGCGGGCGTACGCTGATTTTGACCACCACTTTGCGTGCACTTCGTGTGATAGGGGATTCGCTTCGGGAAGCATTTTCCGAACTGCAGCCAGAAATCGAGGTGCTTGTGCAGGGCAGTATGCCAAAACGTCTTCTGATCGACCGTTTCAGAGCCGGGCAGGGGCGAGGCGCTCATGCATGTGTACTAGTGGCCTCGGGCTCATTCTGGGAGGGAATAGATGTACCGGGCGAAGCTTTGCAGATGGTGATCATCGACAAGCTGCCCTTTCTACCGATCACAGATCCAATGACCGAAGCTCGTTCAAGGTGGATTGAATCTCAAGGGCGAAATGCATTCAACGAGTATTTTTTGCCCGAAGCCTGTGTCGCGTTGAAGCAAGGTGCAGGACGCTTGATTCGGCGTGAAACGGACAGCGGTGTTTTGGTGGTGTGCGACACCCGTCTCACGTCAATGGGTTACGGCAAACGTTTGTTGAAAGCACTACCGCCTATGCAACAGCTGAACAGTGAAACCGAATTGCTGAATCGGTTGGCACTGCTTACCAAAACTTGTACCACGGACTTTCCAGGGATTTAAATCCTTTGGAGATGTATGTGCTCGTGGGATATGTTTTTTCCAGAATGCGGCGGGTGTCATCTCGCAAGGTGACCATGCCAAGGGCGTCGTAGGACTTGAATAAAACATAAGTTGCTTCTTCAAGTGCTGGAACATCACGATATTCCGTGATCGCTGTTTGTGCCCGATTCACTGCGGCCACGTAAGCGCCTCGTGAATAGTAGTACCTTGCTACATTGACTTCCGATTGGGCCAGCGAATTGACAATGTAGGTCATTCGCAAGCGTGCATCTGGTGTGTAGCGGGAATCAGGGAAGCGGGATGCCAACTCCCGAAAAGACTCGAACGATTCCTTGGCTGCTTTCTGGTCTCGTTCCGACAGATCTTGTCTGGAAATAAAGCTGAATATGCCCAGGTTGTCATTGAAGTTGACCAAGCCTTTTAAGTAGAAGGCATAGTCAAGTGCGGGGCTGGCAGGATGCAGCTTGATAAATCGATCCAACGTAGCAATGGATTGGGCCTGCTCCCCGCCTTTGTACTGGGCATAGGCCTTGTCGATTTGTGCCTGCTGCGCCAGTGGAGTTCCTGCCGCGCGGCCTTCCAGCTTTTCGTAGAGCGGAACAGCTTTCTCGTATGCGCCGGAACTGGCTTCGTCCTTGGCCTCAGCGTAAATACGATTAGGACTCCAATTGGCCGTTCTGTCCGGTGTGGGTGCTGTAGAGCATCCTGCAGCGATCAGGCAGACTGCGCCAAGGACGGCTGTCAGCGGGAGCATTTTGGATGCAGCCGATAATTTGATGAAAAACATGGCAATCGACCTTCTTGATGACTCACTCTAGTTCCGCAAGTATATCGGGCGCTGCGGCGCCTACTCCACCTCTCACGGACGTACTTGACGACGTGGATGAAACAGTAAATTCGGAAATTCGCCAAGTAGCGGTTCCGCTGGCGGGGCATGGACAGCGTATTGACCGTGCTCTGGCGGATGCGGTGCCTGAGTTTTCCCGGAGCTATCTGCAACAGTTGATTGAGTTGGGTGTGGTTCAACTGGGTGGCAAACCTGTCTCCAAGGCTTCTGTTCGAGTGAAGGCTGGAGAGCTGTTGACCATTGAGTTGAAGCCCACGCCTCAAAGCCAAGCTTTCAAGCCGGAAGACATGGTGCTGGATGTTGTTTTTGAAGATGAATATTTGTGTGTGATCAACAAGCCTGCAGGTCTGGTCGTGCACCCTGCGCCGGGTAACTGGTCTGGTACGCTGTTGAATGGGTTGCTCGCTCGGGATGTCCAGGCGTCGTGCTTGCCTAGAGCGGGCATTGTTCACCGTCTTGACAAAGACACCAGTGGTCTGATGGTCGTGGCTAAGCAGCGTCAGACGATGGATCAATTGGTGGCGATGATTGCAGCCAGAAACGTCAGTCGAGAGTACATTGCGTTGGTGAATGGGACTTGGCAGGGTAGCAAAGTCCGCCAGATTGAAAGCCCGGTGGGGCGTGATCCGCGCAACCGTTTGCGCATGGCGGTTGTAGATTTGGCAAAAAATGCAGGCAAATCTGCCTCTACGCTCGTATCGCTTATTGATACAGAAGGTTTGTTCAGCCTTGTTCGGTGCAAGCTGCACACGGGCAGAACACACCAAATTCGCGTGCACATGGCCGATATCGGACACCCTCTTGTAGCAGACCTGACGTACGGCGGGGCAGCTGCAGCAGGGCTGGCTCGCCAAGCCCTGCATGCTTGTCGGCTTGCGTTCACACACCCGGTGACAGGTTTGGAAATGGTATTTACTGCTCAGCCCCCTGCGGACATCCAACTCGCAATGGCGGCGATAGGGCTGCGATACAATGCGGAGTTGAGATGAGGTGAAGTTCGCCTGTCCTGTCTTCTTGCACTTTTTTGTCAAGGAATTGCCCTTTTGGCACCCTTGCACACTGCGGCCATTTGCGCCGCCCCGCGATTTTCGGAATCATCCACATGAATACGACCGATGCAAAGAGCATCGTCGAAACCGCTCTGATCTGCGCGCTGCAACCCGTTCCTTTGCGCGATCTGGGTGTGCTGTTTGACGGTGAGTTAGGGGCCGATACCCTCAAGCTTATTTTGAACGAGTTGAAAAGTGACTGGTCGGAGCGGGGGGTTGAACTTGTTGCGGTTGCCAGTGGTTGGCGCTTTCAAAGCCGCCCACAGATGCGCGACTACCTGGATCGTTTGCACCCAGAGAAGCCGCCACGTTACAGCCGTGCTGTGTTGGAGACCCTGGCGATCATCGCTTACCGTCAACCCGTCACACGCGGTGATATGGAGGACATTCGTGGCGTCACGATCAACAGCCTGATTCTCAAGCAGTTGGAAGACAGGGGGTGGATCGACGTGATCGGTCACCGCGAAACCGTCGGGCGACCAGCGTTGTACGCCACCACGAGACAGTTTCTCGATGATCTCGGCATCGCGTCGCTTGATCAGTTGCCGCTGATGGAAGGCGAAGGAGGGCATAACCCTTTTCTTGAACAAATTGAGTTTGGCCTGTCGGATAGTTTGTCTGCAGTATCCCCAGACATCACGGACCCCGATAGGGTCTCGAACACTTGAATGGAAATTTATGAGCGCATCTGATAACTCTGGTGATCAAAACAATACTTCTGAGTCACTGCCACTTTCCGACTCGGGCGTTGTGTCAAGAGGGGGTTGGCCGACCGAGCAGTCGTTGCGCTCCACCATACGGTTTGAAGACGTCGTCACGGGCCAGTTCGATGCAGAAGAAGCAGACGTCACTTTGCCATCCACGATCAATTTGGCAAAGCGGGTGTTGCAGCCGCAACCTGATTCGCCCAAATTGCACAAAGTGCTCGCACAGGCGGGCTTAGGGTCCAGGCTTGAAATGGAGCAGTTGATTCTGCAAGGTCGTATTTCGGTCAATGCCGAGCCCGCCCATGTTGGTCAGCGCATTCAGTTTGGCGATAACGTGAAGATCAACGGCAAGCCAGTCCGCATCCGAATTGATGCACCTCCGCCGCGCGTCATCGCTTATCACAAGCCGGCGGGGGAAGTCGTGACGCATGACGATCCGCAGAACAGGCCCACGGTTTTTCGGCGCTTGCCTAAGTTGTTTCAAGGTAAATGGCAGTCTGTTGGGCGTCTTGATCTGAACACGGAGGGCCTGCTGCTCCTGACAAGCTCGGGTGAGTTGGCCAACCGGCTGATGCACCCACGTTTTGGTTTGGAACGTGAATATGCCGTCAGGGTCTTGGGTGCCTTGAGTCTTGACGAGAAGAAGAAGTTGCTCGAAGGCGTTACGCTGGATGATGGCGTGGCTCAGTTTGGCTCCATTGAGGCGGGTGGCGGTGAGGGTGTGAATTGCTGGTACCGCGTGACCATTTCGGAGGGACGAAACCGCGAAGTGCGGCGGATGTTCGAGGCGGTCGGCCACGCGGTCAGTCGCCTCATAAGGATTCGTTATGGCGCCATGTTGTTGCCTCGCGGCCTTAAGCGCGGTGCTTTTGTCGAACTGGACGACAGAGATATCTTTGCACTGACCAGTGCTGCGAGTCAGGCGGAGGCGCGGGGTACGGCGCCGGCCGCCGTGGACGAGTCCGAGGGGATAACGGGCATGGACCGTGTTGAAGCCGTTCAAGGGCGTCGCCAACCATCCAGGGACGGCGTTCGTGATGGTCGCGGCACGGCCCGTCAGACACGCAGTGGGGCAAGATTTCAACCCGGGGGTGACGCCAAAAAGCCAGCACCGCGAGGTCGTTCCAGCGCGGCACCTGCGCAGCGTTCGAGCGACGAGCGGGGTGTGCGTTCGGGCGGCGTTGCGAAGGGGCAGCCTGACCCGATGAAAACGTCATTTGGCTACATTGGTGCCGACACTTTCACCCGTCAGCGGCAGGAGCAGGGCCAGCGTCGCACGGGTACTTCGGGTGGCCCTGGCGGTGGCGCCAGGGGGGCGGGTGGCAACAAGTTTGGGGGCGGGCGCGGCGGTGGCAATCGTGGTGGCAATCGTTGAAGTACCGCAGGACTGCGGCGGTTAGTGTTGTTGAACTTTGATTTCGATTGCTACATGGGAATGCAATGGTCAGCGGGTTAAAATCAGAGGCTGCTTACGGCACTCAAGTTGCTTGAAATTCGTGAATGAACAAGCATTTACCTCAACAAATCAAAGGAATATTCATGGCTATCGAACAAACCCTCTCCATCATCAAACCGGATGCAGTGGCCAAAAATGTGATCGGTCAAATCTATGCCCGTTTTGAAGCCGCCGGCTTGAAGGTCGTGGCTGCACGCATGGCTCACTTGTCGCAAGGCGAAGCAGAAGCTTTCTACGCAGTTCACAAAGAACGCCCCTTTTTCAAGGACCTGGTGTCTTTCATGATCTCCGGCCCTGTGATGATTCAGGCTCTGGAAGGAGAAGGCGCCGTTTTGAAGAACCGTGACCTGATGGGTGCAACGGACCCGAAAAAAGCTGACGCCGGCACCATTCGCGCTGACTTCGCTGACAGCATCGATGCGAATGCTGTGCACGGATCTGACGCTGCTGACACGGCCAAGGCCGAGATCGCGTTTTTCTTCCCTGGCATGAACGTTTACACACGTTAATCATGTCCGTCCCTGCGCCTCTTTTCCTGATTTTCGGGACAGGGGGTGCGCAGGGAGATTTGTTTTTGAGATTGAAATGACTGCCAACCTTCTTGACTACGACCTGGACGGTTTGGCGGCCTTTTGCCAGCAGATTGGCGAAAAAAAATTCCGTGCCACGCAGTTGTTTCGCTGGATCCACCAAAAAGGTGCTTCCAGTTTTGATGAAATGACTGACTTGGCCAAATCTCTTCGCTTGAAGCTGGTCGACACCGCTCATGTGAAGGGGTTGACGACTTTGTCCCGTCACGATTCGGCTGACGGCACCATCAAATGGCTTTTTGATGTGGGCAATGGGGATGTTATTGAAACGGTCTTCATTCCAGAGGCTGACCGCGGGACTTTGTGTATTTCGTCTCAAGCGGGCTGTGCTGTCGGGTGCCGTTTCTGCTCGACTGGCCACCAAGGTTTCAGCCGTAACCTCACCACCGGCGAGATTCTTTCGCAACTCTGGTTTGCCGAACACTTTTTGCGCAAGCACCTCGGTCGCAACGAGCGAGTGATTTCCAACGTGGTGATGATGGGCATGGGCGAGCCTTTGCAAAATTACGGCCAGTTGCTCCCTGCTTTGCGGGTGATGCTGGATGACCATGGTTACGGTCTGTCGCGCAGGCGTGTGACGGTGTCCACATCGGGCGTGGTGCCCATGATGGACCGCCTGGGTGATGACTGCGCTGTGGCTTTGGCAGTTTCCTTGCATGCACCTTCAGATGCACTGCGTGACAACCTTGTTCCTCTGAATAGAAAGTACCCGATTGCGGAGTTGCTTGCCGCCTGTACCCGTTACCAGGCCTCGGCGCCGCGTGACTTCATCACGTTCGAGTACTGCATGTTGGACGGCGTCAACGATCAAGCCGACCATGCCCGCGAACTGGTCGCCCTGATGAAGCACCATGCCCCGGGCGGGCTTTCCTGCAAGTTCAACCTGATTCCATTCAATCCTTTTCCTGCTTCCGGGCTGAAACGCTCGGACATGGCTCAGGTGATGGTTTTTGCCAAAATTCTGATGGATGCCGGCATTGTCACCACAGTGCGTAAAACCCGTGGCGACGACATTGATGCTGCCTGCGGTCAGTTGGCCGGTGATGTGCAGGACCGCACGGGTGTCGACAAGCGGATGGCGGCACAGCGCCAAGGTATGCTCAAAGGGATCAAGGTTGTCGTGTCTCAGGAGATGATTCCATGAAGATTTCCGTCGGCCCAATGGGTGCAGTAGTGTGCTGGGTGTTGTTCATTTTGAGCGGCTGTGCGGGTCTTCATGGCGCGGGCGCCGTGTCTGCCGATCGTTCGGATCTGATCACGGCGTCTGACGAGCCCGATTCCCGAAAGCGTGCTCGCATTCGACTCGAGTTGGCCAGCAGTTATTTTGAGCAGGGTCAGACCAGTGTGGCGCTCGATGAGATCAAGCAGTCGTTGACGGCCGATCCAAGCTACGTGGATGCTTACAACCTGCGTGGGTTGGTGTATCTGAGGCTCAATGACGTGCCATTGGCTGAGGACAGTTTCAGGCGTGCGCTGGCGCTCAACCCGCGCAGCGCTGATGTGGCGCACAACTATGGCTGGCTGCTTTGCCAACAATCGCGCTATGCGGAGTCGAATGCCTTTTTTGCGCAGGCCACCGGGAACCCCACGTATCAAGGCAAGGCCAGAACCCTGATGGTGCAGGGCGTGTGCCAGGTGCGTGCGGGTCAGCGCGTGGACGCTGAGCGGACTTTGTTCCAGTCGTACGAGCTGGACCCCAACAACCCTGTGACCGGCTACAACCTCGCCAGTGTCCTGTACGAGCGTGGAGACCTGACTCGCGCGCAGTTCTACATCCGACGCCTGAACAACAGCGAGTTGGCCAATGCCGAGACCTTGTGGTTGGGCATCAAGACGGAACGCAAACTCAATAACCGCGACACGGTTGCACAGCTGGCCGACCAGCTGAAAAAACGTTTTGCGCAGTCGCCGCAAGCAGCGTCTTACGAAAAAGGCACGTTCAATGATTAATCCGCAGTCGCAGCCTCCTGGCTTCGACCTCACAGATACACAAGGTGTTCACTTGTCTGGTGACGCCCATGACCAGCACGTCAGCGCCGGCATGCTTCTACGTGGCGCACGTGAGTCGTCCGGTCTGCATATTGCTGCTTTGGCGGTTGCGCTCAAAGTACCCGTCAAAAAGCTTGAGGCGCTGGAGATGGACCGTCACGACTTGCTGCCGGACACCGTGTTTGTCAGAGCGTTGGCTTCCAGCGTCTGCCGCACGCTGAAAATCGATGCGGCGCCTGTTCTGGCTTTGTTGCCTCAGACGGTCGTTCCTTCTTACCGGCAAGCCCCGGTTGCCGCGCCAGCGTCGTTTTCAGCCTATCCCGCGTCGGCCAGACCACTGAGCCGGGCGTCGATTTCAGGACCTGCGCTGGTGGCAGGGCTGCTGTTGGTCGCTGGAGCTGCAGTGTTGGTTTTTTTGCCGAACATCAAAGATGCGGTCACATCATTGAAAGGCCGTGGTCTTTCCGGGGAGAGCGTCTTTGGTGCCGTGAATGGCAAGGAGCCCGGCTCTCCGGTTAGCAGCGCCGGTGCTGCGGACTCGGTGGTGTCCGCGACCGCTGCCGCCGATGTGCTGACGGCCAGTGCTCGACCCGCTGACAACAACACCGGTTCTGCTTCGCTGGTGAGCGCGCTGACTGTTTCGCCTTTGCCGACTGCAGTAGCGCCGTTGCCTCCGACGCCCCAGGCTGCGGGCAGTGTGTCGCGACCAGCTGCTGCGTTGTCATCGGCCTCTGCGCCTGCGATGGCCGTCGATCCGGCAGCACCAGACCGCCTCGTGACCTTCAGCGCCGCAACGCAGTCATCCTGGGTCAAAGTCACCGATGCCAAAGGCGCGGTGGTGTTGAGCCGCACGATTGCGCCCGGCGAGGCTGTGTACGCAGCCGGTGCATTGCCGTTGTCGGTGGTCGTCGGGCGTGCAGACGCCACACGTGTGCAGGTTCGGGGTCAGGCGTTTGACCTAGCGGCCCATTCCAGAGAAAACGTTGCCAGGTTTGAGGTGAAGTGATGCAAAGCAGTCTTCCCATCGCATCCGCATTTCCTGCTGCACGCCGGTCACGTCAGGCCCGGGTGGTCTGGGGTGCGCGCACCGTCACCGTCGGTGGTGATGCGCCGGTGCGTATTCAATCCATGACCAACACGGACACCGTGGACGCAGTGGCCACGGCGATTCAGGTCAAGGAACTGGCCATTGCGGGTTCCGAAATGGTTCGTATCACGGTCAACACGCCCGAGGCGGCTCAGGCCGTGCCCTATGTGCGGGAGCAACTCGACCGCATGGGCATTGATGTGCCCCTGGTCGGTGATTTTCATTACAACGGTCACCGGCTGCTGGCGGACTATCCCGCCTGTGCCGAGGCCTTGTCCAAGTACCGCATCAACCCCGGCAATGTGGGCAAGGGCGACAAGCGGGACCGCCAGTTTGGCCAGATGATTGAGGCGGCCGTGCGGTGGAACAAACCCGTTCGCATCGGTGTGAACTGGGGCAGTCTGGACCAGGAACTGCTGGCCAGCCTGATGGACGAGAACAGCGCCCGCAGCCTGCCTTGGGATGCCAAACAGGTGATGTATGAGGCCCTGATCACGTCGGCCATAGAGTCCGCCAACCGCGCCATTGACATCGGTTTGCCCAAAGATCAAATCATTTTGTCGTGCAAGGTCAGTGGGGTTCAGGACCTGATTTCGGTGTACCGCGAATTGGCTCGGCGCTGTGACCACGCGCTCCACCTGGGTCTGACCGAAGCCGGCATGGGCACCAAAGGCACCGTGGCTTCCAGCGTGGCGCTGTCCATCTTGCTGCAGGAAGGCATTGGCGACACCATCCGCGTGTCACTCACGCCGCAACCCGGTGAAGCCAGAACCCAGGAAGTGGTCATTGCGTCTGAGATCATTCAGGCGCTGGGTTTGCGCAATTTTGTGCCCAGCGTCACCGCCTGTCCGGGTTGTGGCCGCACCACCAGCACCACCTTTCAGGAACTGGCCAAACAGATCGACGACTTTCTGCGGGCCCAGATGCCGGTGTGGCGCAAACAATACCCCGGCGTCGAAGCCATGAAGGTGGCTGTGATGGGCTGCATCGTGAACGGCCCCGGTGAAAGCAAACATGCCGACATCGGCATCAGCCTGCCCGGCTCCGGTGAGGCACCCGCCGCACCAGTGTTCATTGACGGCGAAAAACGGCTGACGCTTCGCGGCAACGACATCGCCCGTGAATTTCAGGTGATCGTTGAAAACTACATCGACAAGCGCTACGGCACATCGGTGGTCTCCGTCTGATCGCACCCGCGGCAGCGCCCGAGCGCTCAGGGACCTGTCCCTGACGCTCGGAATGGCATTGTCACCCTCTCAAACCATTGTTCAAGCATGAAGTTAGCGCCTAGCCTAGGCGTTGATTGCCTGTATTGCTATCAATTAAGTAGTAATTATCTCCATGGCTGATAAATCAACCGCCACCAGATTGGCCGCCGTCAAAGGCATGAACGACATCCTGCCGCCGGACTCGGCTCGCTGGGAGTGGCTCGAAGACAAGGTGCGCACCTTGATGGGGCGTTCAGCCTACCGCAACATTCGCACCCCCATCCTCGAGCCCACCGCCTTGTTCGTGCGCGGTACCGGTGAGACCACCGACATCGTCGAAAAAGAGATGTATTCGTTTGAGGACCGCCTTAACGGCGAACAGCTGACCCTGCGGCCTGAAAACACCCCCGGCGTGGTGCGCGCCGCGATCCAGCACAACCTCACGTACGACGGTGGCAAACGCCTGTACTACATGGGCCCCATGTTCCGCCATGAGCGACCCCAGCGCGGCCGCTACCGGCAGTTCTACCAGCTGGGCGCCGAGGCGTTGGGGTTTTCTGGCCCTGAAGTTGACGCGGAGCTGATGCTGCTGGCGCATGAGTTGTTTGCCAACATTGGTTTGCGCAACGTGCGGGTCGAGCTGAACAGCCTGGGTGTGCCCGCCGAGCGCCAGGCCCACCGCGCTGCACTCATCACCTACTTCGAGCAGCATGCCCACTTGCTGGATGCCGACGCGCAGCGGCGCCTGACCACCAATCCTTTGCGTATTCTGGACACCAAAAACCCCGCCATGCAGGCGCTGGTGCAGGAAGCGCCGCAATTGCTCAGCTACCTTGGCGACGCATCCCTCCGGCACCTGGACACGGTGCAGAGCCTGCTCACCGCTTGTGGTGTCACTTGGCGAATCAACCCTCGCCTGGTTCGAGGCCTGGATTACTACAGCCACACAGTGTTTGAATTCATCACCGATGAGCTGGGCGCGCAGGGCACCCTGTGTGGCGGCGGCCGCTACGACGGCTTGTTCGAAATCCTGGGTGGCAAGCCCACACCCGCCGTCGGATGGGGCATGGGCATGGAGCGGGTGCTGGAGCTGATCAAGGAGCAGGGCGCTGATGTGCCCGCCGGGGCGGTCGACAGCTACGCCGTGATCCCGGATGCGGCTTCGCTCAGCGTGGTCATGCCTGTGATTCAGGCCTTGCGGCGCGCTGGCGTGGCCGTGCAGATGCATGCTGGCGGTGCCGACGGTTTTGGCAGCATGAAGTCACAGTTCAAAAAGGCCGACACCAGCGGCGCGCGCTATGCCCTGATTTTTGGGGAAGCCGAGCTGGCTGCCGGCAGTGTGGCCGTGAAGGCCTTGCGAGGAGACCGCGGCGGTGACGCCGAGGTCGCCGCGGCGCAGGTCACGCGGCCGCTGGCCGATGTGGAAAACTGGGCCACCAGCCTGCTTTGCTGAAGGCAGCTTCAGGCCCCCTACAATCCGTCGTTCTTATCGTGAAAGTCAGTGGCCTTCGTGCCCGCCTTGCCCCTGCGGCATCTCAACCCAATTTCTATGGCCAAACACCTCGACCTCGAACAGCAGGAACAACTCGATGAAATCAAGCATTTCTGGAAGCAGTATGGCAATCTGATCACCTGGGTGCTGATCGCTGTATTCGGAGCGTTTGCTGCATGGAACGGCTACCAGTACTGGCAGCGCAACCAGTCGGCGCAGGCGTCGATGCTGTACGAGGAAGTCGAACGTGCGGTGCAAGGCGGTGACGTCGCCAAAATTGACCGCACGCTGGCTGACATGAACGAGCGCTTCGGCAAGACCAGTTATGCCCAGCAAGCAGGTTTGCTGGCCGCCAAGGCGTACTACGACAAAGGTAATCTGGAGGCTTCCCGCGCCGCGTTGACCTTTGTGGCTGACAAGTCGCCAGACGCTGGTTATCAAGCAGTGGCCCGGCTCAGGCTGGCTGGTTTGTTGATCGAGAAGAAGTCTTACGACGATGCCTTTAAGGTGATGGACGCGCCGTTCACCAAAGAGTTTGCTGGGTTGGCTGCCGATCGACGCGCGGACACCTTGGCTCTTCAGGGTAAAAAAGCCGAAGCCCGCGCTGAATACAGCAAAGCGTTGCAGGCATTTGATGAGCAGGCTGACTATCGCCGTCTGGTGGAGGTCAAGCTCAATGCCCTGGGCGGATCCGCTGCAACGGCCGCCAAACCGTCCAAAATTGAGGAAAAGTGATGATTTATTGGTCTTTTCAGGCGCCTGCCCTCAAGAAGATTGCCCCTCTAGCTATCATTTCTGTAGCGTTTTTGAGTGGTTGTTTCAGTGGCCCTAAAAAGCCTCAACCCGCTGAGTTGACAGCGGTGACGCCCTTGGTGGCAGCGCCACAGAGCTGGACTGCACGCCTGGGCCCTGTGACGTTCCCATTGGCTGTGACGGCTGTCGACCGCAAGGTGGCGATCGCCAGTGACGACGGCACCGTCGCGCTGCTGGATGCACAAACTGGCCGAGACATCTGGCGCGCAGCGCTCGGCACCCCGATTTCTGCAGGTGTGGGGAGTGATGGCACCACCGCTGCTGTGGTCACCCGCAGCAACGACCTGGTCGCCGTGCGCGACGGCCGCGAACTCTGGCGCCAAAAACTGGGGGCTGAGGCATTCACCTCTCCTTTCGTGGGCGGTGGCCGTGTCTTTGTGCTGGCTGCCGACCGTTCAGTGAACGCGTTTGACGGGCAAACGGGGCGCAAGCTGTGGGTCCAGCAGCGGCCCAATGAGCCCCTGGTGCTGAAGCAGTCCGGCGTCATGCTGGCTGTGGGCGATACGCTGGTGGTCGGTCTGGCGGGTCGGCTGGCGGGCTTGAATCCGTTGAATGGCAGTGTCCGCTGGGAGGTCCCTATTGCCTCGCCACGAGGCATTAACGACGTCGAGCGTCTGGTCGACCTCGTGGGCGGCGTCAGCCGCCAGGGCGATGTGGTTTGTGTGCGGGCTTTCCAGGCCAGCATGGGTTGCGTCAATGCAGCACGTGGCAACCTGCTGTGGACCAAACCGGCCAACGGATCGCAAGGTCTGAACGGCGATGGCCGTTTGGTCTATGGCGCAGAAACTGATGGTGTTGTACTGGCACTGCGAAGTGCCGATGGCGAGCGAGCCTGGTCCACCGACCGACTTCGCTATCGCCATCTGACGGCTCCTTTGGTGACGGGTCGTTCCGTCGTTGTGGGTGACTCCATGGGTTTTCTGCATCTGCTGTCGCGGGAAGATGGCAGCTTGTTGAACCGATTGACAACGGACGGCTCCGCTTTGGCAGCCAACCCGGTGCTGGCGGGGCCGACGCTGGTTGCAGTGACTCGCAACGGTGGTGTGTTTGCTTTCCTGCCTGAATAAATCCAGCGCGCGCGACGCTTTTCGCGAAACGATGATTGAATCCTGATTAATGAAGCCTGTAATTGCCTTGGTAGGCCGCCCCAATGTGGGTAAATCGACCTTGTTCAACCGCCTGACCAAAACGCGGGACGCTATCGTGGCCGACTTTGCCGGGCTGACACGTGACCGCCACTACGGCAACGGCAAACTCGGGCTTCATGAGTACATCGTGATCGACACAGGTGGTTTTGAGCCTGATGCGATCACCGGCATCTATAAGGAAATGGCCCGGCAGACACGCCAAGCGGTTGCCGAGGCTGATGTGGTGGTGTTTGTGGTGGATGCGCGTGCGGGCGTTAGTGCGCAGGATCATGACATCGCGAACTACCTGCGCAAGTTAAGCAAGCCCACGATCCTGACCGCCAACAAGGCGGAAGGCATGACCGACGGCGTACAGTCGGCCGAGTTTTTCGAGCTGGGCCTGGGCGAGGTGCTGGCTGTGTCTGCCGCGCATGGCCAGGGCATGCGCACGCTGGTGGACATGGCGCTGGCGCCGCTGAACCTGCCGGAGCCCGGTGAGGACGTGGAGCCGCAAGACCCCGGCATCATCAAGCTCGCCGTTGCCGGTCGGCCCAACGTCGGCAAGTCTACGTTGATCAACACTTGGCTGGGCGAAGAGAGGCTGGTGGCCTTCGATCTGCCAGGTACCACGCGTGACGCCATTTCAGTACCGTTCGAGCGCGAAGGGCAAAAGTTTGAACTGATCGACACCGCTGGCCTGCGGCGCAAAGGCAAGGTCTTTGAAGCGATTGAAAAGTTTTCGGTCGTTAAAACACTGCAAGCCATCGAGAGTGCCAACGTTGTGTTGTTGCTGTTGGATGCAACTCAGGGTGTCACGGACCAGGATGCACACATTGCAGGTTACATCCTTGAAAGCGGCCGCGCCGTGGTGCTGGCCATCAACAAATGGGATGCAGTGGACGCTTACCAGCGTGAAATTGTCCAGCGCTCCATCGAGACGCGTCTGGCCTTCCTGAAGTTTGCCGCCATTCACCATATTTCGGCCATCAAACGCCAAGGCTTGGGCCCCGTCTGGAAGTCGATTGCGCAGGCGCACGCGTCAGCCAATCGCAAGATGTCCACGCCGATCTTGACCAGGCTGCTGCTGGAGGCGGTTCAGTTTCAACAACCGCAACGTTCAGGGGTGTTCAGGCCCAAGCTGCGTTATGCACACCAGGGCGGCATGAATCCGCCCATCATCATCATTCACGGGAACTCTCTGGATCACGTTACGGAGTCTTACAAAAGATATCTGGAAGGGCGTTTTCGCAAAGAGTTTGATCTGGTTGGAACGCCTCTTCGAATCCAGATTAAAAGCAGCCACAACCCTTTTACTGACAAGGAGTAGAACTTGGACTACAACGTTGTCAAGTCCACTGTGGTAACTTTGAGTTCTCTTAACTTTTGAACACGGAAAATATCGTGAGCAATAATAAAGGTCAGCTCTTGCAGGACCCCTTCCTCAACACTTTGCGTCGCGAGCATGTTCCTGTGTCGATTTACCTCGTCAACGGGATCAAGTTGCAAGGACAAATTGAATCGTTTGACCAATATGTCGTGTTGCTTCGCAACACGGTGACGCAGATGGTCTACAAACACGCGATCTCCACGATCGTTCCTGGCCGAGCCGTCACCTTCTCCACTGGGGAATCTGAAGAAAGCCCAGCCAACTGAGTTCCTACGACGACCCCAAAAGACAAACCCCCTTGACGCTCCTGGTCGGGGTAGACCTGGGCGCTCCGAACTTTGACTCTGAGCTGCATGAGCTTGGGCTGCTTGCACAGACTGCTGGGTTGCAACCCGTAGCGCGTGTCACCTGCAAACGCCGGGCTCCTGATGCTGCCTTGTTCATCGGCACTGGCAAGGCTGATGAAATCAAGATGTTGGCGTTGGAGACTGGCGCGACAGAGGTGCTGTTCGACCAGTCGCTCAGCCCCGCCCAGCAGCGCAATCTGGAGCGTCACCTGGAACTTCCGGTGAACGACCGGACGTTGCTCATTCTTGAAATATTTGCACAACGTGCGCGCAGCCATGAGGGCAAGCTGCAGGTTGAGCTTGCCCGGCTTCAGTACGCCTCCACGCGCCTGGTACGGCGATGGTCGCACCTAGAGCGCCAAACGGGCGGTGCTGGTGTGCGCGGCGGACCGGGTGAGAAGCAGATCGAGCTGGACAAGCGCATGATCGGTGAAGCCATCAAACGCACCAAGGAGCGGCTCAGTAAAGTCAAAAAACAGCGACAGACGCAGCGCAAGCAGCGTGACCGCCGCAACGCTTTCACCATCTCGTTGGTGGGCTACACCAATGCCGGAAAGTCCAGTCTGTTCAATGCGTTGGTCAAAGCGCGCACCTATGCTGCCGATCAATTGTTTGCAACGCTGGACACCACTACCAGACAGCTTTATCTTGGCGAGTCGGCGCGCTCCGTGTCGCTTTCAGACACGGTGGGTTTCATTCGTGACCTTCCGCACGGTCTGATTGATGCGTTTGCCGCAACGCTCCAGGAAGCGGCGGATGCGGACTTGCTGCTGCACGTCGTGGATGGATCGCACCCCGACTACCTCGAGCAGATCGAACAGGTGCAACGCGTACTGGATGAGATCGGTGCTGCCGATGTGCCGCAAATACTTGTCTTCAACAAGCTCGATGCTATTGAAATCAACAACAGACCCCTGCAACTGCAGGATATGTTTGAGCTCAAGAATGCATTCGAAGGCGCCAGCCGCAGCGCGGAGCGGTTGTTCGTCAGTGCACTGACGGGTGAAGGCTTGGCGCCGCTGCGCCAGGTTTTGGCGACTCATGCCGAGGCGTTGTTGGCTGCAGACTATTCCTTGCCCGCGACCGACATGGTTTGAGCCGTCCGTGTCAGCCGACACATTAGGCACAATGTCGACGTAACAGAAACCCAATGAGTTTGAACCCATGAATTTGAACCCCGTACTGCAGGCATTGACGGCTTGGCCGACTCGCTGGAAGCAACGCGCTCTTGGCGTGTTCAATCTCAACGACCCGCGTTGGGGGCGTGATGACGGCAACACCGATGGAAAAACGCCATCTGGCCATGAGTCCGGCCCGCCAAGCGACGAGAAGCCAGTGGTTCGCCCGCCCAATCGTCCTCAAGGTCAGGGACCCAACCAAGGGCCGCCAGACCTTGATGAATTGTGGCGTGACTTCAATCGCAAGCTGTCTGGCTTGTTTGGGGGCTCCAAGAATGCGCCGGCACGTGGCGGGTTTGGCGGTGGAAACAATGGCAGCAATGGCGGCGGGTTCCAGCCTGACATGAAAAGTGCTGGCATCGGCGTTGGTTTGATCGGTCTGGTGGCTGCGTTGATCTGGTTGGGAACGGGGTTTTTCATCGTTCAAGAAGGTCAACAGGCTGTGATCACCCAGTTTGGTAAATACACCTCCACCGTCGGCGCCGGTTTCAACTGGCGTCTGCCGTACCCCATCCAGCGTCATGAAGTGGTGGTTGTGACCCAGATCCGGTCTGTGGACGTGGGCCGTGACACCATCATCAAGGCCACCGGGCTGCGTGATTCGGCCATGTTGACTGAAGACGAAAACATCGTCGAGATCAAGTTTGCCGTGCAATACCGCCTGAGCGATGCGCGTGCCTATTTGTTCGAAAGCAAGGACCCTTCCAGTGCAGTGATCCAGGCGGCCGAAACTGCCGTGCGTGAAGTGGTGGGCAAGATGAAAATGGACTCGGCGTTGGCTGAGGAGCGTGACCAGATCGGTCCTCGCGTGCGCACACTGATGCAGACGATCCTTGACCGCTACAAAGTCGGCGTTGAGGTGGTCGGTATCAATCTTCAGCAAAGCGGTGTGCGGCCACCCGAACAGGTTCAAGCTGCGTTCGATGACGTGCTCAAGGCAGGGCAGGAGCGGGAGCGTTCCAAGAATGAAGCGCAAGCCTACGCCAACGACGTCATTCCGCGTGCCGTCGGCTCTGCATCGCGGCTCAAGGAAGAGTCCGAAGCCTACAAGGCCCGTATCGTGGCGCAGGCTGAGGGTGATGCACAGCGGTTTCGCTCGGTGCTCACGGAGTACCAAAAGGCTCCTCAAGTCACCCGTGACCGGATGTACCTTGATGCCATGCAACAGGTCTACTCGAATGTGACCAAGGTGTTGGTCGAGTCGCGTCAAGGCTCCAACCTGCTGTATTTGCCGCTCGACAAGATCATGCAGATGACCGGCTCGGCCGCAGGAGCGGATGGGCAAACGGCCGTCACCGTGCCAAGCTCAGGTGCGGCAGTCACGCTCCCCCCTCTCCCCGCAACCGCGTCGACAGACGCCCGCGCCAGGGATACATCACGCACCCGTGACCGAGAAACACGCTGATGCGTGCCCAGTACGTCCGTCGCTATAACTATCAAGGAAGAGCAAAGTGAACAGAGTTGGTTTAATTGTGTCGTCGGTGCTGGTGGCTTTGGTGTTGCTTTCTTCCACCTTGTTTGTGGTGGACCAGCGTCAGTTTGGCGTTGTGTATGCGTTGGGTCAGATCAAGGATGTCGTCACGGAGCCTGGCCTTCATGTCAAGCTGCCACCCCCTTTTCAGAATGTGACCTACATCGACAAACGCCTGCTGGTGCTGGACAGTGTGGATGCTGAGCCGATGTTGACTGCGGAAAAGCAGCGTGTGGTCATCGACTGGTATGTGCGTTGGCGCATCACCCAGCCCACTGACTACATCCGCAATGTCGGGCTGGACGAAAAAGCCGGCGCGAACCAGTTGAACCGCGTGGTTCGCAATGCTTTTCAGGAAGAGATCAACAAACGCACCGTCAAAGACCTGCTGTCGCTCAAGCGCGAAGCATTGATGGCGGATGTGAAGCGCGAAGTGCTGCAGGTCGTTCAGGGTGCCAAGCCTTGGGGTGTGGATGTCGTTGATGTGCGGATCACACGGGTGGACTATGTGGAAGCCATCACGGACTCCGTCTACAAACGCATGGTGGCAGAACGCCAGCGTGTGGCCAACGAGCTTCGCTCGACCGGTGCGGCCGAGGGTGAAAAAATCCGCGCGGACGCCGACCGTCAGCGTGAAGTGACAGTGGCCAATGCCTACCGCGACGCGCAAAAAGTCAAAGGTGAGGGCGACGCCACCGCCGCCGGAACCTACGCTGAGTCGTTTGGACGTGATCCGCAGTTCGCCCAGTTCTACCGCAGCTTGGATGCCTACAAGGCCAGCTTTGCGCGCAAGAGCGACGTGATGGTGCTTGACCCGTCTTCGGAGTTTTTCAAGGCCATGCGCGGTTCAGGTACCCCCGCTGCTGCGCCTAAAAAGTAAGCGCGCCCGGCGGCTTTTCGCTCGTTTGGAGCAGGCCGCCTCATCGATCTGTCTGTGATCTTGCCCGCTCCTTGCACCGAGGCACCGGAATGCGCTGTGAAGCCCGGTAAAATCTGCGTTTTAACAGCCTCCCACAAATAAAATGCACGTTCGGTCGTCTTCCTGGCTGTCCTCCTGGCAGTTGCCCGATCAAATTGCCGATGTCTTGCCTTCTGAGGCGCGTCATCTCGAAGAGCTCCGGCGTTTGTTGCTCGACACGTCCCGCAGCTATGGTTACGAGCTCGTCATGCCCCCCTTGCTGGAGCACCTGGAGTCTTTGCTGACGGGTACCGGTGAGTCTCTGGATCTTCAAACCTTCAAGCTGGTCGATCAGATCTCGGGTCGCACCTTGGGCCTGCGAGCTGACACCACGCCCCAGGTGGCCCGCATTGATGCCCATTTGCTCAACCGTCAAGGTGTGGCCCGCCTTTGCTACTGCGGCCCAGTGCTGCACACCCGCGCCGAACGCCCGCACGCGACCCGTGAACCTCTGCAGTTCGGGGCAGAGATTTATGGCCACGCTGGATTGGAAGCCGACCTGGAAGCGCAGTTGCTGGCCCTCGAAGGTTTGCGCGCTGCTGGTGTGACTCAACTCAGCGTCGACATGGCCGACGTGCGCATTGTCAGCAGCCTGCTTTCTGATGCGGTTGTGCCCACCAAAACGCTGTCGTTGCTGCATGCAGCGTTGGCAGCCAAGGACAGCAGTGAGCTGGACAGCGTGTTGAACAGCTTGACGGACAGCGTTTCCCGTGAGGCGCGCGAAGGCTTGAAGGCCTTGCTGCAGTTGTACGGCGATGAAAAAGTGCTGGATGAGGCCGAAAAAGTGCTGCCGCCCACGCCTTTGTTGCATGAAGCGCTACAAAATTTGAAGTGGTTGGCGCGGCATACCCAAAGTACGGAACACACAGCCAGTGCTGTGCGTGTCACTTTTGACCTGGCTGACCTGCGCGGACATGCTTACTACAGCGGTACCCGTTTTGCCATTTATGGCCAGGGTGCCGAGCTGGCACGCGGCGGGCGTTACGACGAAGTCGGTGCCGTGTTTGGGCGCAACCGACCGGCGGTTGGCTTCAGCCTGGACCTCAAGGAATTGGTCAGCGTGTTGCCACCCCGGCCCCTCAAAGCGGCCATTCGTGCCCCCTGGGGTGAAGACGCAAGTCTGCGTACCGCCATTGCACAGCTGCGCTCTCAGGGCGAGACAGTCGCTTGTGTACTGCCCGGCCACGAACATGAAGTCAATGAATTCGACTGCGACCGAGAGCTTGCCTGCATCGATGGGCGATGGACGGTTCAAGCCCTTTCTGCTGCCGTATTGACCTGATCACCTCCAGCAGAGGGCGCTTGGCGCCTGATGCCATGCCACTGTGCCGGGCCGCTGCCCGCGCGGGCGTTCCCATGAATCCTTAACGAGAAACTTGAAGATGACAAATAAACCAAGCGCAACTGCTGGCCGCAACGTGGTCGTGGTGGGAACCCAGTGGGGCGACGAAGGCAAAGGCAAGCTGGTCGACTGGCTGACCGAGATGTCACAGGGCGTGGTGCGCTTTCAGGGCGGCCACAACGCCGGCCACACGCTGGTCATCAACGGCGTGAAAACTGCCTTGCATCTGATCCCCAGCGGCATCATGCGGCCCGGCGTGAAGTGCTACATCGGCAATGGGGTGGTGCTGTCCGCTGCCAAGCTGTTTGAAGAAATCGAAGGGCTGGAAAAAGCTGGCGTCGAAGTGTGCTCCCGCCTGCGTGTCAGTGAGGCCTGCCCACTGATCTTGCCGTTTCATGCGGCGCTGGACATCGCCCGTGAAGCTTTCCGTGAAAAAGGTGGTACTGCCAAGATTGGCACCACCGGCCGCGGCATCGGCCCCGCGTACGAAGACAAGATCGCCCGCCGCGCCCTGCGTGTGCAGGACCTGAAATACCCCGAGCGTTTTGCCACCAAGCTGCGCGAACTGCTGGACCTGCACAACTTCGTGTTGACCGGCTTTTTGAACGCCCCGGCGATTGACTTTGACACCGTGTACGACGAGGCCATGCGCCACGCCGAGCTGCTCAAGCCCATGATGGCCGATGTGTCCCGTGAGCTGAACGACGCTCACCGCGATGGCGCCAACCTGCTGTTTGAAGGCGCGCAGGGCACGCTGCTGGATGTGGACCACGGCACCTACCCGTATGTCACCTCCAGCAACTGTGTGGCGGGCAATGCAGCCGCTGGCGCGGGTGTGGGCCCCGGCATGCTGCATTACGTGTTGGGCATCACCAAGGCCTATTGCACCCGGGTGGGCGGTGGGCCTTTCCCGACCGAGCTGGACTGGGAAGTACCCGGCACGGTGGGTTACCACCTCAGCACCGTGGGTGCCGAAAAAGGCGTGACCACTGGCCGCAGCCGCCGTTGCGGCTGGTTTGATGCGGCGCTGCTCAAGCGCTCTGCGCAGGTCAACGGTTTGTCAGGCCTGTGCATCACCAAGCTGGATGTGCTGGACGGCATTGAAGAGCTGAAGCTGTGCACCGGCTACACGCTGGACGGCGACACCACCGACATCCTGCCAATGGGCGCCGACGACATCGCGCGCTGCACACCGATCTATGAAAGCATGCCCGGCTGGAGCCAGAGCACTGTGGGCGTGACCGACTACGACAAGCTGCCCCCCGCCGCCCAGCGGTACCTGCAGCGGATCGAAGAAGTCACCGGCGTTCCGATCCACATGGTGTCGACCAGCCCTGACCGCGACCACACCATCTTGCTCAAAAACCCCTATGCTGCGTGATTTGTTGTGAATTTCAAGCCCCACATGCCTCTAGCCCAAGCAAATCTTGCCCGTAATGCTATTAATACAGGAGCGTTCTCATGCTAACCGAAGACGGAAAACACCTGTACGTCAGCTATGACGAGTACCACAACCTGATTGAAAAACTGGCGATCAAAATCCACCAATCTGAATGGCAGTTCGACACCATTTTGTGTCTGGCACGGGGTGGCATGCGCCCGGGCGATATCTTGTCTCGGGTGTTCGACAAGCCGCTGGCCATCATGTCGACCAGTTCTTACCGTTCGGACGCCGGTACCGTGCAGGGCCACCTCGATATTGCCCGCTTCATCACCACGCCCAAGGGAGAGATTGCAGGGCGGGTGCTGTTGGTGGACGACCTGGCGGATTCTGGGCACACCTTGAAGGCGGTCATTACGCAGCTGCGGACCAACTACGCACCCATCACCGAGTTGCGCAGCGCTGTCATTTGGACCAAGGCCATGTCGAGCTTCGCCCCTGATTACTCGGTAGAATTTTTGGCCACCAACCCTTGGATCCATCAGCCTTTCGAGGGCTATGACGCAATGCGTCCTGAGCAATTGATTCAAAAGTGGAGCGTTTGAATATGGCGCATCCGTCAGACATTGCCACCACCCTGATTCACCACCCCTACCGGCCCGCTGAGGGGTTTGCTGCGCCCCAGCCCGGTGTGTTCAAGGCTTCAACTGTTTTTTTTCCGAACATGGCTGCAGTGCGCAGCACCAAGTGGACTGATAAAAGCGGCTACACCTACGGCGTACACGGCACCCCCACCACCTATATGCTGGAGGAACGTTTGTGCGCCTTGGAAGGGGGCTTGTATTGCCTGCTCTCGCCCAGCGGACTGGCCGCTGTCGCGCATGTGGCCCTGGCCTTTTTGCGCACCGGTGACGAGGTGCTGATTCCTGAGAACGCCTATGGCCCCAACAAGGCGCTGGCCGCAGGAGAACTTTCGGGCTGGGGCATCAGGCACCGCTTTTACAAGCCCATGGACCCACAAGATTTGGCCGCTAGCATCAGCCCTGCCACGCGTCTGGTGTGGCTGGAGGCGCCAGGCTCAATCACCATGGAGTTCCCCGACCTGCCCGCGTTGGTGCGCGTTTGCCGTGAGCATGGTGTGCTGTGCGTTCTGGATAACACCTGGGGCGCTGGGTTAGCCTTCGCGCCCTTTGATCTGCTACCCGGTAGCAGCCCTGCGCTGGGTGTGGACATATCGGTGCACGCCCTCACCAAATACCCAAGCGGCGGTGGCGATGTGCTGATGGGCAGCGTGGTCACCCGGGATGCCGAGCTGCATCGGGTTTTGCAGCTCACCCACATGCGCTTGGGGCTATCTGTTGGCGCCAATGATGCAGAAACAATTTTGCGTAGTTTGCCCAGCATTGCACTGCGCTATGCAGCGCATGACGATTCAGCCCGGCAGTTGGCGCGCTGGTGCCAAAGCCGGCCTGAATTCTCCCAGGTGCTGCACCCGGCCTTGCCCGGTTCGCCCGGGCACCAGGCCTGGCAGGCGCTGTGCAAAGCCGGCCCGGGTGGTGCCGCTGGCCTGTTCAGCGTGATGGTGGACGCGCGTTTCAGTCGCGCGCAGGTTGACGCTTTTTGCGACGCTCTGCAACTTTTCAAGCTCGGCTACAGCTGGGGGGGGGCCATCAGCCTTGCCATGAGCTACGAGCTCGCAGCGATTCGCAGCGACTGGCCCAGCGCGCTGCGCCCCGGCACCGTGGTTCGGTTCTCCATCGGGCTGGAATCCGCAGCCGACTTGCAAGATGATTTGGAGCAAGCCCTGCATCTGGCCTTCGCTTGAGCATGTTGCGGCCCGCCCAGAGCGGCCCGGCAAAATGTTAAAGTGTCTCCAACTACTTGAAAGCACACCTTGGCTACACCCAATTACGGTTACGAAAAGCGGCAAAAAGAGCTTGCAAAGAAAAAAAAGAAAGAAGAAAAGCTCAAGCACAAGGCTGAGCGAAAGGTTGGGGAGCCTGGTTCCGAGTCAGCTGAGCCTGATGCCGACCAAGCTGAAGGGGGCGAGGCGTCCGCTGCTGGGATCAGCCCCACTTTGCCTGCTTAGCCGCTTGCGCCCAGTTGGGCTGGGTTCGAGTCCTTGATCAGCCTGCGGGCTAGTTCGGTCATGGCCTGTGAGGAATGGTCTGCCGGGCAGAGCAGCACTGAAGCCTCAAACCCGGTGAAGTTGCGCTGCATCGACTGCAGATACACCGGGTCATAGTGCAGCGTCAGCAGTTCCTGCACCACGCAGGCAATTCGTCCGGCATGCACGGCGGACTGCCAGCTCTCAACCTGGGCTCTGCCGCGAATCTCGCTGAGGGCCTGCAGGCGGTCGCAAAAGTGGGCCGTGTTTTGTACAAAAAATGCATAGTCTTCCA
>JBJXEI010000242.1:0-7822 GCA_046154065.1 Polaromonas sp. | reverse complement strand
TCGGCTGTAAATTTTTAATGATCCAAACTTCCACCAAACAACGCTTGCTGCTTGACTTTAGTCGGTAGCTGTAATCAGCTGAGCCTCAAATTATATACCGGTTTTTTATGCCGCGTCAAATAAATTTCAAAATTTGTTTGACTGTCTAATTCATTCTGCGTTGATTTCACAACTTCTTCACAGAAGCGTTTCGTCAGCGCAGCCGTAGACTATACCACCGCTTTTGACGTCTCGCAAGGCTTTCGCCGTTCAAAGCTTGCTCGGGTTGCCCGCGTTGGTCGTGGCGGCCACCCTCACAGGCAGGCCTTCACCCGGCACCCGGATAATCGCTGTCATATATGGCACTCATTACCCTCCTCAACGCCCAACTCGCTTTTGGGCACGTCGCACTGCTGGACCACGCAGATTTCGCTCTTGAAAACAACCAGCGCATTGGCCTCATTGGTCGCAACGGCACCGGCAAGTCGTCTTTGCTGAAAATCCTGGCAGGTCTGGAGAAGCCGGACGATGGCACCTTGCAGTACCAACAGAACGTGCGCATTGCCTACGTACCGCAAGAGCCCAGTCTGGACCCTCATGCGACGGTGTTCGTTGCCGCCAGTGCCGGGCTGGCCCGCACCAAACATGTGGTGGAGATGTACCTCGCAGCGGACGAGCACACCGACCTCGATGCGCTGCAGTCCGAAATCGAGGCGCTGGACGGCTGGACCTGGGAACAACGTGTCGAAGAAACACTGCACCGCCTGCATCTGGACAAAGACGCCATCGTGGGCGACTTGTCGGGCGGCACCAAAAAACGCGTGGCTCTGGCCCAGGCGCTGGTGGCCAAGCCTGACGTGCTTCTATTAGATGAGCCGACCAACCACCTGGACCTGGACTCGATTGCCTGGCTGGAGGAGTTGCTGGTCAACTTCAACGGCTCCATCATCACCATCACTCACGACCGGGCATTTCTGGACCAGGTGGCCACCGTCATCGTCGAACTGGACCGCGGCAAGCTCAAAAGCTACCCTGGTAACTTTGCGCAGTACCTGATCCAGAAGGAAGAACAGATGGCCCAAGAGGCCGTCATCTTCGCCAAGGCCGACAAGTTGCTGGCGCAGGAAGAGATCTGGATCCGCAAGGGGGTGGAAGCGCGCCGCACCCGCAGCGTGGCCCGCATTGGCCGGCTTGAAGTGCTGCGTGAAGGCCGCGCGGCGCGGCGCGACGCTGTGGGCCGCGTCAACCTGGACGTCTCCAGTGGCGACAAGAGCGGCAAGATCGTGGCCGAGCTCACCGACGTGTGCAAAAGCTTTGGCCACCCCGGCTCCGAGAAAATCATCGTCAACCGCTTCAGCGCCACCTTGCTGCGCGGCGACAAGATCGGCCTTCTGGGCCCCAACGGCGCGGGCAAGAGCACGCTGCTCAAGCTGATTCTGGGCGAGTTGCAGCCCGACGTGACCACGCCGCCCGGCAAGATCCGCCAGGGCGCAAACCTGCAGATCGCCTACTTCGACCAGATGCGCGATGCGCTGGACCTGGACGCGACGCTGGAAGACTTCATAAGCCCGGGCAGCGAGTGGGTCGAGATCAATGGCCAGAAAAAGCATGTCAAGAGCTACCTGACCGACTTTTTGTTCAGCCCCGAGCGCGCCCGCTCCCCGGTGCGCAGCTTGAGCGGTGGCGAGCGCAACCGCCTGTTGTTGGCGCGCCTGTTTGCCCGCCCGGCCAACGTGCTGGTGCTGGACGAGCCGACCAACGACCTGGACATCGACACGCTGGAACTGCTGGAAGACCTGCTGCAGAACTACGAAGGCACGGTGTTTCTGGTCAGCCATGACCGCCGTTTCCTGGACAACGTGGTCACCAGCACGATTGCCTATGAAGCCACACCCGACAACCCCGGCTTCTGGCGCGAATACGAAGGCGGCGTGACCGACTGGATCACGCAGTCCAAACGGGCGGCGCAGATCACCGGGAGCGGCAAAAGCACCCCTGCAGCCGCCAAAGCCAAAGCCACGGACAAAACCACCAAGCCCAGCCAGAGCACGCCTGAGCCGCTGACCAAAAAGAAACTGAGCTACAAGGACCAGCGTGAGCTGGACGGCCTGCCCGCCGCGATCCAGACGCTGGAGTCCCAGCAGAAGGCGATTGCGCAGGAGCTGTTTGACGGCAGCCTGTACGCCAGCAACCCCAAACGCGCGGCAGAGCTGACGGCCAGGAACAGCAAGATCGAGGAAGACTTGATGGACGCACTTCAGCGCTGGGAAGTCTTGTCGAGCTGACCGCCTACAGCAATTGGCGCTGAACCGGGGTGGCTCGGGCGGTGGCAACACGGGGACCTGCGCTAAAGTTTGTTGGCCATGTCTACCCCAGCCCCACCCCTTCAAACCCGCACCGCAGCCCGCTCGCCTCGCCAACCTGGGCACTGGGGGGTGCCGGTGATCGCAGCGGTGCTGTGGCTTACCGGGTGTGCCTCGCTACCCAGTGACGTTGATCGCCCGGTGACCCGCGCGCTGGCCAACCCCGAATCCACCCGCCTGGGCGCGCTGGTACAAGCCCGCGCGGCCAAGGCGGGCACCCGCAACGACTCGGGTTTTGCGCTGGTTGGTGATGCGGAACTGGCCTTCACCAGCCGCATGACACTGATCAAGGCGGCGCAGAAAACGCTGGACATCCAGTACTACGCGATTTTTCAGGACGACACGACCGAGCGCCTGTTTGTCGCCTTGCGTGAAGCGGCCGCACGGGGTGTGCGCATTCGCATCCTGCTGGACGACTTCAACACCTCTGGGAAAAACGCGCAGGTGCTGAAGCTGGCCTTTGAAAAGAACATCGACCTGCGCCTGTTCAACCCCCTGCCCGGCAACCGCAGCTCTCTGGTGCTGCGCCTGCTGACGAACCTGAAGGACACCACCCGCATCCAGCGGCGCATGCACAACAAGATCTTTGTCGCGGACAACGCCGTGGCCATCACCGGCGGGCGCAACCTGGGCGAGACCTACTTTGGGCAAAGCACGGGCACCAACTTTGTCGATATTGACGTGCTGGCGGCGGGCCGGATTGCCCGGGACCTGTCACGCAGCTTTGACCAGTACTGGAACAACCCGCTGGCCTACCCGGTGCAGTCGCTGATGACGCTACGGGACATTGAGGCGCTCAAACCCAAACCCGAAGCACCGACCCCCAACGCGCTGCCCGTGGCCAACACCGCCGAGGCGGCTGCCCCGGTTGCGGCGAACGACAAAGCCGCCGACCTGCCCCCGCTCCCCGACGGCACCGACCTGAGCCTGCTGACCTGGACCTGGGCTCCCTCGGCCATGCTGGTGGACAAGCCCTCCAAAATCGCGGCCGACGCCGATGCCACCGAGGAGGCGCAGGACACCACGGTCGACGGCCTGCTGAGCCTGATGGCGCAGGCCAAGAGCGACGTGCTGATCGTCTCGCCCTACTTTGTACCGGGCGAACGCATGATGAAACAGTTTGCCGACCTGCGCGCACGCAAGGTCCGGGTGCGCGTGCTGACCAACTCGCTGGCATCCAACGACGCCCCCGCCGCTCACGTCGGCTACGCCAAATACCGCCAGGCACTGCTGGCCCTGGGGGTGGACCTGTATGAGATGCGGGCGGAGCAGCAGGGCACGTTCCGCAGCTTTGGCTCGTCCGCACTGGCTGGCGGCTCGGGCGCGGGCTCCGTGGGTGGCAGCACCGGTGCCTCCCGCGCCAGCCTGCATTCCAAGGTGGTGGTCATCGACGACCGGCTGCTGGTCGTCGGCTCGATGAACCTGGATTTGCGCTCCCAGCTGCAGAACAGCGAGGTCGCCATCGTCATCCGCAACCGCGCGATCTCCCTCGAAGCAACCAAGCTGATCGAGCCGACGCTGGCGGCCGGGGCCTACCGCGTGCAGCTGGTCAATGACCAGTTGGTGTGGCGGGCGCCCCAGGGCTCGCCCCTGATGGACACCACCAGCGAGCCCGACGCCAGCATCGGCCTGAAGCTGATGACCCGGCTGATCGCGCCTTTTGCACCGGAAGAGATGCTGTAGGCACATTTCAGGGCTATTTTCAGCCCATTCCCTGCGCAAGCCCAAGCAATCATTGCCTTGGTCGCTACTGATTCAATAGCAATTCCCGGGCGATGCCATCACTCGGGTTCAATCCCCGCTGCCTTGATGATCTTGCCCCACTTGAGGGTTTCCGCCGCCTGGAACTTGCGCAGCTCTTCCGGGTTGCTGGTGAAAATCTCGGTGCCGCTGGCTTGGTAGAAAGGCGCAGCCGAGCTGCTTTTGGCGGCCTTGACCAACAGCGCGCTGAGTTGGGCCACCACGTCCGGGGGCGTGCCCGCCGGGGCGTAGGCGGCAAACCAGTACGTCATCTCGTAGCCCTTCACCCCGGCCTCGGCAATCGTTGGCACGTCCGGGGCCAGCGGGGAGCGCTGGCGAGTGGACACGCCCAGCGCCTTGAGTTTGCCGCCCTTGACCTGCGGCAGGCCGGTGGCCATGTCGGTGATCATCATGTCGATCTGGCCACCCAGCAGGTCGGTCACGGCGGGCGGGTTGCTTTTGTACGGAATGTTCAGAATGTAGGTACCCGTCATCTGCTTGAACTGCTCCCCCGCCACGCGGCTGGACGAGCTGCCGCTGCCAAACGACAGCTTGCCCGGCTTCGACTTGGCCAGGGCAATGAACTCAGCCACGTTGTTCACCGGCAGCGCCGGGTTCACCACCATGATCTGGCCGCCCCGGCCCAGCGCCGTCAGCGGGGCAAAGTCCTTGACCGGGTCGTAGGGCAGTTTTTTGAACAGGTGTTCGTTCGCGGCCTGGGTGGTGTTGGTGGTGATGAAGACGGTGTAGCCGTCAGGCCGGGCCTTGGCCGCCGCCTGCGCGCCGATGAAGCTGTTGGCCCCGGGCTTGTTGTCGACCACCACGCTGACCTTGCTCTCGCTGGTCATGGCCTGGCCGATGGCGCGGGCCAGCTGGTCGGTGGCGCTGCCCGCTGCAAACGGCACCACGAAGGTGATGGGCTTGTCAGGAAAACCTTGCGCCTGGGCCAGGCCAGCCGCTGCCAGGGCGTACACGGCGGCCAGCAGGGCCCAACGGCGCCTTTGGGAATTTGTCTTGGTCGTCTTCATGCTGTCTCCTTGTTGTTCAGTGTCAATTCATCGGTCAATTCATCGGTCAACTCCGGGCCCGCCAGCAGGCTGACCAGCGCCAGCGGGACCTCAACCGGCAGGTCCAGCAGCCAGTACGACAGCGCCTTGCCGTGGGTGTCCAGGTTCAGCGCGTCGTTCACGCCGCCGTCCAGCACGTCGTCCAGCACAAAATTCATCGCCCCCAGCAGCGGCAGCGCAAACCGCTGCACGCGCGTGGGCTGGCGGTGGGCAAAGTGGCGGGCCACGGCCACCTCGCTCAGCTGCGCCAGCAGCACGGGGTACAGGTCCGCGTGCCAGGCGATGACGCTGATGTTGGAACGGTTGCCTTTGTCGCCCGTGCGCCCGTGGGCAGCGCGGTACAGCGGCACCGTGACGGTGGATTGGCTCTTCGTTGGATTCATGGGGCGGCCTCCTTCAACGGATCAGTCAACGTCTCCAGCAGCGTGAAATGGGTTGGCACCGCCTCGCGCGGGACCAGGCAGGACAAGGTGTTGAGCCGCGGCGTCAGCGCCGTGCGCACGCCGCCGCCGCCCGCCGGGCCGCAGCAGTACAGCGCTGTCACCTCGCGCGGCAGGCGCTCGGCCTGGGCGCGGTCGGTGTGGGTGGCGGCCACGCGCAGACGCACGTCGCGGGCCTGGCCGCTGGGAACGCTGGCCAGCAGCGCGCCCGCGTCATCCCCCATCACACTGAGCACACCGATCAGGTCCACCCGCTGCGCCAGCGCGGGCAGGCGCTGGCGCAGCACTTCGGCCGCCAGCCGGGCGCGGGCCTCGGCCCGGGGGCCGGCGTAAGAGATTTCGCCCTCGGCCAGCCAGCCGCCTTCATGGCAGACGTTGACCTTCAGGCTGGCGGGCCGCGCATGGCCGCGCACGCCGGTCAGCGCCACACGGTCAGCGCCCACCAGCGTGAGCTGCGCAGCGCTGATGTCGGCCACCACATCGGGTGTCAGGTAGGCCGCCGGGTCGTGAACCTCGTACAGCAGTTGCTCCTTCACACTGGCCAGACTGACCTGCCCGCCGGTGTGCGCCGCCTTGCCGATGACGCAATCGCCGTCCGCGTTGATCTCGGCAATCGGGTAACCCACGGCATGCAGCCCGGGCACGTCCTTGTAGCCGGGGTCGGCAAAGTAGCCACCGCAGACCTGCGCACCGCATTCCAGCAGGTGCCCGGCCATGGTGGCGCGGGCCAGCCGGTCCCAGTCGTCGGCGCGCCAGCCGAAGTGCGACATCGCCGGGCCCACCGCCAAGGACGGGTCCGCGACCCGCCCGGCCACCACGATCTGCGCCCCGGCGTCCAGCGCGGCGGCAATCGCTTGAGCGCCAATGTAGGCATTGGCGCTGACCACCCGCAGGCCGTCCAGCGCGCTGCCCAGCTGGGCGCGCAGCACACCGCGCTGCGCGGGGCCCGACACATCGTCCCCACTGATCACCGCAATGCGCGGCGCGTCCAGCCCCAGTTCCCGCGCCATGGCCTGGATGTGGCGGGCCGCCGCCAGCGGGTTGGCCGCGCCAAAGTTGCTGACGATGCGGATGCCGTGCTTCAGACAACGCGCCAGCACCGGGCGCAGCAGTTCGTCCAGCAGCGGCTCAAACCCGGCCTCGGGGTCGGCCCGGCGGCGCAACTGAGCCAGCGCCAGCGTGCGTTCGGCCAGGGTTTCAAAGATCAAAAAAGCCGGGCCGCCCCGGGCAATCAAGGTGTCCACCACCGGGCCCGCCGCGTCCACCCGGTCGCCCGAGAAACCAGCGGCGCAGCCAATCAGCAGCGGGGAAAGGGAGGGGGAAGTTGAAGCGGTCATCAGAGGGCTGAATTTAGATCGCGCCCGTCTATTTGTAAAATCGAAAGTTCTGATCGACTGATTCACACAGCAACTCAATTGACCGCCGCCCCGCCCAGCAACCCCAACCTGTCCACCCGCCAGCTGCGCGCCTTTCTGGCCCTGGCGGATCTGCGCAGCTTCACCCGCGCCGCCAGCGCCTGCCACCTGTCGCAGCCGGCGTTCAGCGCGCTGATCCGCACGCTGGAGGGCGAGCTGGGCACGCGCCTGTTTGACCGCGACACCCGCAGCGTGCAGCTCACGCCCGAGGGCCGTTTGTTTGAAAGCCCCGCGCGCCGCCTGCTGGGCGACGTGCAGCTGGCGCTGACCGACCTGGGCGACCATGTGGAGCGCCGCAAGGGCCGCGTGCATGTGGCGGCCCTGCCCTCGCTGGCGGCCGGGTGGCTGCCCGCGATTTTTGCGGAGTTCACCGCCGCCTGGCCCGGCATCACCCTCAGCCTGAGTGATGTGTTGTCAGACCCCTGCATCGAGCTGGTTCACAGCGGCCAGGCCGACTTTGCGCTGGCGTCCACCGGCGCCCGCCACACCGGCCTGCACACCGAGCTGCTGCGCACCGACCAATTTCACCTGGTCTGCCGCCACGACCACCCGCTGGCCACCGAACCCACGCTGACGCTGGACCAACTGGCCACCTACCCCTTCATCCACATGTCCCGCAACAGCAGCGTGCGCCAGGCCCTGGACGCCGCCCTGCACCCCCGGCCCACCCACACCGTGCTCGAAGTCGACCAACTCGCCACCGTCACCGGCATGGTCGAGGCGGGCCTGGGCATCAGCGTGGTGCCCGCGCTGACCCTGTTCCACTTCCAGCGCGCCAGCCTCGTCACCCGCCCCCTGACCGACACCGCCCTGACCCG
>JBJXEI010000241.1:0-12137 GCA_046154065.1 Polaromonas sp. | reverse complement strand
GCGGGGACTTCGTGGGCCGGGCGGTGCATCACTTGCGCCCAGTGAACCTCCATCGCCAAAGCCAGCCACACCATGCCCATCAGGTTGGTGAGCGTCGCCACCATCAGCCACAGCGCGTCAGACATGGGCCACCCCCGTCCCGGTCGCACCTGCCACCCGCCCTTGGGGCCCGCGCTGTTCGCGCCGCGCCAGTTTGCGCGCAGCCACCACGGCAAGCCCTGCACTGACCAGCAGGCTCAGGTCTACGCCGGCCACTGGCCAGTAGGGCTGGATGAACAGCGTTCTGAGCAGGTGGTGCCCGGTCGTCATGCCGTTCAGCAGCACCGCTGCCACGGCCAGCACGGCAATCGTCCAACACTGTTCACGCCAGGCGGGGTTCATGCGGGCTTGCGCCACCGGGCCACTGCGCCAGAAGGCGTGTCCCATCGCCAGCAGCCAAAGGCCCCAGAAGGCCAGTTTTTCCCAGTCACCCTTCCCTGTGAGGTCAGCGGGCAGCAGCCGATTAACCACCAACATGCCGATGGCGGCCATCACCATGCCGGTGACGGCGGTCACAGCCAGTCCATCGACCACACGGCTGCCCTGGCTGGCAGATTGGGCGTGCTTTTGTTTGCGCTTTTCCACAAAAAAGATGAAACCGGTGGCAATGCACACGCAGCCCAGCAGCCCACCCACGACGTACAGCCAACGCAGCAACCAGTGTTCAAAATGCTGGAGATGCAGGCCCGTGAGGAACTCGTTCGTCGCCGACACAGCTGTACGGGCAGGGTCTTCGTGCAGCACCGCGCCGGTGCTGGCCTTGAAGTGGATGCCCTCACCCACCAGGGCCACACGGTCGCTGCCAGCGCGGTAAATGCTCACATAACCATTTGCGTCACCAAGGTGGTGCAGTTGCAAAAAGCCCACCTGACCTGCCATATCGCGTGCCGCCCAGCGGCGTCGGGCCTCGGCCACCATGGCGTCCACCGAGGCCAGTGGTGCGGCAATGCCTGCGCGCGCATGCGGCAGGCCGGTGTGGCGTGCCTCCACAACCTCGTGCTGGTCATGCAAGCCCTTGAGCTGGAACTGTGAAACCGGGAAGTAGTACGAGCCTGCAAAGATCAGCAACCCGGTGAAGGCGAAGAAGAAATGAAACGGCAATGCCACCACGCCGGTGAGGTTGTGCATGTCGAGCAGGCTGCGCTGGGTCGATTTTTGGGGTCTGAACGTGAAGAACTCGCGGAAAAACTTGCGGTGCATGATCACCCCCGTGACCAGCGCGGACAGCATCACCAGACCCGCCAGGCCCACGGTGAAAATGCCCAAGTTCTTCCAGTCCCAGTTCAGGCTGTAGTGCATGGGGTAGAACCACTGGCTGCCAATTTTGAGCTGATCCGAGGGCACCAGGGCCCCTGTGCGCGGGTCCATCGTGGCGCTGCCGTGGATGTGGTTTTCGGCCGTCGTGTCCAGCGGCAGCGGCACGCGAAAGCCCGCGCCAATAGCCAGCACCGGGTCACGGTGGGTGGTGTAGGCCCAGTATTCGTCGGCAGGCAACGCTAGGCGCGGGGTTTGCGGGCCCTTGGCCGGGTCGTGCATCACGGCGATGTTGGCGGCGTACTCAGCAGGGCTGGCCTCCAGCCGGGCAAAGGCGGGGGCCAGCACAGCGTCAAACGAGGGCATGGGCTGCGGTTCAAACCGGGTATCAGGCAGCGCCCAGCGGTCAATTTCACGGTCGAACACCGACACCGAACCAAAGAAGAAACACACCATCAGCACATAGCCCAGCACCAGGCCAAACCAGGTGTGCAGCCAAGCCATCGATTGGCGAAAGTTGGGGAACATGATCAGGTCTTTCAGGACAGGATGGCGCGTTGCAGCAGCACAGCCGCGGTGTTGAAAAACACCGCGCCAGCGACCACGACCGCGCAGACGCGCCACACTCTGCGCGCCGCAAAGGCCCCTAAAAAAACAGACGGGAAGACCAGCAGGCCCAGCATCAGCAGGGCCTGCTCGGCATCGTGGAATCCCACACCCACGCCCACCAGGGCGGCGGTGCCACAGGCGACGAAACCCCACGTCAGGAGCCAGCCGCCCAGCACCGCCGCGGTGATGCGCAGGGCCAGGCCGACGCGTTGACCGGGGCCTGGCCTCACAACTTGTGCTCCAGCGTGACGTAGGCACTGCGTGGTTCGCCGTAGATCGCACCGTTGTTGATGCCGTTCACATATTTCTTGTTGAACAGGTTGTTGACATTGAGCCGTGCGGAGAGATTTTTGTTGATCTGGTAGCTGGCAAAGACGTCTGAGACCATGTAGGCGTCCTGGCGGGCTCCGCCTGTTTTGAACACATCCGACTGCCAGCGCGTCGCCGCGCCCAGGCGCAGATCGGGCAGCGCCGCCACGCGGGTGTCCAGCCGCAGCTTGACGGTGGTGCGGGGCACCCATTCGTAGATGTCCAAGCCGTCCGGGCCGGTCAGCTTGAGCTGGGTCAGGCCCAGCGCCACGCGGGTGTCATCACTGACCTTGCCGGTGGCTTCCAGCTCGAAGCCCCGTGACTTCACGTCCTTGGGCTCGTACACGTACAGGCTGCCGTTCATACCCGCATAAGTAGCCAGGCCCTTCTGCATGGCGCTAAACACCGCAAAGGTGGTCAGCAGGCGTTTGTCCAGCCAGTCTGCCTTGACACCGACCTCGTGGTTCACGCCCTCCATGGGGTTCAGGTACCTGTCGTAGAAGTCTTTTTGGTCCTGGTTCTGGAATATCTTCGAATAGGACACATAGCCCAACACATTGGGCGTGAAGTCATAGGTGAGCCCGCCGTAGGGGCTGACCTTGCTGGTGTCCGGGTAGGCGGTGGGGGTGCTGACCGAGCCGTAGATCGAGCTGCCCTCACGCGCCAGGTTGACAGCGTTCAGGCCGACGATGGCTCGCAATTTGTCGGTGAGCGACAAGCGGGTTGCAGCGTAGAACCGGGTCAAGGTCTGGCTGCCGCTGGAGGTGGGCGTACGCGGCCCCCAGACCGGCTCCGGGTAGGCATTGCCCGCATACGGAAAGGCCGGCAGCGGCTGGAGCAGGAACGACGCATCGAAGTCGTAGGTGTCAGTGGCGGTCTTTTCAACCGAGTGGCTCAAGCCTGCGATCAGCTCGTGCTGGCGTCCCAGCAGGTCAAATTTTCCGCTGACGTTGGCGTCGAGCGTGTGGTTGTCGGTGGTGGCGTAGCTGCGGTAGGGCCAGCCAACCAGGCCGGTGTTGTCGTCGTTGAGCCCCCCGGCGAGCGAGTAGCCATACAGCAAGCGGGTTTGCTCAACGGCATGGCGGTTGTTCAGGGTGAACTTGGCCACCCAGTCGTCGCCGAGGTAGTGGCTGTACTCCGCAAACACCGTGGTGGACTTGGTGTTCCAGTAGGTCCAGTCTTGCGAAGTGGAGGCGGAGGTGTCGAACCTGGCCTGGCCGCCGCTGAGGTAGTTCAGGGTCAGTGAACCCCACATCGGTGACTTCTGCTGGTTGTCCAGGTGCGTGACGCCCAGAGTCAGCACGCCGTTGCTGCCGATCTGGCTGTCGATCACGCCGTAGAGGCTGGTGTTGCGGTCGTTCAGGCCACGGATGTGGGAGTCTTTGTCCTGGTGAACCAACACCACCCGCCCGGCCACCTTGCCATCGTCGGTCAGCACCTTGTTGTAGTCCAGACCCAGGCGTTTCATGCCATGCGCACCGGCCTTCACATTGATCTCGCCTTCGTCCTTGTTGACGGGGCGCTTGCGCACGTAGTTGATGGTGCCCGAGGCGTTGCCCACCCCGGTCAGCAAGCCGTTGGCACCTCGGATCACCTCGATCTTGTCGAACAGGAAGGTGTCTTGCTGGCCGACGACCGTGCCCCAGCTGTTGGTCATGCCCAGGCCGTCGATCTGGGTGGACTGGATCTCGAAACCGCGCGAATTGAAGGTGGCGCGGTTGGTTTCATACTGATCGACATTCAAGCCGGTCACGAGCTGCAGGGCCTTGTTGCCATCGACCACGCCAAAATCGCGCATTGCCTGGGTGTCCAGCGTGCTGATGCTTTGAGGCGTCTCCTTGATCTCCATCGCCAGGCCAGTGGCCCCTTGCGAAAGGCGGTTGGCGCGCACGCCGGTCACCATCACGGCGGACAAGGTCTTATCGCCGCCAGAAACTTGCGGTGCGGGTGCCGCTTTTTTCACCAACACGGCGCTGCCGTCCACGCTGGCTTCCAGATCGCTGCCCACCAGAAGGCGCTCCAGCGCCTGCCCTGCCGTCATTTGCCCACGCACGGCGGACGCCGACTTGCCGGCCACCGACGCGGCGGGAAATGTCATCTGCAGACCCGCCTGCTGCGCCAGCGCGTTCAGGGCTGCGCCCAGCGGCTGCGCAGGGATGTGAATGGCCATGGGCGTGGCCATGGCAGATGCGCTGTTCTGGGCATGCGCCAAGGGGGCATGGCCTGCGGCGAAGGCGATGGTCATGGCAACCGCCAGAGCCAGGGGGCTCAGGGGCGAGCGCTTGTGCAGCGGTGTGAATCGCATGGGTAAAAACTCCTCGGTAGGTTATGAATTGCCGGGGTCGCGCAACAGCACACCACCCCATTCCCACCGATGTAGACGCACACACCGTCCCAATCCTCATATTGCGAATGAGAATTCTTCAAAGTTTTTTACAGCTACCGCGCCACGATCTCCGTGTGGTCCCCGCGCTGCTCCAGCCGCACGGGCAGCACGTGGGGCAGCGTTGCAGCAAAGCGCTGCCATTGATGCACGCTGTAGCTGCCGCCCACGGGCCAGGCAGCTACGGCAGGGTCGCGCACCACCAGACCGGTCGGGCCATAGCGCTCAAACTCTGCAATCGCCTGACCCAGCGGTGTCTGGTCAAAGCTGAGGCGTCCATCACGCCACGGGGCGATGACCGCAGCGCGCACGCGGGTCACCGGGCTGATGCGGCCCGCCTCGTCGGCCACCACCATCTGCCCGGCGGTGAGCTCTACCGGACTCAGGGCGGCGTCAGCCCCCGCGCGGGCCAGCCGAACGCGGCCTTCCTCGACAGAAATAACCGTCTGGCCCGCATCCAGGCCAGAGGCTGTCTGCCGCACGGAAAACCGGGTGCCCACCACGGTGATGCGCAACGCACCGGCCCAGACATGAAAGGGCCGATCGCTGTCGGGCTGCACTGTGAACATGGCCTGCCCGTCGTGCAGCCGCACCTCGCGGCGGTCGCGGTACAGACGGGCTTCGAGCCGGGTCGCCGTGTCCAGCTGCAAACGGCTGCCCGCGTCTTTGGCATCGGGCAGGTTGACCATTCGCCGTTGGCCCCGTTCGGTGGAAAAGGCTTGCTCAAAAGTGGGTTGCCGCTGCCAGTAATCCCACCCCATCCAGCCCCCGCCAACGACCGAAAAGGCCGTGGCCGCAGCAGCCGCCTGCGGCACGATGGCGCCCCAGCCAAGCAACCACTGGCGGCGCCCGGGGCTTGCGGGCCGGGCTGCCACGGGAGCCTGGCGCACCTGCGCGCCGGCGGGTTGCGCCAGACCCGCCTTCAAGGTGTCCACCGCGTCGTCGGGCAACTGCTGCACCTCACCCAGCATGGCGTCCATGTCGTCCAACGCCGCAGCGTGCTGCGGGTCCATGTCCAGCCAGGCCCGCAGCTCCGCAGCCCCGTTGGCATCCAGTCCATTTCGTCGGCGGACCGCCCATGTGGCGGCCTCCATGTCCAGCGGGTTTTGCGTCAGGGCAAAGGCCTCGAACTCCAGCAGATCCTCAGGGACCGCGGGCGTGTTGAGCCGGTCTGGCGGGGACGAATTCATGGGCATGCGGGACAGCAAAAGAGTGCTCTGATGAGTGTAGACGTACGAGGATGAGGGATTCCTCATCCCCCGTCTGACGGAATCCGGCAGCACTTACCCTGCCCGCAGCCTGCGCTCACACAGCTTGCAGGCCACCATGCCCCGAACCACATGCTTTTCCACCATGCTGACCGAGATGCCCATGTGTTGGGCGATCTGGGCGTGGCTGCGCTCGTCGAAGACATTCATCACAAAAGCCTCCCGGCAACGGGGCGGCAGCGCTTCGATGGTGGCCATGTAAGCGCGGACCACCTGCTGCGAGGCCAACGCCTCTTCCGGTTGCAAATAATGCAAGGCCACAGGCTGCTGGTCATTCGGGAGGGTGTCCAGGTCATCGTGCCGCCGTACCGCTGTGCGGCGGTGCTGGTCGATCACCAGGTTACGCGCCGTGCGGTAAAGCAGGGCCCGCATGTCGAGCACGACCTGACCAGCGGATTGGGCGGACAACACCCGCACATAGCTTTCCTGCGCCAGGTCGGCCGCCGCGTCACGGTCTCGGACATGGCGGGTCAGGAAGTTCAGCAGTTCGCGGTGGTAACGCTCAAGCACGGCAAAGTCCACAGGTGGTGGTAGAAAGCCGGGCACCGGATGACCCCAAACCGGACGGCAGTTGGCCTGCGGCGATCTACGTAATAAGAATTATTCGCATTATCGCTGAGCAAGCAGGTCGCGCGGGGGCCAACGGCTTGCGGTTGGCAGGGTCATGCACGCAGGTCGATGCGAAAACCCAGGTGCAAGCGGTCGGCTGCTATCAATTAAATAGCTGTCCAGGCAATCGAAACCTAGGCTGGAAGCCTATTTGGCTTGATTGATGTCCAGTGCAGCTTCCAACGCATCGATGAACAGCGCCGCCACGTCACAACCGGTCTGGTCGAAGATTTCCTGGAAACACGTCGGGCTGGTCACGTTGATTTCGGTCACGCAATCCCCGATCACGTCGATGCCAGCCAGCAGCAGGCCGCGCGCCGCCAGCACGGGGCCAATGGCCTCGGCGATTTCACGGTCACGCGGGGACAGCGGTTGCGCCACGCCCTTGCCGCCCGCCGCCAGGTTGCCACGCACCTCGGTGCCCTGCGGAATGCGCGCCAGGCAAAACGGCACGGGTTTGCCGCCAATGACCAGCACCCGCTTGTCGCCGTGAACGATTTCGGGCAAAAACTTCTGCACCATCACACTCTCCGCGCCGTTTTTGTTCAGCGTTTCAATGATGCTGCCCAGGTTCAGGCCGTCGGCCTTGACGCGGAAAATCCCCATGCCGCCCATGCCGTCGAGCGGTTTGAGGATGATGTCCTGGTGCTCGGCGTGAAAGCGTTTGATGTCGTCCGCGTCCCGCGTCACCAGGGTCGGGCCGATGAATTCTGAAAACTCCAGAATCGCGAGTTTTTCGGGGTGGTCCCGCAGGGCTCGGGGTTTGTTGAACACCTTCGCGCCTTCCCGCTCGGCCTGCTCCAGCAGGTGCGTGCTGTAGAAGTATTCAGAGTCAAACGGTGGGTCTTTGCGCATGATGACCGCGCCAAAGTCACGCAACGCCTGCGGCCGCTCATTGGGGTGGGCCTGCTGCGCCGTGAACCACACGGGCTTGTCGCCCGTCAGGGTGATGTCCCGCACAAAGGCGGTGACCCTTTCGCCTTTTTGCCAGCGAATGTCTTGCGGGCCGCAGGCCGCCAGCGTGTGGCCGCGTCGCTGCGCCTCGCGCATCATGGCGAAGGTGGTGTCCTTGTAGATCTGGAACGATTCGAGCGGGTCGGCGATGAAGAGGATTTGCATGTCGGGGATACCGTGAAAAGCGTCAAACAAGGCGCGCGGGTGATTGGGAGGCTAGCAGGCGTTAAGCCGCGCCGGGCTGCCGGTATTGTTGTACAAACAGCGCCACCGCGCCGGCCGCCACGCCCCAGAAGGCCGAGCCCACCCCGGCAATCACCACGCCAGACAGCGTCACCAAAAAGGTGATGAGCGCGGCTTCGCGGTGCGCGTCGTCCTTGAGCGCCACCGCCAACGCGTTGCCAATGGTGCCCAACAAGGCCAGCCCGGCAATGGCCACCACCAGCTCTTTCGGAAAAGCCGTCAGCAGCCCGGTCACCGCCGACCCAAAAATGCCAATCACTGCATACATCAGCCCGCAGGCCACGGCAGCGGTGTAGCGTTTGTCCGGGTCTTCGTGCGCCTCTTTGCCCATGCAGATGGCAGCGGTGATGGCACTGAAGTTGAGGGCAAACGCGCCAAACGGGGCCAACACCAGGGTGACCAGCCCGGTCAGCGTGATGATCTTGGAGATCGGAATGCCGCCGCCGGCACTGCGCGGGCCGTACCCGGCCGCCTGGATGGCCGCCACACCGGGCAGGTTTTGTGAAGCCATCGTCACCACGAACAGCGGCAGCGCCAGACTGACCATGGCGGCCCATGAAAACGTGGGCACCACCAGCACCGGCATGGCCAACGACAGGGTCAAGGCAGACCCCACCAGTTGCCCCCGCGCCGCACAGTAAATGACCGCGCCGGCCAGCGTCAGTACCACGGCGTAGCGGGGCATGAAACGTTTGCCCAGCAGGTAAGTGGCCAGCATCAACAGCACCAGCGGCAGGGCCGAGCCCGCCGCCGCGAAGGCCTGCAGCCCAAAACGCGCCAGCACCCCGGCGAGCAGGGCCGAGGCAATGGCCACGGGGATGTGGTTCATGAGCTTTTCAAACCAGCCGGTGACGCCAAACAGCGTGATGAGCGCGGCGCTGGCCATGAAGGCGGCCACCGCTTCAGCCAGCGTGAAACCACCGGCCAGCCCCGCCGTGGCCAGCACGGCAGCACCCGGTGTGGACCAGGCCACCATGACTGGTTTTTTCAGCCACAGCGAAGGCAGTGCCGAGCACACCCCCATGCCCAGCCCGAGCGCCCACATCCAGGAAGTGATTTGGGCTGGCGTGGCATGAAAGGCCTGTGCGGCCTGAAAAACAATGGCCACCGAGCTGGTGAAACCCACCAGCACCGCCACAAAACCGGCGGTGAACGCAGACAGGTTGAGGTCTTTGAAAAATGTCATCACCCGCCTTCAACCCCCGTGCAACACACCGGCTGCCTCAGATTTCAATCTTGCTGCCCAGTTCCACCACCGAGTTGTTCGGCAGGTTCAGAAAGTCGGCGGCCGAGCTGGCGTTGCGGTGCATTTGCGCGAACAGCTTTTCCCGCCAGATCGCCATGCCGCTGCCGATGGTGGGGACCACCGTGTCACGCGAGAGAAAGTAGCTGGTGGTCATGGCTTCGGCCTCACAGCCACGGCCGCGCAATTGCTGCAGCGCCTGCGGCACGTCGGGGTCATTTTTGAAGCCGTAATGGATCACAACCTGCCAGCAGTGGCGGCCCAGCGCCACCACCTCCAGGCGTTTGTCGTTGCCGATCCAGGGCACCTCATGGCTGCGCACCGTGACAAACAGGTTTTGTTTGTGCAGCACCTTGTTGTGTTTGAGGTTGTGCAGCAGCGCGTTGGGCACGGTGCCGGGCTCGGCCGTCAAGAACACAGCGGTGCCTTCGACCCGGGTCGGCGGGCTGACGAACACGGCCTCCAGAAACCCCTTGAGCTCGATGGAGTCTTCGCGCATTTTGGCGCGCAGCATGTTGCGGCCCTGCTTCCAGGTCACCATCAACGCAAAAATGGAGCCCGCGATCAGGATGGGGAACCAGCCGCCTTCGACGAACTTGAGCATGTTGGACGACAGGAAGGCGATGTCAATGACAAAAAAGATACCGGTGGACGCCAGGCACAGCACCAGCGGCATCTTCCAGGCGTAGCGGATCACGTAGAAGGTCAGGATGGTGGTGATGGCCATGTTGCCGCACACCGCGATGCCGTAGGCCGTGGCCAGCGCACCGGAGGACTTGAACATCACCACCGCCATCACGATGGCCACAAACAGTGCCCAATTGATGAACGGGATGTAGATCTGCCCGGTTTCCTTGATGCTGGTGTGAAACATCTGCAGGCGCGGCAGGTAACCCAGCTGCACGATCTGTTTGGTGGCACTGAAAGCCCCCGAGATCAGCGCCTGGGAAGCGATCACGGTGGCCATGGTGGCCAGGCCAACCATGGGCAGCAGCGCCCAGTCCGGCGTCATCAGGTAAAACGGGTTTTTGACGGCCTCAGGGGTGCTCAGCAGCAGCGCGCCCTGGCCAAAGTAGTTCAGCGCCAGCGCGGGCATGACCACTGAAAACCAGGCCAGGCGGATTGGCTTGATGCCGAAATGCCCCATGTCGGCGTACAGCGCCTCCGCCCCGGTGACACACAGCACAATGGAGCCCAGCACCACAAAGGTCACGCCGGGGTTGGTGAACATGAACTGCAGCGCGTAGTGCGGGCTCAGTGCCTTGAGGATGGTCGGGTTGCCCACGATCTGCATGGCGCCCAGCAGACCGATGGCCACAAACCACACCAGCGTGATGGGCCCAAAAAAGCGGCCGATGCCGCCCGTGCCATGTTTTTGCACCGCGAACAAGGCCAGCAAAATCACCAGCGTGATGGGGATCACATACTGCTTGAAGGCTGGCGAGACAACTTCCAGGCCCTCCACCGCCGACAGCACCGAGATGGCCGGGGTGATGACGCCGTCACCGTAGAACAGTGCGGCGCCAAACATGCCGATCAGCAGCAGCCTGCGCCGCAGAACCGGTTTGTCCTTGACCGCGTTGGACGCCAGCGCCAGCAGGGCCGCCGTGCCACCCTCGCCGTGGTTGTCGGCGCGCAGCACCAGCATCACGTACTTGATGGAGACGATGACGGTCAGCGTCCAGAAAAACATCGACAGGATGCCGAAGATGTTGTCTGGGGTGAGCGCCACATGGCCGTGAGCAAACACCTCTTTCATGGCGTACAGCACGCTGGTGCCGATGTCGCCGTAGACGATGCCAATGGCACCCAGGGTGAGTGCGGAGAGGGAGGATTTGGATATGGACACAAAAATGCCCGTTTTTCGCCCCGTAAACCCTGCTCTGCGTGCCGCGAAGGCACCTCAGGGGTGAACCGGGCAACGGGACTGGTTGCTTTTGGGAACGCTATTTTGCGCTCCAGCGGGCCGCTGGCAAGTCAGCCGAGCCCTCAAGCCGTGACTAATGTCCCGTTTGTTGCAATGCAGCAACTTGTAACAAACGCCGCCAACCGGCGCATTTCAGTCGTAAACCTCGGCGTCCGGGTCGGTGGCTTCCAGCTCGTAACTGGCGGCCAGCATGGCCAGCCGGGCGATCACGCCGTACATGTAAAACCGGTTCGGGCTGCTGGAGCCGGGGATTTCACCCGGCTGGGGCAGGCGGCCGCTGTCGGCAAAGGCCAGCGGCACGTAGCTGGCCCCGGGCGCATTGAGGTTCTCGTCCACGCCGCGCTCGGCATGGATGCGGTAGAACCCCCCCACCACGTAGCGGTCCATCATGTAGACCACGGGTTCGGCCACCGCGTCGTTCACCCGTTCGTTGGTCTGCACCCCTTCCTGGATGATGACGTTGGCCACGCAGTGGCCACCGGCGCACAGGCCCAGCTTTTGTTGCGCCTTGCGGGCCAGGTCGGCCAGTTCGCGGGTGTCCCGCACGGTGATGATGCCCATGCCCTGGCTGGCACTCGTCTGCGGGCTGCCCACCATGCCGCCATCGGCCTTGACCAGCACAAACGGCTTTTCATTGATGCCGTATTCCTTGTACTTGCGGCGGATCTTGCCCAGCAGCGCTTCGACCTGAACGCTCAGGTTGTCCAGCCCCGTGCCGTCGGCAAAGTTCACCTCGCCGCACGGCGTGTACATCGGGTTGATGAGCCACGGGTCAATGCCCAGCAGCTTGGCAAAGCGTTTGCACAGCTCGTCATAGGCCTTGAAATGGCGCGACTTGCGGCGCACCGAGGTGCTGGCGTGCAGCGGCGGCAGCAGGTACTGCTCGTTGAGGTCTTCCAGCATGCCGGGAATACCCGCCGACAGCTCGTTGTTCAGCAAGATGGTGCAGGGGTCGAAGTCTTTCAGGCCCAGGCGGCGGTCGGTGCGTGTCAGGGGCTCCAGCGTGATGGACTCGCCTGTGGGCAGCTTGATCGTGGTCGGCTCCAGCAGGTCCGCACTGAGCGAGCCGAACCGCACATTCAGCCCGGCCTGGTGAAACACGCGCTTGAGCTGCAGCATGTTGGACCAGTAAAAGGTGTTTTTGGGCTGGCTGTCGGGCACCACCAGCAGGTTGCGCGCCTCGGGGCAGATCTTTTCAATCGCGGCCATGGCCGCCTGCACAGCCAGCGGCAGCATCGCGGGGGTCAGGTTGTTCCAGCCATCGGGGAACAGGTTGGTGTCCACCGGGGCCAGCTTGAA
>JBJXEI010000240.1:0-14443 GCA_046154065.1 Polaromonas sp. | reverse complement strand
GCGCCAATGCCCAGGGCGTTGACCTTTTCCATCAGCTCGATGCGCAGGGCTTCAACCTTGCTCAGCTCGGCCCCGGAGGCTTTTTTGGCCTGCAGCTCGTACATGTCCAGGTCGTCCATCAGGCTTTCCTTGGCCATCAGCACGGCTTTTTCAGCGGTGCCGCCAATGCCGATGCCCAGCATGCCGGGCGGGCACCAGCCAGCGCCCATGGTGGGCACGGTTTTCAGCACCCAGTCGACGATCGAGTCGCCGGGGTTGAGCATGACCATCTTGCTTTTGTTCTCACTGCCGCCGCCTTTGGCTGCTACGGTGATGTCCACGGTGTTGCCGGGCACCACCTCGGTGAAGATCACCGCAGGCGTGTTGTCTTTGGTGTTCTTGCGGTCAAAGTGCGGGTCGGCCACGACGGAGGCGCGCAGGGTGTTGTCGGGGTGGTTGTAGCCCTGGCGCACACCTTCGTTGACGGCGTCGTCAATGGAGCCAGTGAAGCCTTCCCAACGCACGTCCATGCCGATCTTCAGAAACACGTTGACGATGCCGGTGTCCTGGCAAATCGGGCGCTGGCCGGTGGCGCTCATTTTGCTGTTGGTCAAAATTTGCGCAATCGCATCCTTGGCGGCTGGGCTTTTTTCGGCTTCGTAGGCGCGTGCCAGGTGGGCGATGTAGTCGGCCGGGTGGTAGTAGCTGATGAATTGCAGGGCGGCTGCGACGGATTCGATCAGGTCAGCTTGGCGAATGGTTGTGGTCGTGGTCATGGTTTTTTGCGGCATTCCAGAAATCACCGCCATCGTGGTTAATGAGAATTGTTATCATTTGAGTGGATCGCTCTTGTGGCGACTTCTTTTTTACCAACCTTCTATTTTGACAGGTCTCCCCCATGCCAGCCTTGCACAGCCCCAGCGGTGAACACCGCATCGAACGCGACACCTTTGGCCCGATCGAGGTGGCCGCTGAGCGGCTGTGGGGCGCGCAGACCCAGCGCTCCTTGCAGAACTTTGATATCTCGGGCGAACAGCAGCCGCGTGAAATCATCCGGGCGCTGGCGCAGATCAAACGTTCATCGGCGCGCGTCAACCACGCGCTGGGGCTGCAGGACGCGGCCAAAACCGCTGCCATCGTGGCAGCGGCCGACGAGGTCATCGGCGGGCAGCACGCCGGAGAGTTTCCGTTGGTGGTGTGGCAAACCGGCTCGGGCACGCAGACCAACATGAACGTCAACGAAGTGCTGGCCAACCGCGCCAGCGAGCTGATGGGCGCAGGGCGCGGCGACGACCGGACGGTTCACCCGAACGACGACGTGAACCGCAGCCAGTCGTCCAACGACGTGTTCCCGACCGCCATGCACGTGTCGGCGGTGGTGGCGATTTCAGAAAAACTGCTTCCCGCCATCGACCAATTGCGCGCCACACTGGCGCAAAAGTCCGCTGACTTCGCGGGCATCGTCAAGATTGGCCGCACCCACCTGCAGGACGCCACGCCATTGACGCTGGGCCAGGAGTTTTCAGGCTACGTGGCACAACTGGCGCATGGGGCGGCTCACGTGCGCGCTGCCATGCCGCATTTGTACGAGCTGGCGCTGGGCGGCACGGCGGTGGGCACCGGGCTGAATGCACCGGCTGGCTATGCCCAAGCCGTCGCTGCCGAGCTGGCCGCGCTGACGGGCCACCCTTTTGTCACTGCACCCAACAAGTTTGAAGCCTTGGCCTCCGCCGATGCGCTGGTGCACGCGCACGGGGCGCTGAAAACCCTGGCCGCCAGCCTGATGAAAATCGCCAACGACGTGCGCTGGCTGGCCAGCGGCCCGCGCAGCGGCATTGGCGAGCTGAGCATCCCCGAGAACGAACCCGGCTCGTCCATCATGCCGGGCAAGGTCAACCCGACGCAGAGCGAAGCGCTGACCATGCTGTGTGCGCAGGTGTTCGGCAACGACGTGGCGATCAACTTTGGCGGCGCGTCCGGCAACTTCGAGCTGAACGTCTTCCGCCCGCTGATCGCCCACAACTTTTTGCAGAGCGTGCGCCTGCTGGCCGATGGCGTGGTCAGCTTCAACGACCACTGCGCTGTGGGCATCACGCCCAACCGAGAGCGCATTGCCGAGCTGGTGGCCGGCTCGTTGATGCTGGTGACCGCGCTGAACCCGCACATCGGTTACGACAAAGCCGCCGCCATTGCCAAAAAAGCGCACAAGGAAGGCAGCACGCTGCGGGAAGCGGCGCTGGCGTCTGGCCATGTCAGCACCGAGCAGTTTGACGCGTGGGTGCGGCCCGAACAAATGGTTTGAACCCGCCAGGCGGTCCGACCGGCCCGACCAATTTGACCGGGTCGCTCAGTCCGTGCGGCGTTCTGGCACGGCCCCGTCGGGCGCCGGTGCCCGTGTTGGCGCCCGCAGGTGCAGCGCGGCTTGTGCCATCAGGTTGGCGGACACCGGGGCGGTGACAAACACAAACAGCGTGATCAGCACTTCGGCAACACCGATGCGCCCCTGAACGGCCGCCTGCACCATGCTGGCCAGCAGCAGGCCGCCCAGCCCCAGCGTGGATGACTTGGTGGGCGCGTGCAGTCGCATGAAAAAGTCAGGCAGCCGCACCAGGCCGATGGCACCGGTCAGCAAAAAGAAAGCGCCCACCAGCAGCAGCGCAGCGACCAGCCATTCGGCAAGCGGGGTCAGCATTTGGGTGATTTCAGCGCTCATGGGGTGTTCTGGGTAGAGTGGTGTTACTCAACCGCGTCGCCACGCGTGAGGTAGCGCGCCAGCGCGACGGTGGAGACAAAACCCAGCATCGCGACGATCAGTGCGGCTTCAAACAGCAGCGCCGTTTGCAGGCGAATGCCGATCAGCACGGTCAGCGCCGCCGCGTTGATGTACAGCGTGTCCAGCGCCAGAATGCGGTCCACCGAATGCGGGCCACGGATCAACCGCAGGCCACACAGCAGCAGCGCCAACGCCACGGCCACGGTGGCGATGTCAAGGGCCAGCGCCAGCACTGTGGTGCTCATGAGGGGGCTCCCAGGGGGGCAGGCGGCGACTCAAAGATAGCCATCAGCGGGGTTTCGTACTGCGCCTTGATGTCCCGCGCCATTTGCGCCGGGTCCGTGCAGTGCAGGGCATGCACCAGGATTTCGCGGCGCGCCTCGTCAATGTGGCAGGACACCGTGCCGGGTGTGGTCGTGATGATGGCAGCCAGCAAAGAGATGGCGGTCGGGTGTGTCAGCGCCAGCGGCACGGGCACCCAGGCAGGTTGCAGGGCGGCCAGCGGCCCCAATACTTGCCGCGCCACGGTGATGTTGGACTTGACGATGTCCCACAGCACCCTCAGCAGCAGGGCCGCCGCTGGCCGCCAGCGCATGGGCGTGGCGGCGGGCAAAAAGCCGCTCAGCAGGCGGGGCAGCAGGACGCCGATCAGCAGGGCCGACAGCAGGTGGACCAGCGCCAGCGAGTGCTGCAGCAGCAACCAGCTCAGGGCCAGAACCAGCGTCAGCACCGGGTGGGCAAACCAGGTTTTTGTCTTCATGGTGCGGCTTTCGGGGTGGGCAGTCGGATGTCTGCGGTGCCGCCCCGGTAGGGTCGGGTGCTGGTGCTGGCATCCCCGGTCGGCAGGCCCAGCACTGCACGGGCGTAGGCGCTGCGGTCGGCCAGCTGGGCAGCGGTGGCATCGGTGTAGCGTTTGAGCGGGGAGGCGGCAGCCGCCAGCACCAGGCTGAGCGCCATCAGCCCCAGCGTGGCGGACAGCAGCCGCCAGCTGCCACCTGCCGGTGCGTCCGAGGGCTCGCCCGGCAGCACGTTCCAGAACAAGATGCTGCCCGCACGCGCCAGGCCCAGCAGCGTCAGAAAGCCGCTGACCAGCACCACCGCCCACACCACCATGTGGGCTGGCGTGGCGGCTGCGCTTTGCAAAATCATCAACTTGCCCAGAAAGCCGGGCAGCGGCGGCAGGCCTGCGACTGACGCCGCGCCCAGCAGCGTCATCAGGCCCAGCAGCACCGGCTGGCCCACGGCAGAGGCAGGGGTCAGGCGGTCCGCTGCGTCACCGCGCTGGGCTGCCACCAGTTCCACCAGCAGGAACAGCCCTGCAATCACCAGGGTGCTGTGCACGGTGTAGTACAGCGCCGCCGACAGGGCGGCTGGTGTGAACAGCCCCACCCCGGCCAGGATGGTGCCGACCGAGGCCACCGTGAGGTAAGCCACCAGGCGCGACAGGCTGCGCGCTGCCAGTGCCCCCAGCACCCCCAGCACGGTGGTCAGCAGGGCCACTGGCAGCAGCCAGGGCCCGGCTGCCAATGCCGCGTGGCCTGCCGCTTCACCAAACACACCGCTGTGAACGCGGATGATGCTGTACACCCCCACCTTGGTCATGATGGCAAACACCGCCGCCACCGGCGCCGCCGCCGCTGAATAGGCGCCCGGCAGCCACATGTACAGCGGCACGATGGCAGCCTTCAGCCCAAACACCACCAGCAACAGCAGTGCCCCGGCCTTGGCCACGCTGGCTTCTTGCGGGCCCAGCTGCGCCACCCGCAGCGCCACATCAGTCATGTTCAGGGTGCCCGTCAGTGCGTAAATGATGGCCAGGCCGACCAGAAACAGTGCCGACGCCACCAGGTTCAGGATGACGTAATGCAGACCCACTCGAAACCGCTCACGCCCTTGGCCATGCAGCAACAGCACGTACGAGGCGATCAGCAGCACCTCAAAAAAGACAAACAGGTTGAACAGGTCGCCGGTGATGAAGGCCCCGGACAGGCCCATCAGCTGAAACTGGAACAGCGCGTGGAAGTGGCGTCCGTGCGCGTCCCAGCCGCCGGTGGCGTACCACAGGACTGGGGCGGCCAGCGTCCAGGTCAGCGCCAGCATCAGGGTGCTGAGCCGGTCGGCCACCAGCACGATGCCAAACGGAGCCGACCAGCCGCCCACCTGGTAGAGGTTCAGCACGCCAGTCGATGCGTCGGCCATCAGCCGCCACGCCAGCACCGCCCCCAGCAGGGTGGACGCCAGGCTCAACAGGCGAGCCCGGCGCAGGGCCGTGCCGCCATGGCTGGCCTGCCCGCCGCCGTCGCCCATCAGCAGCAGCAATACGGCCGTGAACAGCGGCAGCACCACCGGCAGCACCGGCAGGTGGGTGGTGAAAAACGAGGCCAGCAGGTCAGTCATGCGGCGGGCCTTTGGGCTCGTGGCCATCGACATGGTCAGAGCCGCTTTCGTGGCGGCTGCGCAGGGCCAGCTCGATCACAAACCCGGTGGTGGCAAAACCAATCACGATGGCGGTCAGCACCAGGGCCTGCGGCAGCGGGTCTGCCACGCGCGCACCAGCCGCCAAGATGGGCGCGGCGTCCAGCCACAGCCGGCCCATGGCAAAAATGAACACGTTGACGGCGTAGCCCAGCAGGCTCAAGCCCATCACCACCGGCCAGGTTCGGCCCCGCAGAATCAGGTAGATGCCCGCCGCCGTGACCACACCAATGCCGCTGGCGACCAGAAATTCAAGGCTCATCGGGAAGCTCCTTCAGGGCGGGTCGCTTTGTCCTGGCCGGGCTCCCGGCTGGCCAGTCCCAGGGTGGACAGCGTCAGCAGGGTCGAGCCAACCACCGTGATGTAGACCCCCAGATCAAACAGGGCGGCGGTGGCCAGCGGCAGTTCGCCCAGCAGCGGCAGCACCGGGTTGCCGTGGGCGCTGGTCAGGAAGGGCTGGCCTAACAGCCAGGCGCCAATCCCTGTGAGCCCCGCGATGCCTACGCCAACGCCAATCGCGCGGACAAAACGCAGGCCGCCCCGGGCGCGCAGCAAGGCTTCGGCGCGGGACTGGCCCAGCGCCATGTACTGCAGCACCAGTGCGACGGCAGTGATCAGCCCGGCGATGAAACCGCCGCCTGGCAGGTTGTGGCCACGCATGAAGATGTAGAGCGTCACCACCAGCGCCAGCGGCAGCACCAGGCGGGCCGCCACCCGCAGCATCAAGGGGTGGGCGGCAAAGGTCCAGGGCATGCCGCGCGTGTCACCGCTAGAGCGGCGCACGCGCAGTCCGTCCATGAGTGCCAGCACCCCCACGGCGGCAATCCCCAGCACCGTGATCTCGCCCAGGGTGTCGTAACCCCGGAAGTCCACCAGAATCACATTGACCACATTGGTGCCACCACCGGCCACCGCCGACTGGTTGAGGAAGTACCAGGCGATGGAGTCGTGGTCGCGGGTCAACATCACCCAGGCCAGCCAGGCCAGGCCTGCGCCACCGGCCACGGCCAGGGCGGCGTCCCGCAGCTTGCGGGCCGACGAGGATTCCCGCGGGCTGTGCTGGGGCAGCAGGGCCAGGCCCATCAGCAGCAGCACGGTTGACACCACCTCCACCGTCAGCTGGGTCAGGGCCAGGTCCGGTGCTGAAAAGCCGACAAATGTCAGGGCGGTGACCAGCCCGACCGCCCCCACCACGATGACCGACTGGAACCGGTCGTGGTGGCGCAGGACCAGCCAGGCGCAGGCCGCCAGCAGCAACCCCCAGAGCGCCAGCGCGGGCAGCGTCAGGGGCAGCAGGGCTCGGTTGCCGGTGCCCAGCGTGTCACCGGGCAGTACGGAAGCGGCCACCACCGTCAGCGTGGCCACCAGCACCCAGGTGATGTAGCGCTGCAGGGAGCCGGTTTCCAGCCGCGCCGTGACGTGGCCTGCGGTGGCGAAAAGCCGGCTCATGCCGTGCTGGAACAACTGTGCACCAGTGAACACCCCGAACCAGTTTTCAGAACTCACGCCGTGCAGACGGCGGCTGTGCGACACGCCAAAATACGCGGCTGCCCCGCCGGCCAGCGCCAGCACGCTCAGCAGCAGCGGCAGGTTGAAACCATGCCAGATCGCCAGGTGGAAGGCTGGGGGCGCTTGCCCCAGCATTGCGCTGGTGGCCACCTGCACCAGCGGGCCGAGTGTCAGCGCGGGGGCCACACCGACACACACACACAGGGCGGCCAGCAGCGCCACGGGTGCTTTCATGCCCAGTGGCGGCTCGTGCGGGTGGGCACTGGGCATGCCGCGTGGGGGGCCGTTGAAAAACATGTCATGCACCAGCCGCACCGAGTACGCCACGCTGAACAGCGCGGCCAGCGTGGCCAGCGCCGGAACCGCCCAGCGCCAGCCCCCCGGTGCGGCGAAGGCCACGGCCTCGGTCAGGAACATTTCCTTGGACACAAACCCGTTGAACAGCGGCACCCCCGCCATGGCGGCGCTGGCGACCATGGCCAACGTGGCGGTCCAGGGCATGAAGCGCCACAGCCCGCCCAGCTGGCGCAGGTCACGGGTGCCGGTTTCGTGGTCGATGATGCCGGCCGTCATGAACAGCGCGGCCTTGAAGGTGGCGTGGTTCAGCACATGAAACACCGCCGCCACCGCCGCCAGCGGTGAGCCCAGGCCGATCAGGAACGTGATCAGCCCCAGGTGGCTGATGGTGGAGTAAGCCAGCACGCCCTTCAGGTCATGTTTGAAGATCGCGATGAAGGCGGCGAACACCACCGTGACCAGGCCGGTGGTGGTCACGATGGCCATGAACAGGTCGGTGCCGCCGATCACTGGCGTCAGGCGTGCCAGCAGAAAAATACCGGCCTTGACCATGGTCGCCGAGTGCAGGTAGGCGGACACCGGCGTGGGCGCAGCCATGGCTTGCGGCAGCCAGAAGTGAAACGGAAACTGCGCGCTTTTGGAAAAACAACCGATCAGGATCAGCACCAGCGCGGCCGGGTAGCGGCTGTCGGCCTGAATCCGCGCGGCCGTGTCCAGCATCTGGCTGATCTCGTACGTGCCTGCGATTTGCCCCAGCAGCACCAGGCCGCCCAGCATCGCCAAACCACCGCCGCCGGTGATGGCCAGCGCCATGCGGGCACCCGAGCGGGCGTCTTCGCGGTGCTTCCAGTAGCCCACCAGCAGGAAAGACGAAATGCTGGTCAGCTCCCAGAACACCATCAGCAGCAGCACGTTGTCTGACAGCACGATGCCCAGCATGGCCGCCATGAACAGCATCAGCGTGCTGAAAAACTTGCCCGCCGGGTCGGTGGGGCTCAGGTAGCTGTGCGCGTACACAATGACCAGCAGGCCGATGCCGGTAATGAGCAACGCAAACATCAGCGACAAGCCGTCCAGCCGGAGCGCGATGTTCAAACCGATTTCAGGCACCCAGGGCAGGGCACCGCGGACCTCTGCGCCACCCATCACCGTGGGTGCCAGCAGCAACAGCAGGCCCAGGCTGGCCGCCGTGATGGCCGCCGCTGCACAGGCCGTGAGCCCACGGTGACCGGGCCGCCTGAGCGAGCCCGCCAGAGCGCAGAGCACCGTGCCTGCCAGCAGCGGCAGCAAAATGATGGCCAGTAACGCGGTGTACAGATTTGCTCCTGAATTTATAGCTAGACCGGCAATGAAAGCCTAGGCTAGCGGGCTATTTGATTCGAATCGTCAAGAAAAAAGGTGAGGAAAGGCTGTTTTCAATGGTCGGCCCGCTTCCAGGCCTCTGCCCACGAGCCGCAGCAACTCAGTGCTTGCGCTCGGCGATGCCTGACATGATCTTGTCGGTGTAGGCAATGGCCATGGCCGACAGCAAAAACGCGATGTGGATCACGGTCTGTGCAATCAGCACGCGGTCGGTGTAGTTGTCGGCGTTGATGAAGGTCTTGAGCAGGTGAATCGAGCTGATGCCGATGATGGCGGTGGCCAGCTTGACCTTGAGCACCGAGGCATTGACGTGGCTTAGCCACTCCGGCTGGTCGCGGTGGCTTTCCAGGTTCATGCGGCTGACGAAGGTTTCGTAGCCGCCCACGATCACCATGATCAGCAGGTTGGAGATCATCACCACGTCAATCAGCGCCAACACCACCAGCATGATGACGGTTTCGTTGAGGGACGCAATCGGCACCGTGGTCTTGTAGCCGATGCTGGTGATCAGCGCCTGCAGCGCTGTCTGGCTGCCGAAGACGGCTTCAACCAGGTGCACCAGCTCCTTTAAAAAATGGAATACGTACACGCCTTGCGCCACGATCAGGCCCAGATACAGCGGCAACTGCAGCCATCGGCTGGCAAAAATCAGACGGGGCAGAGGGCGAAGGGGTGCGGAGTGGTGGGGTTTTGGGTCTGACATGGCTTGTGGAGTGGGTGGAAACGACGGTGGCAGACGCGGCAGGGATGCCAAAGACGCGCGATTGTAAGGTTGGTGCCAGTCAGTGGCTTGTAAGTGCGCCGCATGACAGTACCACGCGAGAACAACGGCCTTGATGACACCCAGGAGACACCACCCATGAGCACCCCCACGCCCGCACCTTCGAGCCACATTGAATCCATGCTGGTCGAAAACCGCGTTTTCCCGCCGTTGGCCGCTGCCGTCAAGGCGGCACGCATTTCCGGCATGGACGGCTACAACGCCCTGTGCGCCCAGGCCGAGAATGACTTTGAAGGCTTTTGGGCCGGCTTGGCCCGCAGCAACCTGAGCTGGAGCACGCCCTTCACCGAAGTGCTGGACGAGTCCAACCCCCCGTTCTACAAATGGTTTGCCGACGGCGAACTGAACGCGTCCTTCAACTGCCTGGACCGCCACCTGGGCACACCCACCGAGCACAAGAATGCCATCATTTTTGAGGGCGACGACGGCCAGATCACCCACGTGACCTACAAGCAGCTGCACGCCAAGGTCAGCCAGTTCGCCAGCGCCCTCAAGGCGATGGGCATCCAAAAAGGTGACCGCGTGGTCATCTACATGCCGATGACGGTTGAAGGTGTGGTTGCGATGCAGGCCTGCGCCCGCATCGGCGCCACCCACTCGGTGGTGTTTGGCGGTTTTTCAGCCAAAAGCCTGCAGGAGCGCATTCAGGACGCTGGCGCTGTGGCCGTCGTCACCGCCAACTTCCAGCTGCGCGGCGGCAAGGAGCTGCCGCTCAAGGCCATCGTGGACGAAGGTCTGGCGCTGGGCGGCTGCGAGTCGATCAAAAACGTCATCGTCTACCAACGCACGCCAACGGCCTGCAACATGGTCGAAGGGCGTGACCGCTTCATGGCCGACGTGACCGCTGCGGCCGCACCCGAATGCGCACCCGAGCCTGTCGGTGCCGAGCACCCGCTGTTCATTTTGTACACCTCGGGCTCCACCGGCAAACCCAAGGGGGTGCAGCACAGCACCGGCGGCTACCTGCTGTGGGCCAAGCTGACGATGGACTGGACCTTTGACCTGCAGGCGTGCGACGTGTTCTGGTGCACGGCCGACATCGGCTGGATCACCGGCCACACCTATGTGGCCTATGGCCCGCTGGCGGCCGGGGCCACGCAGGTGATTTTTGAAGGCATCCCGACCTTCCCGAACGCTGGCCGCTTCTGGCAGATGATCGAGCGCCACAAGGTGTCGATTTTCTACACCGCGCCCACCGCCATCCGCTCGCTGATCAAAGCCGCCGAGGCGGACGAGAAAGTTCACCCGAGCCGCTCGGACCTGAGCAGCCTGCGCATCCTTGGCTCCGTCGGTGAGCCCATCAACCCTGAAGCCTGGATGTGGTACTACAAAAACATCGGCGGCGAGCGTTGCCCCATCGTCGACACCTTCTGGCAGACCGAGTCTGGCGGCCACATGATCACGCCGCTGCCAGGCGCCACACCGCTGGTGCCGGGCAGCTGCACGCTGCCGCTGCCCGGCATCATGGCCGCCATCGTCGATGAAACCGGCAAGGATGTGCCCAACGGTTCTGGGGGGCTGCTGGTTGTCAAGCGGCCGTGGCCATCGATGATCCGCAACATCTGGGGCGACCCTGAGCGGTTCAAAAAGGCCTATTTCCCCGAAGAAATGGGCGGCGGGATTTACCTGGCCGGCGACGGCGCCGTGCGCAACGAGGACAACGCTTATTTCCGCATCACCGGCCGCATTGACGACGTGCTGAACGTGTCCGGCCACCGCATGGGCACGATGGAGATCGAGTCCGCCCTGGTGGCGCATAGCACCCTGGTGGCCGAAGCCGCCGTGGTCGGCCGCCCGGACGACTTGACCGGCGAAGCCATCGTGGCGTTTGTGGTGCTCAAACGCGCCCGCCCCACCGGCGACGAGGCCAAGGCCATTGCCAAGGAGCTGCGCGACTGGGTCGGCAAACAGATCGGCCCGATCGCCAAACCCAAGGACATCCGTTTTGGCGACAACCTGCCGAAAACCCGCAGCGGCAAGATCATGCGCCGCCTGCTGCGCGGCATTGCCAAGGGCGAGGCCGTCACGCAGGACACCTCCACGCTGGAAAACCCGGCCATCCTTGAGCAGCTGTCAGAAAACTTGTAGAGCCATCCATGCAACGCGGGCCGCACGGCCTGCGGTTGGTGCATGAAAAAAGCCCATCGGTTGATGGGCTTTTTTTGGCCGGGTGGCCCAGGCGGCGGGGAATTACTTCTGGGTCAGTATCCAGGCCACCAGTTTTTGGGCATCAGCCGGGCTGACCTGCGGGTTGGCGGGCATCGGGATCGCTCCCCACACGCCACCGCCGCCTTTGATGACCTTACCGACCAGCTTTTCTTGCGCATCGGCCTGGCCTGCGTATTTGGCGGAGATATCCTTGAACGACGGGCCTACCAGCTTGTTGGCGACCGCGTGGCAAGCCATGCAGTTTTTCGACGTGGCGAGCTGCATGTCGGCCATGGCGGGGGTTGCCACAGCAAAAACAGCGGTCAGGGAAGCGATGGCCAGCAATGTATGTTTCATGGGGTTCCTCGTGGGGTGTGACATCTCGAATTCATGACCGGCACCTGGTGCTTCGGGTACAGTCAGTCAACGCGATTGTAGTAAGCGGGGTTGACCCGTGCCGTGTGAGGATTTACCCCCAAACCGGCTTGCAACTCACTGTGCACGGGCCAGATGAAGCCCCCGCTAAAAATAAACAACGAGGAGTAAAGCCATGCTTTTTTTACTGATGGGCATCGCCGCCATGGTGCTCAAATACCTGGAAATCGGGCCGTTCGCCACCATCAGCTGGTGGATCACCCTGATCCCGTTTGCGCTGGCGGTGGCCTGGTGGTCGTTTGCCGACGCCACGGGCTACACCAAGCGCCGTGAAATCGACAAGATGGAAAAGCGCAAGCAAGAACGCATTGACAAGCAGCGCGACGCGATGGGCATGCTGCCCAGAAAACGGAAATAAACGCGGATACGGTTCATTTGAATGCAAAAAAGCCCGTGAAGAGCGATCTTCACGGGCTTTTTGCTGGGCGCTGCGGATGGAGGTCAGCGCCTGATGTCAGTAGTCGTCCAGCACCGCGCCCTTGCTGGCGCTGGACGCGTTGAAGGCGAACTTGGCCTGCACACCGCGGGTGTAACGCGGTTTCGGTGCCACCCAGCCCACTTTGCGGGCGGCCAGCACCTCGTCAGCCACGTTCAGCTGCAGCAGCAACTGGCGCGCGTCAATGGTGATCGAGTCGTTTTCTTCGATGAAGGCGATGTTGCCGCCTGCGGCCGCTTCCGGTGCGACGTGGCCGACCACCATGCCCCAGGTGCCGCCGGAAAACCGGCCGTCGGTGATCAGGCCAACCGACTCGCCCAGGCCTGCACCAATCAGCGCGCCGGTGGGGGCCAGCATTTCGGGCATGCCCGGGCCGCCTTTGGGGCCCAGGTAGCGCAGCACCATCACGTCGCCCGCTTTGATCTTGCCGGCCAGGATGGAGGCCAGGGCGGACTGTTCGTCGTCAAACACACGGGCCGGGCCGGTCATCACCGGGTTTTTCAGGCCCGTGATCTTGGCCACACAGCCCTCGGGGCTCAGGTTGCCTTTCAAGATCGCCAGGTGGCCCTGGGCGTACATGGGCTTGTCGATGCCGCGGATTACGTCCTGGTCAGCACGTGGCACATCGGGCACATCGGCCAGCACTTCGGCAATGGTCTGGCCCGAGATCGTCAGGCAGTCGCCGTGCAGCAGGCCAGCGGCCAGCAGTGTTTTCATGACCTGTGGAGTGCCGCCCGCTTTGTGCAGGTCCACCGCCAGGTACTTGCCCGAGGGTTTGAGGTCACACAGCACCGGGGTTTTGACGCGCACACGCTCGAAATCGTCAATGGACCAGTCCACGCCAGCGGCGTGGGCAATGGCCAGGAAGTGCAGCACCGCGTTGGTCGAGCCGCCCGTGGCCATGATGACGGCCACGGCGTTTTCGATCGACTTCTTGGTCACGATGTCGCGCGGTTTGATGTCTTTTTTCACCGCTTCAATCAGCACCCGGGCCGACTCTGCCGCCGAGTTCATTTTCTCGTCGTGCGGGTTGGCCATGGTGCTGGAGTAGGGCAGCGAAATGCCCAGCGCCTCGAACGCGCTGGACATGGTGTTGGCCGTGTACATGCCGCCGCAGCTGCCGGTGCCCGGAATGGCGCGGCGCTCGATCTGCAGCAGGTCCTCGTCGCTCATGCGGCCAGCGGCGTTTTCACCCACGGCTTCAAACACGCTGACGATGTTCAGGTCCTTGCCCTGGTAGCTGCCCGGCAAGATGGTGCCGCCGTACACATAAATGGCGGGCACGTTGGCGCGCAGCATGCCCATCAGGCCGCCGGGCATGTTTTTGTCACAGCCGCCGACCACCAGCACGCCGTCCATCCACTGGCCCTGCACGCAGGTCTCGATGCAGTCCGAAATCACTTCGCGGCTGACCAGCGAGTACTTCATGCCTTCGGTGCCCATGGCCATGCCGTCTGAAATGGTCGGTGTGCCGAACACCTGCGCGTTGCCGCCTGCCGCTTCAATCGCGTCAATCGCCGCGTCCGTCAGCTTTTGCAGGCCACTGTTGCAGGGGGTGATGGTGCTGTGCCCGTTGGCCACGCCAATCATGGGTTTTTTGAAGTCCTCCGCCTCATAGCCCATGGCGTAATACATCGACCGGTTGGGCGCGCGGGACTTGCCTTCGGTGATGTTTTTGGAGCGCGGGTTCATGACGGTGATGGGTTTGATGTCCATGGCTGTGTCTCTTGGGGTTGGCTGTGGATGAAAAGCGGGGCGCTTGTGATGGTGCGTGCAATTTGTACGAACCGCAAAGTATGCGTGCTTTGACTGATTCTTTCCAATCCATTTTTTACGCTGTATTAATATGCAGCGCGTATTAAAAGGATGCGAAACACATGGCCAGCCCACCCCCTCAAAGCCCCCTGATCGAGCTGCGTTTGTGGCGGCAGTTTCTGGCCGTGGCCGATGCCCTGCACTTTGGCCGCGCTGCCTTGCAGCTGCACATGACCCAGCCCCCGCTGACGCAGGCGATTGCCCAGCTCGAAGTGTTGCTGGGCGTCAAGCTCTTTGACCGCACCAAACGCAGCGTGCAGCTGACCGTGGCGGGCGCGGCGCTGGTACCTGAGGCGCGCGACCTGCTGGCGCGCGCGCAGGCCTTGCCCCGGCTGGCCCGCGCCAACGCCGATGGCGAGGCCGGGCGGCTGCGCCTGGCGTTTGTGTCCACCGTCGGGTTTGACTTGCTGCCACGCTGGGTGCGGGCGTTTCG
>JBJXEI010000239.1:0-30838 GCA_046154065.1 Polaromonas sp. | reverse complement strand
GCAAGCACGCCAGCGTCTCGTCGAATGTATTTTGTAGAAGGCAGGGCAAATGAAAAAAGGGAACGTGTTGAACACGTTCCCTTTTTACCCTCCTTCAGCTTCGTCAGGGCTTAACTGACTGGCATTGCCCTCAGGGCGGTTTTTTTATTTACAACCATTCGACCCGCGTGCAGTTTTTTGGAGACCCACACTGGGCACGTACCTCCCGAAGGGGAAGAGCCCCCAGAAAGTGTTGCCCCTCAACCACAACCACAGAACTAATTCGGGCTTGTGCATTGGTTAAAACACCCGGACTCACACCTGAAAACACAACGATAAGCACGGCAAAAAAACGGCGAGTAACGCGTCAAAAAAACGCGCCTTCCGAATGAAGCACGATCGTTCTTTTTTACATCCAGCACCGCAGCAGGGGCACTCGCCCAGCTCACTTTGAGCACTACAAGGTTGATTCATACCGCGTTAACCCTAGCTTTACGAGCTTTTACCCACCTCTTAACCTCTGGTCATGGTTGTTTTTGTGCGGTCTGGTCATCCCCATTCTTAGCAGCAATGACTTCCGAGCTCGCTTACTTAATCCCTCTGGAGAATTCATGAAAAAACTGACTTTGACTACCACCGCCGTGCTGAGCCTGTTGTCCGCAACGGCTGCCATGGCGCAGAGCACCGTCACCTTGTACGGTGTGGTGGATGCGGGCTACAACCGCGTGAGCGGATTGAAAAACGGCACGGTTAACTCTATCGCCAGCGGCATCATGGAGGGCTCTCGCTTTGGCCTCAAAGGCAATGAAGACCTCGGCGGCGGCTACAAGGCCATCTTCACCCTCGAAAATCGCCTGGAACTGGACACGGGCGGCACCAGCAACACACCCAATTCAGGGACACAGGTTCCAGGACGTGTGGCGACCACTGTGCTGGCCAATCTGTCACCCGGTGTCACCACCGCTCTGGGCGGTGCTGCGGGCGCCGCTGCGCTGGTGAACCAACTCAACACCGGCCTGGCCAGCAGCGCCTTCGGCGTGAACATCGGCCCCACCGGCAACCGCCTTTTTGATCGCCAGGCATTTGCGGGCCTGGTCACACCGATCGGCGCATTCACGCTGGGTCGCCAATACACCCCGGGTTATCTGGTCACCGCGTCGTTTGATGCATCGCAAACCCAGTCCAGCCTGTCGGCTGGCCAGGTGGCCACCTTGCCAGCGGCTTTCGACATTCGGCTGAGCAACACCCTGCAATATGGCATTCAGCTCAACGGCATCACAGCCGCGTTCATGTATGGTGCGGGCGAAGTCGCTGGCAGCAACAGTGCCAACCGCTTCCTGGGCGGCATGGTCATGTACAAGGGTGATGGTTTTGGTTTGGGTTATGGGCACAACGAGAAGAAAAATGAGTTCGGCCAGCGCTCCTTGCGCAATGACGTGTTCGGTGCCAACCTAGCCTTGGGTCCAGGAACCGTCTACGCTCAATTCGCCACCATCAAAGACGACAACCCATCCGGTCTGTCGGGCCTGTTCACGACGCTTCCGGCCGCTTTGGCACCAGCGATTCAAAACGCTTACAACGTGGCTTTTCGCCAAGATGCCCGCCTCTACCATGTGGGCTACAAATTCACTGTTGGCGCACACACCATCGTGACGGCTTACAACCGGCTTGACGACAAACGCGCAGTGAACGCAGACACCGACTCCTATGGTGCCACTTACACCTACGCACTGTCCAAACGCACCAACCTCAATGCAGTCCTGACCCGCTTCAACAACAAGGGCCAAGGTCAGGCCGCGCCGGGCGGCAACGGTTTTCTGGGCGGCGTGACAGCGGCACCAGGCGTGGATTCCACCAACATCGCGTTCGGCATTCGCCACGCTTTTTGATGGTTTGACCCGATGAGGTCCTGCTTCGGGCATGACCTGTTTTTCAAGCCTCCGGTGCGCAAGTCCTGGGGGCTTTTTTGCGTCTCGTCCACGCTGTTGATCCGGTTTTAGAACCTGTGCGATCATCGATTCATGAACATGCGCTCACCTCTGGACACCGCCCTCTCAGCCGCAGACAGCGCCTTGCGCACTGTGTTCGCCAAACCACGTGCAAGTCGACCTTGCCCCACGATTGCCTCTGAGCACACCGTGCTCAGCGCACCTGAAAAAACCTTGTCGGGTGCGCTGATGCGAGTCAACCATGTCGGTGAGGTTTGCGCGCAAGCGCTGTACGCCGCCCAGGCCCTCAGCACCCGTGACCCAGACCTGCGCCAGCACTTCATCGACGCCAGCCGGGAAGAAAACGACCACCTCGCCTGGACGCAAACGCGGCTAGACGAACTGGGCGCGCGACCGTCCCTGCTCAATCCGCTGTGGTATGCAGGTGCCTTCGGGCTGGGCCTGGTGGCCGGTCGGCTAGGCGACCGTCTGAGCCTGGGCTTTGTGGTGGAAACCGAGCGCCAGGTGGAGGCCCATCTGGCCGAACACTTGGAGCGGCTGCCGGCTGGCGATTTTGAGTCACGGGCCATCGTCGCCCAGATGAAGACCGATGAAGCGCGGCATGCGCAGGAAGCCGAAAATGCTGGCTCCACGCCGCTACCCGCGCCCGTCAAATCCCTGATGCGTGCCTCGGCCAAAATCATGACGACTGCGGCTCACTACATCTGAGTCCGGAAATTGCTACTATTAAAATAGCAACACCAGAAGGCAGTACCTAGGCTGGCAGCCAAAAAGTACCCAAAAGCGCTCGTCAGACCTCTATCAATTCGAAACTGGTCGTGACGTCGGCTGTTTTGCTCAACATGATGGTGCCAGAGCAGTACTTGTCATGGCTCAAAGCAATGGCGCGCTCAACAGCGCTGGGCGCAATCGACTTGCCAGTCACGCTGAAGTGCATGTGGACCTTGGTGAACACCTTGGGGTCCGTGTCAGCACGCACTGACGTCAGCTTGACCGAGCAACCACGCACATCGTGGCGTCCGCGTTTGAGAATCAACACGACATCGAAGGCCGTACAGCCCCCTGCGCCAGCCAAAAACATTTCCATCGGGCGCGGCGCCAGGTTGGCCCCGCCGTTTTCAGGCTTGGCGGCGTCGACGGCACCATCCATTACCAGGGTGTGACCACTGTCGGTTTCTGCTAAAAAAGTCATCGACGATTTGGAGCCGGTGGCCTCGCCTGGTCCGGTCCAATTCACTGTGCATTCCATCAAGTTTCCTTTTGTTACGACCTAAACAGTCCAAAACGTGGACTTTTACTCAGTATTTCTCACTGCTGATTGTGCAGCGCAGCATTGCTCCGCTATACTCAAAACCATCAAGGATACGTACCGTATTTTTGCACCAGTTGTCTCCTCCACCTCCTCAAAGGGTGGATTTACAGGCCCAAGTCGCATGACTTGGGCCTTTTTTCTGGCCCCTTATCATCAGCACCTAGGGGAAAAAATGGCAACCAAACCAAAAACAGCACCGGTGGCGCTGACACCGTCCGAATACCTCAAAAAAATCCTCACTGCGCGCGTGTATGACGTGGCCGTTGAGTCTGCGCTGGACAAAGCCCGATCGCTGAGCCAGCGCCTGGGCAACACCGTGCTGCTCAAGCGCGAAGACACTCAGCCCGTGTTCAGCTTCAAGCTGCGTGGGGCCTACAACAAGATGGCGCACCTGACGGCCGCGCAGCTCAAAAAAGGCGTGATTTGCGCCTCGGCCGGCAACCATGCGCAGGGTGTGGCGCTCAGCGCGCAAAAGCTGGGTTGCCGCGCGGTGGTGGTCATGCCGACCACCACACCGCAGGTCAAGATCGATGCCGTCAAGGGCTGGGGCGCGGACGTCGTGCTGCACGGCGACAGCTACTCCGATGCCTACACCCACGCTGCCGCGCTTCAGAAAAAACACGGCTTGACGTTCGTCCACCCGTTTGACGACCCGGACGTGATTGCTGGCCAGGGCACGATTGCGATGGAAATTTTGCGCCAGCTTCAGACATTGGGCTCCCAGCGCCTGGACGCCGTGTTTGTCGCCATCGGCGGCGGTGGTTTGATCTCTGGCGTGGCCAACTACATCAAGGCGCTGCGGCCTGAGATCAAGGTCATTGGCGTGCAGATGAACGATTCTGACGCCATGATGCAGTCCGTTGCCGCCCAAAAACGCGTGACGCTGCCCGACGTCGGTTTGTTCTCCGACGGCACCGCCGTCAAGCTCGTGGGCGAGGAAACCTTTCGCATCAGCAGCGCGCTGGTCGACGAGTTCATGACGGTGGACACCGACGCGGTGTGCGCCGCCATCAAGGACGTGTTTGTCGACACCCGCAGCATCGTCGAGCCTGCAGGCGCGCTGGCGGTGGCGGCCATCAAGCAGTACGTGGCGCAGCACAAAACCAAGGGCGAAACCTACGCCGCGATTTTGTGCGGCGCGAACATGAACTTTGACCGCTTGCGCTTTGTCGCTGAACGCGCGGGGGTGGGCGAGGAGCGTGAGGCGTTGTTTGCCGTGACGATCCCTGAAGAGCGCGGCAGCTTCAAGCGGTTTTGTGCGTTGATTGGCGAGCTGCCCGGCGGGCCACGGTCGGTCACCGAGTTCAACTACCGCATGAACGACACCGCGGCGGCGCACGTGTTTGTCGGACTGACGACTTCGGCCAAGGGCGAAAGCGCCAAGATCGCCGCGAACTTTTCCAAACATGGCTTTGGGGCGCTGGACCTGACCCACGACGAGCTGGCCAAGGAACACATCCGCCACATGGTGGGCGGGCGCAGTGCGCTGTCCAGCGACGAACGGCTGCTGCGTTTCGAGTTTCCCGAGCGGCCCGGTGCGCTGATGAAGTTTTTGTCCAGCATGCAGCCGGGCTGGAACATCAGCCTGTTCCACTACCGCAACCAGGGTGCGGACTACGGGCGCATTCTGGTTGGTCTGCAGGTGCCCAAGGCCGACAACAAGGCCTTCAAGGCCTTCCTCGGCACCCTGGGCTACCCCCACGTCGAAGAGACCGCCAACCCGGTGTACCGGCTGTTCCTGCAAAGCTGACCAGGGCTAACCATGACCACCCCCGCACCCAACACGATTTGCCCGGCCTGTGACCAGCACTTTGTGTGCGGCATGGTGGCCGGTGCGGCGCATTGCTGGTGCTACGCGTTGCCACACAGCCTGCCAGTGCCCTCGCCTGTACCGGCAGTCCCCGGCGACAATCCATCGTCCGCCCGTTGTTTCTGCCCCGTCTGCCTGCCAGGCCGGCTCCATGGGCCCGCAACAGCGTCGCCCGTGGCCACAACACCCTCGACCGATTTTGATGGAATGCCATGAACGAGCCCCTGCTTCCCGCCACGCCTGCATCGCCCGCTGGAGCTTTGTCATTGATTCCCATGACAGACCAGGCAGCAGGGGCAACAGCAGCCATTGCGCCAACACCTGCAGCGCTGGTGCATTTGCCGGACGCCGATGAACTGGCCGCCCTGGCCAAAGTCATTCGAAACCATTTGGCCATGCCCGAGTCCAGTGTCCCCGCGTCCAGCGAACCGGCGTCGGCATTCGTATTGCCACGCATCGAGTCCGTCAGCAACGTGCGCCTGGAGCGAAAGCTGCGCGACAAGATGGACCACAAAACCAAACCGCTGGGTGCCCTGGGCGTGCTGGAAGACCTGGCGCTGCAGATGGGCATGATCCAGTGCACCGACGTGGTTTCCCTGCTGGAGCCGCAAATGGTGGTGTTTGCTGCGGACCACGGCATCGCCGCTGAGAACGTGTCGGCCTACCCGCAAGCCGTCACGGCGCAAATGGTGGCCAACATGCTGACGGGCGGCGCTGCCATCAACGTGCTGGCGCGCCAGCATGGGTTTGCGTTGCAGGTGGTGGACGCTGGAGTGGCCAGCGAGCTGGACGACCACCCCGCGCTGTTGAAAAGAAAAATCGCACTGGGCACGGGCAACCTGTGCCGTGAAGCGGCCATGACCGTGCCGCAGATGGACCAGGCCCTGCAAACCGGTGTGGACCTGGTGCGCGGGTTGCCCGGCAATGTGGTGGCGTTTGGCGAGATGGGCATTGCCAACACCTCGGCGGCGGCGCTGATCCTGACGCGGCTGACACGCACCCCGATCCGTGACTCGTCTGGGCGCGGTACCGGGCTGACGGACGCGCAGTTCGCCCACAAACGCAAGATGCTGATGATCGCGTCGCTGCGGCACCGCCGCGCCACCACACCCCTGCAGGTGCTGGCGGCCATGGGCGGGTTTGAAATCGCCATGATGGTGGGCGCCATGCTGCAGGCTGCCAGCCAGCGCCGCCTGATTTTGATCGACGGCTTCATTGCGGGGGCTGCCGCCCTGGTGGCGCAGCGCCTGGTGCCTGAAGTGCAGCACTACATGGTGTTTTGCCACCGCTCAGCCGAGCGCGGCCACCGCAAGCTGCTGCAGCACCTCAAAACACGGCCGCTGCTGGACCTGGACCTGCGGCTGGGCGAAGGCACGGGCGCTCTGTTGGCGTGGCCGCTGCTGCAGTCCGCCGCCCGGCTGATGAGCGAGATGGCCAGCTTCGCGTCAGCCGGTGTGAGCACCAAAGCCCCGGCCTGATCACCCACATGCCCGGCCTGCTTGCCTGGATCACTGGCGGCGTGCGCCACTACCTGCTCGCCGTGCAGTTCTTCACCCGCATTCCCGTCACCGGCCGCCTGGCGGCATGGGTCGGCTTCAGCCCGCTGATGCTGCGGGCCAGCGCAGCCCATTTCCCCGGCGTGGGCCTGGTTGTCGGGGTGGTGGCGGGTGCGGTGTTTGCCACGCTCATGGCCCTTCTGCCTGACGCGGTGTACACCCCCCTGATCGCAGCGGCCTTGTCCACTGTCGCCACGGCCCTGCTGACCGGCGGCTTCCACGAAGACGGCTTGGCCGACGTGGCCGATGGCTTGGGTGGCAGCTACGACCGCGAACGCGCCCTGGACATCATGAAAGACTCGCGCGTAGGCGCCTTTGGCGCGATGGCGCTGGTGCTGGCGCTGCTGTGCAAGGTGGCGCTGCTGGCCTTGCTGGGCTCGGTCGAAGGCGCACCCACCGATTGGGACGCCTCACCGTTCAACGGCTGGTACGCGGCCTGCGCGCTGCTGGCCGGGCACACCGTGTCCCGCGGCCTGCCACTGCTGCTGGTGCGCTGGCTGCCACATGTGGGGGACACCGCCGCCTCCAAATCCAAGCCGCTGGCCGACCACATCACGCTGGCGCGGCTTGGGGGGGCATTTTTATGGTGTTTGACGGCGCTGGCCATGGCTTTGATTGCCTGTGATGCTATGAATTTAATAGTTGGCTGCAGTTTCGCCGTCCTCGCGCTGTTGTGGATGGCGCGGCTGTTCCGCAGGCGTTTGCAGGGTTTCACCGGCGACTGCCTGGGTGCCACGCAGCAGGTGTGCGAGATCGCCTTCTACCTGGGCCTGGCCGTCAGCCTGTGAGCACACCATGACCTTCTGGCTGGCACGCCATGCCCAACCCCTGATCGACGCGGGCGTCTGTTATGGCCAGCTGGATGTGCCCGCTGACAACGCGGCCACGGCGCACGGTGCGGCGGCGCTGGCGGCGGTGCTGCCCCGCACCCTCACCGTGGTCACCTCACCGCTACAAAGATGTGAGCAGCTCAGGCAAGCTTTGTGTAGGCTGCGGCCTGATTTGACCTGTCAAACTGACCCCCGGCTGCAGGAAATGCACTTTGGCACCTGGGAAGGCCGGCCCTGGGCCGACGTGGCCCCCGCCGAGCTGCAGGCCTGGACCGATGACTTCAGCGGCTACGCGGCCGGTGGCAGCGGGGAGTCGGTGGCCACCTTCATGGCGCGTGTGGCGGCAGCGCTCGACGCACGGGATCGGACACGCAACACCCTGTGGATCACCCACGCCGGGGTGATCCGGGCCGCCACGCTGATCGCCAGCGGCCAGCGGCAACTTCACCACGCCAGCCAATGGCCCACGAGCGGACCCGCTTTCGGCCAATGGGTGACACTGGCATTCATCTGATTCAAGGGCAAAGGTCAAGCATGGCAGCAAATCTGGACGGGCAACTGGTGGTGGCGATTTCGTCACGCGCCCTGTTTGACCTGGAGGAAGAAAACCGCGTCTTCGAGCAAACCGACGACCGCGCCTACATGGAGCTGCAGCTGGCCCGGCTGGACGAAGCGGCCAAGCCGGGCGTGGCGTTTTCGCTGGTCAAAAAGCTGCTGGCCTTCAACGACGACACCACAGAGCCCAGCACCCGGCGGGTCGAGGTCGTGATCCTGTCACGCAACGACCCGGTCTCTGGCCTGCGGGTGTTCCGCTCGGTGGAAACCCACGCCCTCAGCGTGGCGCGCGGGGTGTTCACCCGCGGCCGCGAGCCGTGGCGCTACCTGGCACCGCTGCAGGCCAACCTGTTTTTGTCGGCCAACCCCAGTGACGTGCGGGCTGCCCTGGGCATGGGCTTCCCGGCCGCCACGGTGGCGCTGCACTCGGTGCGGGCACGGGACAATTACCCCAACGAAGTCCGCATCGCCTTTGACGGGGACGCGGTGCTGTTTTCTGACGAGGCCGAGCAGGTGTTTCAAAGAGACGGCCTGCCCGCCTTCCAGCAGCACGAGCGGGCCAAGGCCGTGCTGCCACTGCCTGATGGGCCCTTCAAGCCGCTGCTCAAGGCCCTGCACCGCCTGCAACAGGCCGGCACGCCCGGCATGCGGCTGCGCACCGCCCTGGTCACGGCCCGCAGCGCCCCGGCGCATGAGCGCGCCATCCGCACCCTGATGAACTGGAACATCGAGGTGGACGAAGCGATGTTTCTCGGCGGGCTGGCCAAAGGGGAATTTTTGCGGGAATTTGAACCCGACTTCTTTTTCGACGATCAGACCGGGCACGTCGACTCTGCCGCCCGGCATGTGCCCGCCGGGCATGTGGCCAGCGGCGTGTCTAACCCTCTGCCTGACCCCACTGTGACCACGAAAGCTTGACCTGAATGCTTGAACAACCCCTGTCCAAACTCGCCGCCTTTCGGCAATTTGCCCGTCGCACCTGGGCGCTGGCCGTGCCCTACTTCCAGTCGGAAGACAAATGGAAAGCCCGCGGCCTGTTGGCCGCCATCGTGGCGCTGAACCTCGGCTCGGTCTACATGCTGGTGCAGCTCAATGACTGGAACCGGGTGTTTTATGACGCGCTGCAAAACAAGGACGCCGCCGTGTTCTGGACCCAGCTCGGCCGCTTCACCTACTTGGCGTTTGCCTTCATCGTCATCGCGGTGTACCGGATTTATTTGACCCAGCTGCTCGAGGTGCGCTGGCGTGCCTGGATGACCCACACCTACCTGCAGCGCTGGCTGACGGGCCAGGCGTTTTACCGGCTGGAGCTGGCGCGTTTTTCAGGCAACCGCCCCCAGACTGACAACGCCGACAACCCCGACCAGCGGATCCAGGAGGACATCAACCTGTTCACCACCTACAGCGTGTCGCTCAGCATGGGCCTGCTGAACGCGGTGGTGACGCTGGCCAGCTTCATCGGCATTTTGTGGAGTTTGTCGGGCGCGTTTGCCTTCACACTGGGCGGCAGCAGCTACAGCATTCCGGGCTTTATGGTGTGGATGGCGGTGTTGTACTGCGCGCTGGGCAGTGTCATCACCCACTACATCGGCCGCCCGCAAATCGCGCTGAACTTTCAGCAGCAAAAAGCCGAGGCCGACTTTCGCCACCACATGGTGCGGGTGCGGGAATACAGCGAGTCCATCGCGCTGGACCAGGGCGAAGGCGTGGAACGGGCGCAGCTCGACCTGCGGTTTTCCCGCGTGCTGGCCAACTACCTGCTGCTCATCAAAAAACAGAAAAACCTGGTCTGGTTCACCAACTTTTTTGGCCAGGCTGCGGTGGTGTTTCCCTTCATCGTGGCCGCGCCACGCTTTTTCAGCGGTGCCATTCAGCTTGGCGAGTTGATGCAGATTGCCTCCGCCTTTGGCCGCGTGCAAGACGCCCTGAGCTGGCTGGTTGACAACTATTCCAGCCTGGCCGCCTGGCGCGCCACCACCGACCGGCTGACCAGCTTTGAAGATCATATCAACGCGATTGCCCAGGCAGATATTGCCCAGGCCGCTACTGATTCCATAGCAAACCCTGCTAGCAGCAGCGTCACCGCCAGCGGGCTGACGCTCAGCCTGCCAAACGGCCAGGCGCTGCTGGCGGGGGCCACCCTGCAGGCCGCTGCAGGCGAGCACGTGCTGCTCAGCGGTCCGTCGGGCAGTGGCAAGTCCACGCTGTTCCGGGCCCTGGCGGGCATCTGGCCCTACCGAGGCGGGGCCACGCAGCTGCCCGCGCACGCCATGTTCATCCCGCAGCGGCCCTATTTCCCCAACGGGCCGCTGCGGGACGCGCTGGCCTACCCGCAACCCGCCACCACCTACCCAGACACCGTGCTGGCGCAGGCCCTGCAAGACGCGCTGCTGCCCGACCTGGCCACGCGCCTGGACGACAGCGACGCCTGGGGCCAGAAGCTATCGGGTGGTGAGCAGCAGCGCCTGGCCATTGCCCGTGTGCTGCTGCGCCAGCCGAGCTGGATTTTTGCCGACGAAGCCACCAGCGCGCTGGACGACGCTGCAGAAAAAACGCTGTACGAACGGCTCCGGGCCCAGGTGGTCAGCGCCGGGGGCGGCATGGTGTCGATTGCCCACCGGCCCAGCGTGGCGGCGTTTCACAACCGGGTCTGGACGCTGGTGCCCACCGCGCCCGGCGCACCAGCGCGGTATGAGTTGCGATCGGGCAACCTGCCAGGTTAGGTTCAAGTCCAGCTTCCAGACCCTCCATGAAAAAAGCGGTGGCTGTTTCCAGCCACCGCTTTTTTCATGGGTGGTGCCGATTTGACGCGGCACCTGCGGTTCAGCGCCTAGTTACAGAACTGCGCGTTGTTGTCGGTGTTCAGGTTCGGTGGCTCGGCGGCCAGAAACTGCTGCACCGGCACGATGGTGGCCACACAGTTGGCGTCAGTCGTGACGTTGAACACGTGCCAGTAACGTGTGCTGCTGGTTTCCCCTGCAGGCGGCGTGAAGATGCTTTGCACACCGCCAGCCGTCAGCTGGATCTGGGCTGGCGAGCCGGTCTGACCTGGGTTGAAGGTGCCGGAATAGTTGTGGATGAAGTAGCTGTACACCCGGTTTTTGGCCAGCTTGGAGAAGGTGGTGAACTCGGGTCCAAAACCGGTGATGTCATCCACATCCAACGACACAAATGGCGCTGCCGTCAACGATCCCTGGCTAGCGTAGTAAATCTCATTGCTGGCATTGGGCCCTTTGGTGTGGGAGTCCAAATCCAGGGGTGACGCGCCCCAGCTCAACCGCACCGACAGGGATTGTGCGGTGGTGGGCGTGCCAGGCACGGTCACGGGCGTGGTCAGCACCAGGCAATCGGTCAGGGTCTGGTTGGCTGCCAGGGTGGTGATGGAGCGCTGGTTGGACAAAAATCCGCGCCGCTCGCCGCCCAGCACCAGGGTGCTGTTGGACTTGGCCGACACCGTGAAGCTGCCGGTGCTGTTGCTGGTGGCGCGTGCACGGCCGGTGTAGTTGGTGCCGTCCGTGAAGATATTGACATTGGACAAGCGGGTGCCAGCCGTGTCCTGCACGCAGCCAGTGATGGTGACGGTGTTGTAGATCTGGTCCGCGTTCCAGTAGCTGAAATGCGGCACCGAGCCTTGGTAGTACTGGTTTGGCGCCGTGCCCATCAGCGTGGCTGTTTGTTCCTGCTTCCACAGGCCGGTGGCGGTGTCAAAGTAGAACAGCGGCACGGTGGCGGGCGGCGTGGTGGTGCGGGCCGACAAGGGAATGCGCAACACAGCCGTCTGGCCAGACGCCAGGTTGAGTGCGGCGCCGGTGCTGTCGGTGTAGGTGATGTCCAGCGCACCAAAACTCTCGATCGGTGCCGTGCCTGTGGCGGTGGCGGCCTGGTAGTTGCCGGGCATCACATCGGTGTTGGCACCAGGGGCCAGCGGCGTCAGGCGGGCGGTGACCTGACCCACCGGCAGGGCGCCGGTGGCGGTGCGCAGGGCGTTGGCAGGCAACTGCACCTGGGCGGTGGAGCCAGGCACGGTGGAGGTGCGGGCCACGGTGGGGTCAAAGGTTTCCGTGAAGGCGACGGGCAGCATCGGCACATTGACCACCTGGGCGGCGGTCTCGGCCGTCAGTGCGTCCAAAGAACGGCTTTGAGCAGAAAACCCGGTGCCGGTGAAGGCCAGCACGACGGGGGTGCCCAACGCCAGGCCCGCCAGGCTGTAGGAGCCGTCAGTGCCGGTGGTGGCGCTGACGCTGCCCACACTGACGGTGACACCCGCCAGGCCTGCGCCTGTTTGAGCATTCGTCACACGGCCCGTGACGGGATCGGTGGCCACCACCACAGGCACCACCGCCACCGGTGTGACAGCGGTCGGCGCGGTGGCGGTGGTGGAGTCGCCGCCACCACCGCAAGCCACCAGCACCGCAGTGCACACCAGCGACAGACACAGTATTTTTTGGGACGTTTTCATGGAGCTTCCAGGTTGATTGACAAAGTAATTTCTGAGTAATTTGTCACGTTTTGCGCAACAAAAACACCGAATATATTACTTTGGTTCTAACCCAAAACGCCTGTTAGAACACCCCCTATTCCGGGGGGTGTTCTAACAAAAAAAACGACTTCACCTATCTTTACACAGTGAAAATAGCTCAAATCAAGCCGCTCACGCGACTGGGTTACTGTCGATTAAGTTACTGAAAATTACATCTTTAGTGGTAACTTCGAATACAAGTTTCAGTCAAGCAGCGCTGCCCAAACAGGCTCTGCATCATCCGCAGCACCCCATAACCACGACCGGCGTGACCCGCCCACCCACCATGATCGCCACCACCCCCAAAGCGCCCTACTACGCCGTCATCTTCACCTCCATTCGCACAGAGGGTGACCACGGCTATGACGCGATGTCTGAGCGCATGTCGGCACTGGCCGCTCTGCAGCCGGGTTATCTCGGGGTTGAATCTGCACGCGAGGGGGTGGGTATCACCGTCAGCTACTGGCGTGACCTGGCGTCCATCCAGGCCTGGAAAGCGCAGGCCGAGCACTTGGTGGCGCAGCAAACCGGGCGCAGTGATTGGTACACGCGCTACACCACCCGGATTGCCAAGGTTGAACGAGCGTATTCGTTCAACCAGCCACTCACTTCACCGTGAAGCGCGCCGTCGTTCCCGGCTTGCCTGCCAGCGTGACCAGCACGATGCCTTTGGTGCCAGGGGCGACCTTGAAAGCACCCTTGGCTTCGAACTTGTCGCCCACCAGCGGCAGATCGACTTCGGACTTTTCAGCGCCGTTGAGCAAAGTGACCTTGGCTTTGGCGCCTGCCAGCTTGAGTGGCTTGCCGTGCTCGCTGGCATAGACCTGGATCAGATCCGGCTTGACCACGACCTCCATGTCCATCGCCTTGTTTTCAATGTGGATGCCGCCGTGTTTGGCCTCATGGCCGTCACCGGCGGCCTGGGCAACGGTGCTGAAGGCCAATGACGCGACAGCTGCTGCGAGGGCCAAAGATGACACCAGACGATTGCGTTTGATCATGTTGAAAATTCCTTGAAAAGTTGAAAAACACACGGGGGGAAATCAAAAAGCCTCGCTGCCTGAATCGGCCACCAGCGCTTCAATCGGCTTTTGGCCGAACAGCCACACCATGGCGGGTGTCAGGAACGAGTCGAGCAGGGTTGAGGTCATCAGCCCCGAAAAAATCACCACCGCCACCGGGTGCAGGATTTCAGTGCCGGGCATTTCGGCCTCAAACAGCAAGGGGGCCAGCGCAAAGGCGGCGACCAGTGCGGTCATCAGCACCGGCGTGAGGCGTTCGGCCGAGCCGCGCAGCAGCATCGCGGGAGTGAAGTTTTCACCCTCGAACGCACACAGGTTCACGTAGTGCGACACCTTCAAAATCCCGTTGCGAATGGCAATGCCCGCTAACGTGATGAAGCCCACCAGCGCTGCCACTGACAGCGGCTGGCCTGACAGCCACAAGCCCACCACCGCACCGACAAGCGCCAGCGGAATGTTGGCCATGATGATGGCGGCCAGCACGGCCGAGCGGTAGCGGGAGTACAGGATCAGAAAGATCAGGCCCACCGACACCAGCGACAGCAAACCAATGAGGCGCGACGCGTCTTCCTGCGCCTGGAACTGCCCACCCAGCGTGATGAAGTAACCCTCGGGCAACGCCGTGTCGCCAGTCACCTGGCGGATGTCGGCCACCACGTCGCTCAGCGCGCGGCCCTGCGCGTTGGCGGACAGCACAATGCGCCGCCGGCCATCGTCGCGGCTGACCTGGTTGGGGCCGTCCCCTTCCTCGATGGTGGCCAGTTGCGACAGGGGTATGCGCCCGGCGGGCGTGTCGATCAGCAGGTTGCGCAGGCCTTCGATGCCGCGGCCCGTTTCCGGCAGGCGCAGCACCAGGTTAAAGCGGCGGTTGCCCTCCACGATCTGCGTGATCTGCTGACCGTCAATCAGCATTTGCAGCTCGGCCAGCAGCTGGGCAGGCGGCAGGCCGTAGCCACGCGCTTTGTCATGGTCCACCTGCACCTTGATCTGCGGCGTCAGCACCTGTTTTTCGACCTCCAGGTCCACGATGCCGGGCAGCACGCTCAGGCGTTGGCGCAGCGCCTCGGCCTGGCCGCGCAGGGTGTCCAGGTCGTCGCCATAAATCTTGATGGCGATTTGCGCCCGCACCCCTGACAGCAGGTGGTCAATGCGGTGGCTAATGGGCTGACCGATGCCGATGGCGGCCGGCAGACTGGCAATGCGGCTGCGGATGTCGGCGTAAATCTCGGCCACGCTGCGCTCGCTGGGTTTAAGGCGCAGGTCCAGCTCGGACACATGCACGCCCTCGGCGTGCTCGTCCAGCTCGGCCCGGCCAGAGCGGCGGCCCACGTGTTCGACCTCCGGAATGCCGCTCAGCGCCTTTTCAGCCACCGTGCCAATGCGCGACGTTTCGGCCAGCGTGGTGCCGGGGTTCAGCCGCAGCCCGACCAACGCCACACCCTCGTTGAAGGGCGGCAAAAACGTGGTCGGGAAAAACGGCACCGCCGCAGCCGCCAGCAGCACTGACACACCCGCTGCCGCCAGATAGCGGCGCGGCGCGGCCAACACATGGGTCAAGCCTTTCGCGTAGCGCGATTTGATCCACGCCTGCACCTTGGTGTCCCCATGGTCCAGATTCTTGATGCTGGGCAACAGGTAGTAAGCCATCACCGGCGTGACGGTGACGGACACCAGCATCGACGCCAGCAGCGACACGATGTAGGCCACGGCCAACGGCTGCATGAGCCGGCCTTCCACGCCCGGCAAAAAGAACAGCGGCAGCAGCACCAGCGCCACGATGACCGTGGCGTAGACGATGGCCGAGCGCACTTCGATCGTGGACTTGGCGATCAGCTCCAGCGGGCCCAGGCGCTTGTGGGGGTGGGCGGTGCGGTCTTCTTTGAGCCGCCTGAGCACGTTTTCCATGCCCACCACCGCGTCATCGACCAGCTCACCGATGGCAATCGTCAGGCCGCCCAGCGTCATGGTGTTGATCGAAAACCCGAAGTAGTTGAACACAAGAATCGTCACCATGAACGACAGCGGAATAGCTGTCAGCGCAATCACCGTGGTGCGCAGGCTGAGCAAAAAGAAATACAAAATCACCGCGACCACGACCCCGGCCACCATCAGTTTGCCCTGCAGCGTGCTGACTGACGACTCGATGAAGCTGGCTTGCCGCATGGTGATTTGCGGCTCGCCCATGCCTGCGGGCAAGCCTTTTTTCATCTCGGCCAGCGCGCTTTCGATCTTCTTCGTCAGTGCCACCGTGTCCGCGTCAGGCTGCTTCTGAATACCCAGAATCACCGCAGGCTGGCCGTTCAGGCCCGCGTCACCACGCTTGATGGCGGGCGCAAACTTCACCACCGCCACCTGGTTGAGCAGCACCGGCTGGCTTTCTTTGAAGGCCACAGGCAGCCGCGCCAGGTCTTCCAGCCGGGTGCTGTTGCCCGTACCTGTGGCCAAGTTGCGGATCAGGTATTCCCGTGAATTGAGTTCCAGAAAACCGCCGCTGGTGTTGGCTGAAAAGCCTTTGAGCGCCTCGGTGATCTGCTCCACCGTCACGCCGCGGGCGGCCATGCGCACGCTGTCCGGCTGCACCTGGTACTGGCGCACCTCGCCGCCAATCGGCACCACCTGTGCAATGCCGGGCAGGCTCAGCAGCCGGGGCCGCAGCACAAAGTCGGCGTATTCACGCACCTGCATCGGGTCGATCTTGCTGGTGTCAATCGGCAGGGCCAGCAGCATGATCTCGCCCATGATGGAGCTGATCGGCCCCATGCCGACGTGCGTCACGCTTTGCGGCAGCTGCTCACGGGCCGTGGCCAACCGCTCGCCCACCAGTTGGCGGGCACGGTAAATGTCGGTGGACCAGCCAAAGCTGACGTAGACAAACGACAACCCCGCGCTGGACACCGAGCGCGTGCTTTCCACACCCGGAATGCCCGCCATCGCCACCTCCAGTGGCACGGTAATCAGTTGCTCCACCTCTTCCGGGGCCATGCCGCCCGCTTCAGCCTGCAGCGTGATGGTGGGTTTGTTCAGGTTGGGAAACACATCCACCTGGAGGCGGGTCAGCGTGAAGCCGCCGTAGAGCATCAACACCAGCGAGGCCACCATGACCAGCAGCCGGTTGTGCAATGAAAAATGAACCAGTTTGTTGAACACGTGCTTACCTCACCTGGTTCAAAAGTGCAGCACCTTGCGTGACCACACGGTCACCGGGCTTGAGGCCGTCGGTGACAGACACCGTGGCCCCATCCAACGCCATGAAGCGCACGGTACGCGGCGCAAACGCCTCTGGCCCGGTGTGGACCCACACCATGTCCTGGTTGCTGGTGGTTTTGACGAGGGCGGCGGCGGGAACTGCCACGCCTTGCACCAACTCCTTGGTTTGCACCACGACCTTGACCGATTGGTTCACCGCCAACGGCAAAGCGGCCGTGCCTTGCGCCTTGAACTGCAGCGGGATGGCCCCTTCCTGCAGCGCCAGCCCCGCGCCCACAAACGTCAGTGCCACGGTGGTCGAGCCCGCCGCCACACTGGCGCTGGCAATGTTGGCCCCCAGCGCCGCATCAAACCCGCTGGCCTGCACCTGCAGGCGGGCAGGGTCGGTGATTTCAAACAGCACGTCGCGCGCTTCCACCACCTGGCCGCTGACGGCCTTGGCGCTGGCAATCACCCCGGTCACAGGGGCCGTCAGGGCCTCCCCCGCCGACACACTGGCCGACACCGCCGCCAGCCGCTGCTGCAGGCTTGACACATCAGCTTTGGCTTCGTCCTGGTCCTTCTGCGCCACGGTGCCTTCCAGCTGCGCCAGGCGCATGGCCCGCTTTTCAGCCAATTGCAGACGCGCCTTCAGCTCCGCCGTTTGGGCCAGCTGGTTGCCGCGCTCAATCGGATTGGCTGAGGCGCGAACAAACGCCAGCACTTCGCCTTTGCGCACAGCCTGGCCCAGCTGAGGCAGACCACGGGGGCCCGCTTCCAGTCGGCCGGCAATGGTCGGCTGCACGCGCCCACCCGCGTTCGGGTCCATCGTCACCACACCACCCAGCTCAATGGTTTTGGGCAGGCTTTTGACCTCCGCCACCACCGTGCGCACGGCCAGTTGGCGCTGGGAGGTTTTGGGCAAAAACACACTGCCATCGGGCAGGCGGCGCGGGCCATTTCCAGTGGCAGCGGGTGCCGCCTCGCCATGGTCATGGCCTTCACCGGCTTGCGCATCGAATGAGGCGCTAGCCCAAGCAATGGTTGCGCAAGCAGCTATCAAAACAGAAGCAAATCTACCCGATGCCTTTTGACGGCGGCGGCGCTTGGCCCAGGCAGCTAACGCGCCCAGTACCAACGCGGCGGCCACCGCCAAACCGGCCCACTGCCACCAAGGCCGCGCCACTGCGTTGGCGGCATCGTCATGCGGTGCCTCACCGATGGCCAGGTCGCCGGCCAGCAAATCGGTGTCCGCGCCGGCAGTCACGGTGAAGCTGACCGGCACCGTGCCCGCTTGGCCCAACGCGGCGTGGTTGAAGTGGTAGGTGCCGTCGGGTTGGGCTTCGGCCAGGCCTTTGGCCGTTCCCACGTCCACTTCAATTTTGGCGTCCGTCACCGGTGTGTTGGTGGCAAAACGGTCCAGGTAAATCACCATTTCACCGCGCTCGACCACGCCCACCAGCTCGAACAGGTCAGAACTGCTGTTGACACGGGGCGACGCTGCGCCTGCGGCGGTGGGAGCGGCTTCGCCATGGTCATGACCTTCACCTGCCCAACTGGGCATGGCCAGTGCCAAGCCACCGAAAAGGATTGAAATTACTATTTTTTTAAGAGCAGAAAAGGATTTACTCACCTGGGCTGGTGGCACTTTTTGATCAAAATACGGGTTCATGGCAGCAGTCCTGAAGATTGGAGGAGTCGGGCGGTGGCCCGCAGGCTTTCGACGCGGGCTCTGGCCAAAGCCAGCTCGGCATCGAAGCGTTCGTTGTCGGTGCGCAGGCGGGTCGGCAGGTCAGACTCCCCCAGCCGGTACGCCTTGGCGACCAGCGCCTGGGCTTCGGTGCTTAACGTGGCGCGCTCGGTGGCCAGGCGCTCGGCGGTTTTTGCAGCCTGCACGGTATCGCGGGCGGTGGCTTGGTCCAGAGCGATTTGCCGCTCAGCGGCGTCCAGCTCGGCTTGGGCGGTGTCTAACTCAGCGCGCGCGGCTGCTATGCGCGGCGCGTTGCGGTTTGTGCCACCGAACGGAATACGCACCGCCACCCGCAGTGACGTGAGTGACGGGTCACTGGCCAACGACCGGTCTCGAATCACGCCCACCGACAACTCGGGCCCGTCCCGCTGGTCTGCCTCGGCCAACTTGAGGCGGGCCTGCGCAGCGCGGGTGCGGGCGTTAGCCCCAGCCAGCAACGGGTGGTCCGCCAGATCGGGCAGCGCTGATGAGCCCACTGGCTCATCAAGCAGTGACACGCCCGGCAGGCCCGTCAGCGCCCGCCACTGGGACACCGCCTGCGCCAGGGCGGTGGCGGTTTGCACGGCTTGCCCCTCGGCCACGCGCACCGCAGATTCAGCTTGCAATGCATCGACACGCGGGCTGTCACCGCTTTTCACGCGGCGCAGCGTGTCCTGCAGCAGCGTGCTGGCTTCTTGGGCCTTGCGCTGGGCCAGCTGGTGCTCCAGCCGGGCCAGGGCCACGCTGGCGGCCAGTTCCCGCAGCTCACCGGCCAGCTTGAGTTGGCTGGCGCGAGGCTCGGCCGCCAGCGCGGCGCGGTCAGCGTCCACCTGCGCACGGGTGGCGGCGCGGGTGCCGGGGCTCCACAGCGGCAGGGCCACACTGGCATCAAGCTCACGCAAGCCCTGGTTGGCGTTCAGCCGGTCACTGCGTTGGCTCAGGCTCAGGCTGGGCGGTGCAGACAACCACGCGCCAGCGGCTTGTTGCCGGGCATCCAGTTCGGCCTGGCGGTTGCCCAAAGAGCGGCTGCCCGCACTCAAGCGCCAGGCGGCGTCCAGGGCCACTGAGAGGGGCGGAGGGCTGGGCGGCAGTTCTTGCGCAACCGTGCCAGAAGACACGGCAGCCAAGCACCACACCACGGCCGACAAGCGGTGTGGGGAGAAGAAAAATAAGGACAAAAAAGCACTCCGAAAGATCAAAAACTACGGTGGGCTTTCAGGCGATGGTGCGGGGCAGGTCGGCCATCAATCACCGACTGGGTCGATGGGTAAAACGGCGGCTAGCGCGACTGCAACATTGAACAACGGAGCCTGAAATGCTCACCACGGCTGTAAATCAGCGCGTGGCGATCCATTTCGGGCGTTCAATGTCAGCCGCGACGGGCGATGCGAGTAAAACAGCGTGGGCGGATATGTTTTTGCCGCTGATCGCAGGGCCGCTCACAGGGTCAATGGTCGCAATCAGACCCAACACTGTGGTGTTGTGGGTGTGGTTGTCGTGGCAAGAATGACCATCCGCCACATCACCCATCAAGCTGCAAGCCGCAATGCTTTCAAAGGATGGAATCGTCGTTGCAACATGTTTGTGAGACACCGCATGGGCGGCATCCAACGTGACATGCACCTCTGCCCACGCCCATTGAAGGGGCTGCAAAAGCATCAGGGCAATCAGCAATAAACGAAACATCGCCAGATCATAAAAGAAAGCGGGAGGGGGTTGGACGTGTGCCCCTACCGCACGCAAGTCCAAATCGGCAGGCAGGCATGGGGGCCGCTGGGCAGCGGCCCCACCCAACCCCACCCAATGTCAACCAGCGGTTGTTCAATTGCGGTTCAGCTCTTGTGAAAGACGCTGCTCCGCAGCGGTCATCGCCAGACTTGGCTTCGGTGTGTTGTGAGCCAGGGTGTCGGTGTGGACCAAGCGCCCATCTTGAACGGCGAAGCTGTGCTGTTCATTGACGTAGCCGCTGTCACCTCGGTTGAAAGATGGCGTACGGTTCATGCCCGCTGCTGGGGCTTTTTTGGAAGCCTCCAACTCCTTCATGACATCCGCACGGCTTTTGGTGCTTTGCGTAGGCTGGAACTCAAACCCCCGATCGGTAGTCAACAATGTCCCGCTGTTGGCGAAAGCAGCTGGAATGGATGCACCGACCAGTGCAAGGGCAAATACGGTTTGACGAATAGACATACTAGAAACTCCTTGATTTTGTTTGCAAAGTGCCGCCCCAACACTGGGGCGACTGCGATGCAATCTCTGCATCACGGGGTCTACTTTAGAAAAACAAGGGCGACAGTCGGCTGACCGTCAGATGACAAATTCGTTATGTACAACAAAGGCTTCTTTTGAAAATTCTGGTCATTGAAGATGAACCCCAGGCAGCCGACTACCTGCGGCAAGGGCTGTCCGAGGCGGGCTACGCGGTAGAGCTGGCGCGCAACGGCATTGACGGCTTGCATGCCGCTGCCAACGGGGACCATGACCTCGTGGTGCTCGACGTGATGCTGCCGGGTATTGATGGGTTTGCGGTGTTGTCGGCCTTGCGCACGTCGCGGCAGTTGCCTGTTTTGATGCTGTCTGCGCGCGGCAAAACAGACGACAAAGTGCGCGGTTTTGATCTGGGTGCGGACGACTATCTGGTCAAACCGTTCCAGTTCCCCGAACTGTTGGCGCGCATCAGAACCTTGCTCAAACGCGGCCAAACGGTGGTGCAAGACCCAGTGCTCAAAACGGCAGACCTTGAAATTGACCCGGTGCGCCACCGTGCAACGCGGGCCGGTCAACGCATTGACTTGTCGGCCAAAGAGTTTGCGCTGCTGACCTTGCTGGCCCAGCGACGTGGTGAGGTGTTGTCCCGAACGCACATTGCGTCGATGGTCTGGGACATTCACTTTGACTCTGACACCAACGTGGTGGAGGTCGCCATACGGCGCTTGCGCATCAAAATTGACAACCCCTTCAAGGACAAGCTGATCCACACCCTGCGCGGCGTGGGTTATGTGCTGGAGCACCGGCCTGCCACATGACCCGCCACCTGAAACACTGGTTCTACAAAAGCTCCCTAGCCACCCACATTGCGCTGGCCAGTGCGCTGTTCGGCATCGTGATTGCGGGCGGCGCGGTGGTGGTGGCCTTTCTGGCCCTGATGCACCAGCTGGACGCACGTTCCAGCGCAGAGCTGGTCAGCAAACGTGAATTGCTCTCGCATTTGCTGGCAGAAATTCCAACCCTGCAAGCCATTGAGCAAAACCGCCATCGCCTGGACGACCTGATGATCGGCCACGACGACCTGCACCTGGCGCTGGTAGACCCCGGCAACGCGCAGGTGCTGGCCACTTTTTCCCCGCTGGCACTGCAGTCCATTCGCCCGGACGACAACAGGTTTGACGCCGCCACCCCCTTGCTCATGTGGCTGACGCCCACCGGGGAACGGCTGACGTCACTTCGCGGTGAAACACCCATGGGCGACGGAAATCCGGTCAGGTTTTACCTCTCGCTGGACCGCCGCAATGACTTACGCCTCTTCACCTCGTTCACCCAAGCCACAGCGTTGAGTGTTCCTGTGCTGCTGCTGATGGTGGCGCTCGGTGCCTGGCTGATCGCCCGCACGGCCTTGTCACCGCTGCGGCGGTTCAACAGGCTCGCGGCTTCGATTGACACGCAGTCCCTGAGTCAACGCGTGTCGCTGGCCGGCTTGCCGCTGGAGCTTGCGGACCTGGCCAGGGAATTCAACCAGATGCTGGACCGCATTGACGGCGGCTACACACGTTTGCAGGAGTTTTCAGGCGACCTGGCCCACGAAATGCGCACCCCTGTGGCCACCTTGCTGGGGCGCACCCAGGTCACGCTGTCCCAAACCCGTACAGCCGCGGCGCTGCAAGACGTGATGGAGGGCAACATTGAAGAGCTTGAACGCCTGTCACGCCTGATCTCCGACATGCTGTTGATCGCCAACACCGACGCACCCGGTTCATCCCTTCGTCCTGAATGGATGGACCTGGGGGACGAGGCGCAAAAAATAGCCGACTACATGGACCCCGTGGCCGACAACAAACAGATTCAGATCACCGTGCAGGGCAAAGCCACGGTGCGGGCTGATCGGTTGCTGGTGCAGCGCGCCGTGACCAACCTGCTGTCCAACGCCATTCGGCATGCCGACGACCACTCGGTCATTGCGGTGCGGGTGACAGACGCCAGCGACGGCGCAACCTTGTCGGTGACTAACCAGGGTGAGCCCATTGCAGCGGCCGACAGCGAAAGGATTTTTGACCGATTCTTCCGCGTTGACGCCAGCCGCGCCCGCGCGCAGGGCGGCGCCGGGCTGGGGCTGGCCATCGTTCGCGCCATCATGTCGGCGCACGGCGGGCAGGTTGGCCTGACGCCCACCAGTACCTCAGCGCCCCACACCACCACGTTTGTGCTGACGTTCCAGGCGCCTCAATAACACCCAGGGGGTGCCGCCTCGGTTATGCGTTTGCCACGCGGGCCAACCCTGCAAATTTCTCAAACCCCCTTGCCCGCAGCTCACAGGCCGGGCAACTGCCGCAGCCGTAGCCCCAGGCCTGGCGGTGGGTGCGGTCACCCAAGTAGCAGGTGTGGGTGTGCTCGACGATCAGGTCCACCAGCGGCTGGCCGCCCAGCTGGTGCGCCAGCGCCCAGGTGTCGGCTTTGTCGATCCACATCAGCGGCGTGTCGATCAGAAAACGCTTGTCCATGCCCAGCGACAGTGCCAGCTGCATCGCCTTCATGGTGTCGTCGCGGCAGTCGGGGTAGCCCGAAAAGTCCGTTTCGCACACGCCCGTGACCAGCACCTGCAAATCCCGCCGGTAGGCCAGCGCGGCAGCCAGGGTCAGAAACAGCAGGTTACGGCCCGGCACAAAGGTGTTGGGCAGGCCCGAGCTTTCGATCTTGAAGGCCACGTCCCGCGTCAGCGACGTGTCACTGACCTGCCCCAGCACAGCCAGGTCCAGCAGGTGGTCCTCACCCAGCTTGTGGGCCCACTGGGGGAACTGCAGCTTGATCTCACGCAGCACGTTCAGGCGCGCTTGCAGCTCGACGATGTGGCGCTGGCCGTAGTCAAACGCGACGGTTTCGACGCGCTCGTATTTGGAGAGCGCCTGGGCCAGGCAGGTGGTGGAGTCCTGGCCACCAGAAAACAAAACAAGGGCTGTGGTGTGCATGGGTAAAGGCAGCAAATGAGAAAAAGTCAACAGCGTTTAGCTTAGCCCAAACCTTCGCTGATAGGGCCCGTCCGGTGTGGCTGACACCGCAACGACGGAACGCCCTACAGCCGCAGCCATGTTGCCCCCGTACCGTTGACGCACCTTGCCAATCGGCTCACGGCGGCTGCCTGCAGCCTCACAAACAGATCAATTTCAGGAGACGCGTCATGATTGGTGTGGTGATTCCCGCGCACAACGAACAGGCTTTGATCGCGGCCTGTGTCCAGTCAGTCCGCACAGCCGCAGCCTGCGCACAACTGATGGGCGAAGAAGTCCAGACCGTGGTGGTGCTGGACCATTGCCATGACCTGACCGGGGAGCTGGCGCGTCGGCACGGCGCACGCACGCTGCCCATCAATGCGCAAAACGTGGGCATGGCGCGCGCTGCCGGCGCGGACCTGCTGATCAGCCAGGGGGCGCGCTGGCTGGCCTTCACGGACGCCGACAGCGAGGTGTCGCCGCAATGGCTGTCAGCCCAGCTGGCCTTGCGCTGCGATGCCGTGTGCGGCACCGTGTCCGTCAGCGAATGGGCGGGTTATGGCGAGCGCATGCGCCGGCATTTCGACGCCACTTACACCGACGCCGACGACCACCGGCACATTCACGGGGCCAACCTGGGCGTGAGCACGGCGGCCTACCTGCGTGCCGGGGGGTTTCAACCCCTGCGCAGCAGTGAAGATGTGGCGCTGGTGGCGCGGCTGACCGACGTGGGCGCATCGATCGCGTGGTCGGCAGCGCCCCGCGTGACCACCAGTGCACGCCAAACCTTCCGAGCCCCCGGTGGCTTCGGGGCGACGCTGGCCGCCATTGAAGCGCAGGGCAGCTGGGTGCTGCAGGCGGCATGGCCATGACGGCGCTGCGCCAGGCGCAGGCGGCGCTCAATCCCACCGACGGCTGCGGGTCCTGGTTACGGCAGCTGGTGCAGCAGCGGTTGGACCTGTTGCCGCTGCCCGGCGCGGGCCACACCCTGCAGCGCTGGCAGGCCCTGGCCGACGTGGCCGCGCATGACCTGAGCCTGGTCAAGCTGTTTGAAGGCCACACCGATGCGCTGGCCATTTTGCGGGAGCTGGACGCACAACACGTGCTTGACCGCATCGCTGCACCAGACCGCGCATGCTGGGCCGTCTGGGCGTCCGAAGCACCTCCGGGCCGCGTCACGCTCACAGAAGGGGCTGGGCCTGACACGGTTCAGCTGAACGGCACCAAACACTGGTGCTCAGGCGCGTCGGGCGTGGACTTTGCCTTGCTCACAGCCTGGCAGGCCGACGGCAGCGGGCCCCAGCTGGTGGCGCTGCCGTTGGCGCAAGCCGGGGTTCAGGTGGTGCCTGACGCGTGGCAAGCCGTGGGCATGGCCGCCAGCGGCAGTTTTGATGTGCAGCTGACCCGCGCCACCGGCTGGCGCGTGGGCACGCCCGGCGCTTACTTGTCGCGGCCAGGGTTCTGGCACGGCGGCGCAGGCATTGCAGCGTGCTGGTACGGCGGGGCGATGGCCCTGGCCACCACGTTGCACCAGTCGATGCGGGAACAAACCGCGCGCACGGGTGCTGCTGCATCCAGCCCCTTCAAACTGGCCGCCACAGGCCGTGCCGATGTGGTGCTGCGCAGCACGGCCAGCCTGCTGCGTGACGCCGCCCGCTGGATCGACAAGCACCCCACCCGTGACGCCTGCAGCGTGGCCCTGCGGGTACGGCTGGCTGCCCAAGCATGCGCGCAGCAGGTACTCGACGAGGCGGGCCGCGCGCTGGGCCCCACCCCTTTTTGCCACCATGCGGCCTTTGCACGCCGCGCCGCTGACCTGCCCGTGTTCATCCGCCAATGCACGACAGACGCCGACTTCGCCGCACTGGGCCAGCAGGTTCTGCAGCCCACCGACGACAAGGAGACGCCATGGTTGCTGTGAGCCCCGCGCGCCAAGCGCCCCGCATCATTCGGCCAACAGGCACCAGTGAAACCCGGTGGCAGCAGTGCCCCACCTTGGCCCAGGTGCCCACGCTGCCATTTACCCAGCTGCTGCAGCCAGACCAACGTCTGGTGGTGGTCGCCCCGCACCCAGACGATGAAATTCTGGCCTGTGGCGGCCTGTTGGCGCTGCACAGCGCACGCGGCGGGGCCACGCTGGTGGTAGCGGTGACCGACGGCGAAGCCAGCCACCCGCCACAACCATCGCGCAGTGCGCAGCAGTTGGCGCACCAGCGCTGCGCCGAAAGCCATGAAGGCCTGCTGCGCCTGGGCGTGGCAGCGGGCCCCTTGCAGGTTCGGCGCTTGAGCCTGCCCGACAGCGCCCTGGCCCGCCACACCGCCCTGCTGGAAGGGGCCTTGAGCGCATGGCTCCTGCCGCAAGACGTGGTCGTCACCACTTGGCAGCTGGACGGCCACCCCGACCACGAAGCCTGCGGCAACGCCGTGGCCCGCGCCTGCACGGTGGCCGGCTGCCGCCTGCTGCAAGCTCCGGTCTGGATGTGGCACTGGGGCCAGCCCGGCGACGCGCGGGTACCCTGGGCACAGCTGGTGCGCGTGCCGCTGCCTGCCGCCGTGGTGGCCCGAAAACAGCACGCCCTGACCGCCCATACCAGCCAATTGTTGCCCGCCCGACCGGGTGAAGCGCCCATTCTGGGCAAGGCCATGGCCAGCCGCCTGGCGCGCCGTGCCGAGTACTTTTTCATCTGACCCATGCCCCACCATGCTGCAACACGCCGCCACCTTTGATGCACTTTTCGACGGCCAGGACGACCCCTGGGGCTTCAAAACCCGCTGGTACGAACAGCGCAAACGCGCCATCACGCTGGCCGCCCTGCCCCGGCCGCGCTACGCCAGCGCCTACGAGCCCGGCTGCGCCAACGGCGAGCTGTCTGCCGCGCTGGCCGACCGATGCGACCAACTGCTGGTGACTGACGGCAATACCCGCGCGCTGGCACTGGCCCGCGCCAGGCTGGCCGCGCTGCCGCACGTACGCGTGCTGCAAGCCTGGCTGCCGGCTGATTGGCCCCCAGGCCGTTTTGACCTGATCGTCATCAGCGAGGTGGGCTACTACCTGGACTCGGCTGCTTTGCAAAATTTAGCCAAACGGGCCCGACAAAGCCTGAACGAGCACGGCACCGTGCTGGCCTGCCACTGGAAGGCCCCCATTGACAACTGCGCCCTCACTGGCGGCCAAGTGCATGAACTGCTGGACCTGCAGATGGACCTGCCGCATGCGTTGCGCGTGGACGACCCAGATTTTTTACTCGACGTCTGGTGCGCGGACCCGCGCTCTGTCGCGCAAGTCGAAGGGCTGCGCCAGACATGAGCGCTTCCGCCTTGAATAAAGCCATGCGCCTACAGGCGCAGAGGAATCACACGTGCGCGGCCCACACATGGCTCAACCTACGCTGGTCGGTGTGCATCACGCACACAGCAACTGCTCATCAACCCTGCCCTGAAAAGAGAAACGACATGCAAACATCCTTGAACAAAACCTCCACCGACAGCCAGCTGGTCACCGGCTTGTTTCCTGATCGTGAAAGCGCTGAGGCGGCCTACGCTAGCGCCACCAGCCGTGGTTATTCGCAAGACGACATGAACCTGGTGATGTCTGACGAAACGCGCCAGCGCCACTTTTTGCACGGCCAGGAAACCGAACTAGGTACCAAAGCCGCCGAAGGCGCAGGCATTGGCGGTGCCATTGGCGGCACCGTCGGAGCCATCGCAGCGGCCATTGCCGCCATTGGCACCACCTTGGTCCTGCCGGGGCTGGGGTTGGTCATTGCCGGCCCGATTGCCGCTGCAGTGGCAGGCGCTGGCGCAGGTGCCGCCAGCGGCGGTCTGATTGGTGCGCTGGTTGGCTGGGGCATGCCGGAAGAGCGCGTGAAACATTACGAGGAAGGCATCAAAAGCGGCGGCATTTTGATGGGCCTGAAAACCCACAACCCAGAAGATGCCGCGCACATTGAAGACAGCTGGAAAACAAGCCGCGGTACCCAGGTCTACCGCTGAGCCACTTTAAGGCCGCCTGAAAGCCACCCGCTGCGCGGCCCAGTATTTAGCGCTGAGGTGGTCCAGCCGCACCGTGCCGCCGGTGGACGGCGCATGCACAAACCGGCCGTTGCCCACGTAGATGCCCGCGTGGGTGGGCACGTCCCCCCGGCCAAAAAACACCAGGTCGCCCGAGCGGATCTCATCGGCAGACAGCGCCTGCCCCCAGTGCTGCAGCCCCGCCACGCTGCGCGGCAGGCTCAACCCGGTGCGGGTTTTGTAGACATGGCCAATCAGGCCGCTGCAGTCAAAGCCCGAGTCGGGCGTGTTGCCGCCATAGCGGTAGGGCGTACCCACCAGCCCCACCGCGTACACCGTGACTTCGCTGGCCTGCTCGTTCGACACCCGGGACGGCACCGGGGCCGACGCGCCGCGCACGCCTGGCGTGCTGCCGCACGCACCCAGCAGCAGCAAGGCGGCCAGCGCACCCGCCAACGCCAGGGCCCGGCGGGGTTTGATGTTCACGTTCAAGGTCATGGGCAGGTCCTTTCCGGGGTCAGGTTGACGAACAGCCGCAGGGCATTTCAAGCCACCGGGGCGCTGCGGGCCAGCGCTTGAATCGGCGCCAGCACCGACTCCAGCACCTCGATGCCCTGCTGGCGGCTGCGCTCGGCCAGGTGCCATCGGCGCTCGCCCGGCAGGCGCACACCGGCGTCCACCAGCATGGCGCAGATCAGCGCCTCGACCCGCTCCAGGTAGGCGGCCGAGCCCGCCAGCGCGCCGGGGTCGATGACGATGAACACCTGGCCCAGCTTGGGCTGGTTGCCTTCCTGGACAAAAAACGAGTCGGCTTCCGCCCCGAACTGCGCCCCCGTCAGGGACGTGACCAGCAGTTCCACCATCAGCGCCAACATCGCGCCCTTGGTGTTGCCGGTCATGCCGCCCATGGGCAGCATGGAACCCTCCAGCCCCCGGGCCGGGTCGGTCGTGGGCTGGCCCTGCGCGTCCAGCGCCCAGCCCAGCGGAATCGCCTCGCCCTTGTTGGCTGCCACCATCAGCTTGCCGCGCGCCACCTCCGACAAGGACAAATCAATGCTGACAGGCAGCGCGCCCTGGCGCGGGAACACCGCCGCCAGCGGGTTGGTGCCAAAAATCGGCCGCAACCCACCGGCCGCAGGCATGGCCGCCGGGGAGTTGCCAAACGCCAGCCCCACCATGCCCGCCTCCGCCGCTGGGCCCAGGTGATAAGACGCCGCGCCAAAGTGGTGGCTGTTGGTCACCGCGCCAATCGCAATGCCGCAGTGGCGCGCCCGCGTCACCGCCTCAGCCACCGCCAGCGCACAGGCCGGAAAGGCAAACCCGTTGCCTGCGTCCACCAGCACCGCGCCCGCCCTCTCGGCCTGAATGCGCGGCTGCGCCTGGCCCAACACCCGCCCCGCCGCCAGGTGGCCGGCGTACATCGGCACGCGTGACAAGCCATGCGACGGCGCGCCCTGCGCCTCGGCCGTGACCAGCGCCCGTGCCGTGGGGGAGGCCTGCGCCAGGCTGGCCCCCGCATGGTGCAGAGCCTGGGTGGTGAGCGTGAGCAGGTCGTCGAAGGTGTGAAAAGGCATAAAAACCGATGATTTATGAATAAAAGTGCCGCCAGCCTAGGCTTTGATTGCCTGTATAGCTCCTAAATATATAGCAATATACACCCTTTGCCCAGCCAGCTGGCGAAGACCCCAACCCGGCATCGCCGCCGTTTCTGCGGCATGCTTGCCGCATGGACAACCCCACCACACCCTCACCCTGCCTGACCGTGCTGTACGACGGGTCCTGCCCGCTGTGCCGACGGGAGGTGGGCGTGTACCAGGGCCTGCAGCCCAGCCAGCCGATTGCCTGGCAGGACGTCAGCCGCGCCGACGCGCCACTGCCTGGCGACGGCCAGCGCCACACCTACATGGCGCGCTTTCATGTGCAGCGGGCCGACGGCACGGTGCTGAGCGGCGCCGCCGCCTTCGTGGCGCTGTGGGCCACCCTGCCCGGCTGGCGCTGGCTGGCCAAACTGGCCGCCCTGCCCGGCGCCACGGCCAGCATGGAGTGGCTGTACTGCCGCTTTCTGGTGGTGCGCCCCTGGCTGCAAAAAGCCGTGGTGGCTTTGGACAAACCACCGGCCGGGCGCTGATATGAAGGCCCGGTTGTGGATGTTGGTTTTTTTGATCGCTCCGGTTGCGCCCGTCCATGCAGCCGGTGACGCGGTGGCCGGCCGCGCCGCCTTCAACAAATGCGCGTCCTGCCACCAGGTCGGGCCCAACGCCAAGTCCGGTTTTGGCCCCCACCTGAGCGCCATCATCGGCCGCCCCGCTGCCGCCGCCAAGGACTACAACTACTCCGACGCGATGAAAAAATCAGGCCTGGTGTGGGATGAGAAAACCTTGACGGCCTTCATCAAAGCCCCCAGCGACACCGTGCCCGGCACCAAAATGCGCTTTTGGGGCATCAGCAATGACAAGCAAATCGCCGACATGCTGGCGTACTTGCGCTCGGTGCAGTGAGGCGGCTGACGGTCACAACACCGCGTCCGCCATGACCTTCAGCGACACCACAAACAAGCTGATCTGCACCGCCCTGAAAAACCACGCGTCGGCCATGCGCTTCGTCAGATAAGCCCCCAGCACCGTGCCCACCAGGGCAAACGGCACCAGCGTCGCCGCTGTCCACAGTGACGCCGCCGAGTAAGGCTGCAGCTGCTGATACGGCCAGATTTTGGCCGCGTTGATCACCGCAAACACGATGGTGGCCGTGCCCGCAAACGCCGCCTTGGGCAGCTTTTGCGGCAGCATGTAGACCTGAAACGGCGGTGCACCAGCGTGGGAGATAAAACTCGTCAGCCCCGCCAGCGTGCCCCAGAACCAGCCCTTGGCCACACTCGGCGGCTGCGGCGCCTGCCCCGCGTCCCGGCGCAGCCACACATTCAGGCAAAAGCCGATGCCCACCGCGCCGATCATGAAAGACAGCACCTTCTCAGGCACATGCGACGCCGTGAGCCAGCCCACCAGCACCCCCACAATGCCCGCCGGGATCAAAATTTTCAGGTTGGCCGCGCTGTAGCTGCGCCGGTACAGCCACACGCCAACCCAGTCCGACATCACATAAATCGGCAGCAGCAACACCGCCGCCTTGACCGGCGACATCACCAGCGCCAACACCGGCACCGCCACCATGCCAATGGCCGGAAT
>JBJXEI010000238.1:0-5616 GCA_046154065.1 Polaromonas sp. | reverse complement strand
CCTGCACCCTGCAGCACGGCCAGCAGCTGCGCGGCGGGGTGGAGCAGCACCTGAGCGCGCTGGGTTTCCAGATCAAAACCGCCCGCTGCGAAGCCCACCTGTGCTGCGGCTCGGCCGGCACCTACTCCGTGCTGCAGCCCGACATCGCCTACCAGCTGCGCGACCGCAAACTTGGCCACCTCGGCGAAATGCAGCCCGCCGTGATCGCGTCGGCCAACATCGGCTGCATCACGCACCTGCAAAGCGGCACTGCGACGCCGGTGCGGCATTGGGTGGAGGTGCTGGATGGGGTGTTGGGGCAGCCGGGCTGAAACGCTGCTATTTCAATAGTGCACCAGGCAATTGATTCGCGGGCTGCACGCCTACAACGTCAAAAATTAAAGGGGTAACGGATCCAATGGCGCCCCAACTTGGTTTTTGACAAAAATCACCAGCATTCACACATTGATGGCAAGATAAGAAAAACTCAATAAAATTCAAGCACTTAGCTTCAATTTTTCTTGTCAAAACATGGCAAAAAACCTTTCGGCCAGTGCTGAAAATACCCTCATCGCGCCGATTCGGGCTGCAGGCGCCGTGGGTTTGGCACCGCTGCAATTGGCCGAGCTTGTGCCGCATATCAGCCGCTCCACGCTGAACAGGCAACTCGCCGCGCTGGCCGCCAGTGGCGCAATTGCAGCGCGCGGTACGGGGCGCAATACGCGCTATGTCTCCAGCACGCCGTTCACCCGTCCGGACATTGATGCCTACTTCAGCATCCCCTGGCTGCAGCGGCCCAGTGCGCCTTTTAACGAGGCGCTGCTGGACGCCCTGCCCACACTGGACGCTGACCGTGCGCTGCGCTGCGCGGCCATTCAGGCCATCGCGCAGCCGATGGACAAACGCTTTCTCGGCAGCTTTTTGGTGGACTGGTCCTGGGGTTCTTCGCTGCTGGAGGGCGGGACCTATTCAGCGCTGGACACCGAGGCGCTGATTCAATACGGGCAGCGCAATGCGAGCAAACCCACCGCAGACGCGGTGCTGGTGTTGAACCACAAGCGTGCGGCGGAGTATTTGTGGGCCAACCGTGCGCTCAGCACGCAGCATGTTTGCGCCATGCACGCGCTGCTGACCGATGACCATGGGCTGGCGGAGGTGTCTGAGTCCGACCATTTTTTGCCCGCCCACCAACGCGGCAAGCCCAGGGAGTTTGAAGACGTGAACCTGCCCTCGTCGGCTTACATGCCCCCGTTTCGACCGGGCACGCACTTCATCGCCCAAGCCTTTGCACGCATCATTGACACCGCTGGCCAGCTGCACCCTGTTCAAGCGGCGCTGTATTTGATGACGCGCATCCCGTATTTGCAGGCCTTTGCCAATGGCAACAAACGCACGTCGCGGCTGGCGGCCAACGCGCCGCTGCTGAGCCATGGTTTGCTGCCGTTTTCGTTTTCAGACGTGGACAAGGCTGACTACATTCGCGGCATGGCGGCGTTTTATGAGCTGGGCAGCATGCATGTGATGGAGCAAACTTTCATCTGCGGCTACGTCAAGTCCGTGGTGCGCAGCAGCAACATTCCAGCGGGCATGCGCACGCTCGGCTTTGATGTGGCGGCGGTGGCTGGGGCGCTGGTGGAGTTTGTCAACACCGGACGCAAACCGGTTGATCCGCGTGCGCTGGTGTTTTTAGGGTAGTGCGGCGCAGGCCGTCAAGCCGCTAGCGCCGCCTCAATGTCCTTGGCCATGCTTTCGGGCTTGTCCATCGGGGCGTAGCGGCCAATGACTTGCCCATCGCGGCCGATCAAAAACTTGGTGAAGTTCCATTTGATGGCTTTGGTGCCGAGCAGGCCGGGGGCCTCGGCGCACAGCCACTTGAACAAGGGGTCTGCCTCGTCGCCGTTCACGTTGATTTTGCTCATCATCGGGAAACTCACGCCGTAGTTGACTTGGCAGAACCCGGCGATCTCGCCGTCGGTGCCGGGATCTTGTTTGCCAAACTGGTTGCAGGGGAAACCCAGCACCGCCAGGCCCTGGCTGGCGTAGCGTTGGTGCAGCGCCTCTAACCCGCCAAACTGGGGGGTGAAACCGCAGGCGCTGGCGGTGTTGACGATGAGCATCACCTGGCCCTTGAACTGGCTCAGGGCGATGTCCTGGCCGTTGATCTGGCGGGCAGTGAAGTCGTAGGCGGTTGTTGTGGTGCTGGTGGTCATGAAAATCCCCTGGCAAGTGATGAAGCCACCATTGTGGAGGCAAGCCCCGCGCCGCGCTTCAGTGGGCGGGTACAGGCGCTGGGGCCAGGGCGGCCAGCGTTGCCGCCAGCACAATCAGGCTGCCGCCCCACAAAATGCGCGGCGTGAATTCGGCTGAATCGAGCAGGGCGGCCGACACGCTGGCGAACAGAATTTCAGTCAGCATGACCAGCGCGGTGGTGCTGCCGGGCAGGCGAGAGGCGCCGTACTGCAGGCAGGCGTTGCTGACCAGAAAGGCCAGGCTGAGCCCCAGCACCAACACCACGCCCACACCGGACAGCGCCAACGCGGGCGCGGTGACCACGCCCTGGCCCATGCCCACCATCGCGGCACCGCTGGCCAGCAGGGCTCCGCCGCCAAACATCGCCAGCATGCGGGCGCCGCTGGGCACGTCGCTCTGGGTGCCCAGCTTGCGCAGGTAGGCGTTGGTCAGGGCAAAACTCAGGCCGCCGGCCAGGGCCAGCCAGTCGGGCAGGCTGCTGGGGATGGGCCAGGGGGACTCGGGGGTTTTCAGCACCACCAGCACACCGGCCATGGCCAGCACCAGCCGCAGCAGGGAGCCGGCCGTGGGTTTTTCCCCCAGCAGCAGCCAGGCGACCAGCACGGACCACGCGGGCATCAGATAAAACAGCAGCACCACGCGCACCACGTCGCCCACGGTCACGGCCCAGTTGAAGCCAACATTGGTGACACCCGAGGCGATGGCCAGCGCCCACAGGCCGGGGTGGCGGGCAAAGTGGGGCAGCATGCGGGCAAAGCGGGTCAGCAACAAGGCAAAGACCAGCGCATACACCAGCGCGGTGGACCACAGCGGGTGCAGCCCCAGGCCCTGCAGCGCGCGGAACGGCCACCAGGACACACCCCAGATGAAGGCGTTGGCGACGAGGGCGGTGACGGGCAGGAAGATCAGAGGGAGGGCGGAGCGCTGGTGCATGGGGCTAACGGCAGTGGTGATCAGACAGGCGTCTGAATGCCCGCCATTGTCACCGTCGGGCAGACATCAATGCCCGTTGTCGCTCCGCGCAATGCTCAGCAGGTGATCGACCTGCTCTTTGTGGTGAAGGCAATTGCTTTTGTGCCAGCGCTGAATCAGCCACATGAAACCCGCCACCACAATGCCAAAGGCGGTGATAGCCCCAAAGGACGACAAGCCCATGCCGGTAGACAGGCTGTAGCCAGCGCCCAGCGCCAGGATGCAGGCCTGTTCATTGAAGTTCTGCACGGCGATCGACCGGCCAGCCCCCATCAGGTTGTGGCCCCGGTGCTGCAGCAGCGCGTTCATGGGCACGACCAGGAAACCACCCAGCCCGCCGAGCAAGATCAAAAACGGCGCCGCAAACCAGACGTTGGTGATGAAGTTCATGCCCAGGATCAACAAGCCCATGGCAATGCCCAGGGGCATCACGGTGGTGGCCTGGTCCAGGCGCATGCGCATGGACGCCAGCACGGCCCCCACCGCTGTGCCAATGGCCACCACACCCACCAGGCTGGACGCTTGCGTGGTGCTGTAGCCCAGCGCCGCGGCGCTCCAGGCCAGCACGATGTAGCGCAGGTTGCCTGACACGCCCCAGAACAAGGTGGTGGTGGACAGCGAGATCTGGCCGAGCTTGTCGCGCCACAGGGCAGCGTTGCAGTTCCAGAAATCGGGCAGCAGCTCGAGCTTGTTTTTGGGCATGGGCCGCATTTCCACGCCGGTGTGCGGAATGCGGGTGTTGAACCAGGCGGCGATGGCGTACAGCAAGATCAGCACGGCAATGGCGGCTTCCGGCCCGGTGTCAATGCCGGTGTCAATCAGGGGCAGGTCAAACGCCAGCAGTTTGCTGGAAATCGCCTTGCCCACCAGTTGGCCGCCCAGCAGAACCCCCAAAATGATGGAGGAGATCGTCAGCCCTTCGATCCAGCCATTGGCCTTGACCAGCTGGGATGAGGGCAGCAGCTCGGTCAGGATGCCGTACTTGGCCGGTGAATAGGCCGCGGCACCCAGGCCCACGATGGCGTAGGCCATCAGCGGGTGCGTGCCGAACAACATCATCAGGCAGCCCACCACCTTGATGGCGTTGCTGACGAACATGACCTTGCCTTTGGGCTGTGCGTCGGCAAAAGCCCCCACAAACGGGGCCAACACCACGTAGAAAAGGGCAAACATGGGCACCAGGGCTGCTGGCTGCCACTTCGGTGCGCTACTGGTCTTGAGCAGTTCAACGGCAGCGACGAACAGCGCGTTATCAGCCAGAGAGCTGAAAAACTGGGCCGCCATGATGGTGTAAAAACCGCGCTTCATTAGTTTGGATGGGTCACTGCACAGAAGGCATCAGGGGGGATGATGCGGCCGTATAAAAGATGATGGTGGGGTGCTGCGGTTCAGCGATTGGGGTTTATAGCATGGGCTCTGCTGTCAGAATGAACGGAAGACCCTGAGCCAGCCCGCCGCAGCGGCTCAAATCTGGCCTGACTTGTTCAATAAATCACACCCTCACGCCCCACGCACACCCATGCCCCGCCCGATTCTTGCCACCATTCACACCCCTGCCCTGGCCCAGAACCTGACCCGCGCGCGCGCCGCCGCCCCCGACGCCCGCGTGTGGGCCATCGTCAAGGCCGACGCCTACGGCCACGGCATCGAACGCGCGTTTGACGGCCTGCGCAGCGCCGACGGCTTTGCGCTGCTGGACCTGGCCGAGGCGCAGCGCCTGCGGGCACTGGACTGGCGCGGCCCTATCTTGCTGCTCGAAGGCTGCTTCGACGCACGCGACCTGGAGCTGTGCTCGCGCCTGGGGCTGTGGCACACCGTGCATTGCAACGAGCAGATCGACATGCTGGCGGCCCACAAAACCCAGGTACCGCACCGCGTGTTTTTGAAAATGAACTCGGGCATGAACCGCCTGGGCTTTGTGCCCGAGCGCTACCGCCACGCCTGGACCCGGCTCAGCGCGCTGCCACAGGTGGAAGAAATCTCGTTGATGACGCACTTCAGCGACGCCGACGGGCCCACCGGCATTGCCGAGCAACTCGCCCGGTTTGACGCCGTGACCCACGACCTGCCGGGTGAACGAACGCTGAGCAACAGCGCGGGTACCCTGCGCCACGCCAGCGTGCTGGCCGGGCGCTCTGACTGGATTCGCCCCGGCATTGCCGTGTACGGCAGCGCGCCAGACTTCCCCCTGCACAGCGCGGCCGATTGGGGTTTGCAGCCAACCATGACGCTTTCATCAAAAATCATAGCAGCCCAGGCAATCAATGCAGGGGCCAGCGTGGGATATGGCTCCACTTTCACCGCTGAAGTGCCCTTGAGGATCGGTGTGGTGGCCTGTGGCTATGCCGACGGCTACCCGCGCCACTGCCCCACGGGCACCCCCGTGCTGGTGAACGGCGTGCGCACCCGCCTGGT
>JBJXEI010000237.1:0-7918 GCA_046154065.1 Polaromonas sp. | reverse complement strand
CGGCCGTGAAATCGCCTGGGTGGCCGACCCGATCGACGCGATGTCGCTGCACATCCAGGGCTCCGGGCGGCTGGACATCACCGACCGCAACGGCGCGCGCAGCACGGTGCGGGTGGCCTTTGGCGGCACCAATGACCAGCCTTTCAAAAGCATTCTTCAATGGCTGGTGGACCAGGGCCAGGGCCGCATGACCGCGCCGTGGACCGAGTCCACCAAAGCCTGGGCCGCCCAGAACCCCCAGCGCGTGCAGCAGCTGATGTGGAGCAACCCGCGCTACGTGTTCTTCCGCGAAGAAGCCCTGAGCGAGCTGGACGCGGCCTTCGGCCCCAAGGGCGCGCAGGGCGTGGCGCTGACGCCCGGCCGCTCGATCGCCGTGGACCCCGGCAGCATCCCCTACGGCACACCGGTGTGGCTGGCCTCCAGCGGGCGCACCGTCAACCTGCAAAAGCTGGTGTTTGCGCAAGACACCGGCAGCGCCATCGTCGGGGCGGTGCGCGCCGACTACTTTGCGGGCACCGGCCCGGCAGCGGGCCAACTGGCCTCTGGCGTGAACCAGCCACTGCGGCTGTGGGTGTTGTGGCCGAAGTGATGCGAAGCGCTGAACTCGATCTGGCGCTGGCACCTGCGGGTGCGGTGGTCGCTTGCCTGAAGGCGAATGTCCCGAACCTTCTGGGCATTTGGGCGTTCGGCAGTGTCGTCAAAGGCACGCCGCAGCCCGGCAGCGATCTGGACTTGGCTGTGTTGGTGGCCGGGTACGCACCGCCGTTGCTGCTGTGGGACACCAAGGCAACGCTGGAGGCGCTGGTGGGCTGCCCGGTTGATTTGCTGGACCTGCGGCTGGCCAGCACCGTCATGCAGCACCAGGTCGTCACCACCGGCCGCAGCCTGTGGGCGCAGGCACCTGATGCGGGCCGGTTTGAGCTGTTTGTGTTGAGTGAAAAGCTGGCGCTGGACGCAGCGCGCGCGGGCTTGCTGGCGGACATCGAAAAAACCGGAACAATTTATGGCAGATGATGTTTTGTTGAACAAGGCCGCCACGATTGAGCGCTGTGTGGCCCGTGCCCGGGAGGAGTACGCGGCGGCAGGTGCTGCGTTTCTGACGGACTTCACCCGCCAGGACGCGGCCATCCTGAACGTGCAGCGGGCCTGCGAGGCGGCGCTTGACATGGGCCACCACTTGATTCGCCGTGAAAGGCTGGGGCTGCCACAAAGTGCGCGCGACGTTTTTGAGCTGCTGGCTGCGGCGCACTGGATTGACGCCACCCTGGCGGATGCGCTGAAAAAAATGGTCGGGTTTCGAAATATTGCCGTGCACGACTACCAGCGACTGGTGGTGCCTATCGCCATCAACGTCATCACCTGCCACCTTGACGAATTTCTGCAGTTCAGCGCCACGGTGTTGAAGCGTGACGCGGCCAGGCCGTGAGACGTCATGCACCACGGCCAAATCAAAAACAATAGCACCCCAGGCAATCAAAACGTAGGCTAGCGGCCTCCCAGATTCCTCCTGAATCGCCGGGCATATTTCATGGACCCCTTTTTGACCATGAAAGCCCACGATGACCCACGCTACTTCTTGCGACCTCCACCCCATTGATGATGACCACCACCAGGGCCTGAGCCAGGACCTGGGGCGCATGCTGCACACCGCGCTGGACCGCCGGGCCGCCCTGCGCTGGTTTGCGGCGGCTGGGGGCAGTGCGCTGCCGCTGGTGGGCTGTGGCGGGGGCGGTGGGGACAGCGGCACGGCGGCGTCGGCGGCCACCGCCACCACCACGGCGACCGGGACGACCACCACGGCCACCACCAGCAGCAGCACCAGCTGCGCGGTGATCCCGGAGGAAACGGCGGGCCCTTACCCCGGTGATGGCTCCAATGGCGCGAATGCGTTGACGCTCTCAGGCATTGTTCGGCGGGACATCCGCACCAGCCTGGGCACCGGCAACATGGCCGCCGGGGTGCTGCTGACGGTGACGCTGGAGCTGGTCAACACCGCCAGCAGCTGCGCGCCGCTGTCGGGCTACGCCATCTACCTGTGGCACGCCACGCGGGAGGGCCTGTACTCGATGTACTCCACCGGCGTGACGGCAGAAAACTTCCTGCGCGGCGTGCAGGTCAGCGACAGCAGCGGGCTGGTCACCTTCAGCACGATTTTCCCGGGCTGCTACGACGGGCGCATGCCGCACATCCACCTGGAGGTCTACCCCAGCGCGGCCGTGGCCACCCAGGCCAGCGCCAAGATCAAAACCACGCAGCTGGGCTTTCCGGTGGCCACGCTCAATGAGGTCTACACCTCGGCCGGTTACGCCAGCAGCGTGACCAACCTGGCCCGCATCAGCTACGCCACCGACAACGTCTTCAGCGACGGCACCAGCCTGCAGATCGCCAGCATGACCGGCAACGCCACAGCCGGCTACACCGCCGCGCTGCGCCTGGGCATTGCGCGCTGATCGCCCCCTGATGGCCGGGGGCGGGCGCTGGTGACAATGCAGGCCACCATGCTGCGACTGACCCTGCCCCGCAAACTGTTCCTGGCCCTGGCCACCGTGCTGGTGCTGCTGCTGCTGGCCTTTGCCGGGCTGACGCGGCTGGGCCTGCAGCGCAGCCTGGGCAGCTTTGTGGCGGACATTGAAATCACCCGCATGGACTGGCTGCTGCAGGGCCTGGCACGGGACTACGCGGCGCACGGCAGCTGGGCGTTTTTGCAGGGCGGCAGCCCGGCGCAAAACAGCGCCGCCTGGCACCAGCTGCAGATGCGTGCCAACCAGCAGGCGCAGGGTGACGATTCACCAGGCCCGCTCGACACCCCCCGAGACCGCCCCAACGGCCCACCCGGCCCACCCCCGGGAGCGCTGGGCCCGCCGCCCGGCCACGGCGCCGCCCCGCCGCTGATGCGCCCGCAGGTGGACGTGTTGCCCCGCCAGTTCGCCCCACCACCCCCACCCGACGCCCGCGGCGACCCGCGCCGCACGGCCGACTCCGTCTACCAGCGGCTGGCGCTGCTGGACCGCAGCGGCCTGCAGGTCGCAGGCACCCTGCTGAGCCCTGAGGCGCTGGGCGCAGCCCGGCGGCGCGCCGTGTGGGTGGGCGATGAAGCTGTGGGCTACCTGGCCCTGGTTCCGCTGGCGGGCGTGCAGGGTGGGGTGGACGACGCCGACGAGCTGCTGCTGGCCCAGCAGTCCCGCCTGATGGCCTGGCTGGGGCTGGGTGGGTTGGCCGTGGTGCTGGGGCTGTCGTGGGGCGTGGCACGCCGCTGGTTCCGGCCGATCCATGAGCTGGTGGACGGGGCCAACGCCGTGGCGCGCGGCGAGCTGGACACCCGCGTGGCCGTGCGCAGCTCCGACGAGCTGGGCCAGCTGGCCAGCACCTTCAACACCATGGCCGCGCGCCTGGGCGCCATCGAAGTGGCCCGCCAGCAGTGGCTGGCCGACGTGGCCCACGAGCTGCGCACCCCGCTGGCCGCGCTGCAGGCCGAAATTGAAGCGTTGCAAGACGGCGTGCGCCCCTTCACCCCACCCACGGCCGACCGCCTGCACCGCCAGGTGCTGCGCCTGACCCAGCTGCTGGCCGACCTGCGCCTGACGCTGGATGATGCCGGCGAGCTGCCGCTGCTGCTGGCTCCCCTCAGCGCGACAGACGTGTGCGCCGTGCTGCACGACGCGCTGCAAACGCTGCAGCTGCGCTTTGAGCAAGCCGGGCTGCAGGTGGACAGCCGGGCCCTGGCCACCTTGCCAGACATGAACACCGCTACCGTGCTGGCCGACGCGCAGCGGCTGCACCAGGTGTTTGCCAACCTGCTGGAAAACACCCTGCGCTACACCGACGCCGGCGGGCGCCTGGTGCTGACGGCGCAGCTGACCATGACGGCCACCGGTGGTGAGCTGCGCATCACCTTCGACGACACCGCCCCGGCCCCCACGGCGGCGGACCTGCCGCAGCTGTTTGACCGCTTCTACCGCGCCGAGCGCTCCCGGGGCCGCGCCCAGGGCGGAGCCGGGCTGGGCCTGGCGATCTGCCAGCGCATCGTGCGGGCACACGGCGGGCGGCTGGCGGCGCAGCTGTCCCCGCTGGGCGGGCTGGCCGTGGTGCTGGTGCTGCCCGTCGCGGCGGGGGCCCCATGAGCACGGTGCCCTGCCTGATTGACGTGATCGAGGACGAGCTGGACATTGCGTCTGTCATGGCCGACTACCTGACGCAGGCCGGCTTCAGGGTGCGGCTGGCGGCCAACGGCCTGCAGGCTCTGGCGCAAGCCCGCGCCGAGCCGCCCGACCTGGCGCTGCTGGACATCATGCTGCCCGGCCTGGACGGGCTGAGCCTGCTCAGAACCCTGCGCCAGGACAGTCAGGACAGAGGGGACCTGCGGCTGGACTTCCCGGTGATCCTGCTGACCGCACGGGTCGAGGAAGTCGACCGCCTGCTGGGCCTGGAACTGGGCGCGGACGATTACATCTGCAAGCCGTTTTCACCGCGTGAAGTGGTGGCCCGCGTCAAGGCCGTGCTGCGCCGACGCCACCCACCCGCCGCCCCGGCCCGTCCCGCGACCGGGCTGGTGCTGCATCCGCAGGCCTGGCGCGCCAGCCTGGGGGGCCAGCCGCTGGGGCTGACGCGCAGCGAGTTCCAGATCCTGCAGACCCTGAGCCAGCAGCCGGGGCGCGTGTTTTCACGCCGCCAGCTGCTGGAGCAGTGCTACCCCGACGCGCTGGACACCAGCGAGCGCGCCCTCGACAGCCACATCAAAAACCTGCGCCGCAAGATCACCGCCGTGCAGGCCACGTCGTCAGCGCCGCCGCACGAGTGGATTCGCTCGGTGTACGGGGTCGGGTTTTCGCTGGAGCCGCAGGAGGGTTGAGGGTTGAGGGTTGAGGGTTGAGGGTTGAGGGTTGAGGGTTGAGGGTTGAGGGTTGAGGGTTGAGGGTTGAGGGTTGATTTTGCTATGTTATTCATAGCTAACAAGGCAATCAAAGCCTTGGCAGAAGGCGGTTTTGAATCTGCAACATGAAAAAAGGCGACCCGCTCGCGCGAATCGCCTTGAAAACGCGCCCAGGCAGGCCAGGCGCCAAGCAGGATGGATTACAGGCCGATGATGCCGCCGTCGTTTTTGGTGATCATCAGCGTCGATGAACGGGGGCGGGCCGAGGCGCCACCGGGGCCGTAGGCCGCTGCAATGCCCGAGCCGTTGCCCGGCCAGTTGCTTTCAAAAATGCCAGCGGTGAAGTTGGCGGCCGAAGTGTTTTCACCCGGGTGCTGGATGTTCACAAACAGCGCCTTGCCGTCCGGGGACTCGGCCACGCCGGTCACTTCGGAGCCTGTGGGGGCCGTCAAAAACCGCTTGAAGGTGACGTCGGTCATCTTCTTGCCCATGTAGGTCTGCACGGTTTTGTCGGTCGTCACGGTGCGGTTCGGGCTGCCGTCGGCCTTGTCGGTCACGGTGACCACGCCGCCGTCACCCTGCACGCCGGGCACCGCTGCCAGCAGCATGGCGTTGGTCACGTCGGTGTAGGTGTTGTCGTCGGTTTCGATCCACAAGATGCCGCTGGCGCGGGAGAACCAGCAACCGTCCGGCTTGGACAGGTCGTTGAAGTCGCTCAGGCCGGACAGGTTCACGTTGGCCTGGTAGTTCACGTCGTCCAGGCCGGTGTCGGCCTTGGCCTGCGCGCCGAACAGGAAGATGTCCCACTTGAAGGTCACGGCACCGGCGCTGTCTGCGTCTTCACGGATGCGCATGATGTGGCCGTTCACGTTGCCGCGCTGGGCGGCAATCGCCGTCGCGTTTTGTGACGACACGCCCTTGCTGTCCAGCCAGTAGCGGGGGTTGGCCGGGTCCACGTCCGGGTTCAGGAAGTTGTTGCCCGACACGCCGGTGGTGTTGCCACGGTCCGGGTTCTCGGTCAGCGTGATGTAGATCTCGCCGTTTTTCGGGTTCACGGCGGTCCATTCGGGGCGGTCCATGCGGGTGGCTTTGGCGGCGTCAGCGGCCAGGCGGGTGTTCACGCAGATGTCGGCCAGGCTCTCGTGTTTGTAGCCTTCGGGGTTTTGGGCGCTCACGGGCACGCCAGCGGCCACGTCCGGGTTGCTCAGGTCCAGCTTGACCCAGGTGCCGGTGCCATTGGCGTTGAAGCGGGCCGCGTAAATCGTGCCCTCGTCCATGTACTCGGCCCCCACGGCCAGGCGGTCGGCGCGGTTGGCGTCAGCGGCCACCCACAGCTTTTTCGACACGAACTTGTAGATGTACTCGCCGCGTGAGTCGCAGCCTGTGTAGAACGCGATCGGGTTGCCGACCACGGCCAGGCTGGGCCATGAACCTTCGTTGGCGCGGCGGCCCAGCGCGGTGCGCTTGACCGGCGTGGAGGTGGGGCTGTACGGGTCGATCTCGACGATGTAGCCGAAGGTGTTGTGCGCGTTGCGGAAGTCACCCGTGCCGTCAGCCGCCAGGGCGGCGTTGGCGGTGATGTCCCAGCGGCTGAAGGCGGTGCTGGTGGCGTCGGCCGGCACCACGGTGGACCAGCGGTTGTTGCCGGTGCGGCCAGCGGCAATGCCGTTGCGCAGCAGGGCGGAGTTTTCTTTTTGGGTGCGCACGGCGGTGTCGGCACCGCGTGTGAAGTAGCCGGCCCAGTTTTCTTCGGCCGTCAGGTAGGTGCCCCACGGCGTGTAGCCGTTGCCGCAGTTGTTGATGGTGCCGCGCGTCTGGGTGCCTGCCGGTGAAAAACGCGTTTTGGTGAAGGCCGAGCCGCTGGCCGGGCCGGACAGGTTCATCAGCGTCGCGGCGGTGACGCGGCGGTTGAAGCTGGACGACTTCACGTAGCCAAATTTGCCAGCGGTTTTGGCCAGCTCGATGATGGACACACCGTGGGCGTCGATTTCCTTGGTGGCCTCGGCCTCGGGGCGGCCACCGGCGGCCGTGTTGGTCTGCCCGGCAACGTGCATGAACTGCACGGTGCCCGCGATGTTTTCGTGGTTCATGACCAGCAGGGCGCGGTCATTGTTGGCGGTGTCGGGGGTGCCCGCTGCGCTCAGGCCGAAGAAATGCATGCCGTCGTGGTGGTCACCCGAGCGGCGGGCAAAGTTGTCCTGCGTGCCGTTGTTCAGGTAGTCCGGCACGGTCGGGTCGATGGAGTCGCCCGTGGAATAAATGACCGTGGCGGTGTAGCCAGCCGGCACGGTGATGCGGTCGTTGATGGCCTTGTTCACGGCGGTGAAGCCCAGCGTGACGGGCGTCGGCGTGACAGCCACCGGGGCGATGACGGCGGGGGCGCTGTCGCCACCACCGCAGGCGGCCAGGCTCATCGTGCCGAAACTGGCCATCGTCATGGCGCCAATGCCACCGCCCAGCACATGGCGGCGGTGCAGGCGGGCTGCCATCACGTCATGGATGCTGGGGTTGCCGCTGGTGTTGTTGTCCAGGTCGTCAGGGTCGAGGTGCGTGGTCAGGTTTTTCGATGGGGTGTTCATGGGGGGGGACTCCGGGTTGACAAAGTGGTCAACCCCGGATGGTCGGGCGGCCGTGTGACAAGCCCGTGACCCCGTAGTAGTTGACGGATCTGCTGGGGTACTGTGCGCGCAAGTTTGGGTCAACTTGCTATGTAATCAATAGCAAAGAAGGCAATGTAAACCTAGGCAGGCAGCGGATTAGCTTGTGAAGGCATTGGTAAATTTAACTTGTACGTTAAATTTGGCCGTCGCCGGGCCTGAAAACAATCAAAACAGCACTTCTACAAGTGCCAAATCAGCTTCTAGCCACCGATTTATATGCGCAAGTCGCTCTTGAATTAATAGCGGTTTGAACAATTCAAGGCGGTGCCTAGGCCGTCAGCACCGGCGGGGCGATGGACGCTTGCGCACGCCACTGGGTCGGCGTCATGCCCTGCCATTTGTTGAACGCCCGAAGGAAAGAGTTGACCTCTTCAAAGCCGAGGTAAAA
>JBJXEI010000236.1:0-11438 GCA_046154065.1 Polaromonas sp. | reverse complement strand
TGTATCCGGTGTTTTTCCAGTTCAAGGGCGGCAAGGGCGTGGCCACAGCGGCAGGCGTGTTGCTGGGCGTGAGCTGGGTGCTGGGCCTGGCGACGCTGGCGACGTGGCTGATCGTGGCTTTCTTTTCGCGCTACTCGTCACTGGCCGCGCTGGCGGCAGCGGCGTTTGCGCCGTTTTTCTACCTGCTGGGCGACCGCACCGCCTGGTACACCGACAAGTGGGTGCTGGCGGCCATGGTGGTCATCAGCGCCTTGCTGATCTACCGCCACCGCGAAAACATCAACAAGCTGATCAAGGGCACCGAGTCGCGTCTGGGGGGCGCCAAATCGGCTGAAAAGCACTGACGGTGACTTGAAACGGCCTTTGGGGCTGGTGTTTTCAGCGTTTCATGCCGCCAGCCTAGGTCAATCAATCCTGGCGTGCTATTGATTTGATAGTGAATTGATCGTGAATCAGTAACGCTTGTCCAGCGTCATCTGGTTGCCTTCACGGCGCATCTGAAAGCGTGACAAAAAGCTGTTGCCCAATAGCAGGAAGGGCATGGCCTGTGGGATCACCACGGCGTCCACGTCAAACACTTCCACGTCCCCGACCCGTACCGTGTTGAGCTTGATGCGCCAGCCCTGCGCCACGCCGTTGGCGGTGGACATCTGAACAGGCTGGCCGGTTTTGTAGTTGATGCCTGCGCGTTCGGCGTCCTGGGCGCTCATGGCGATGCTGGTGGCGCCGGTGTCCACCATGAATTGAACCGCCCGGCCGTTGATCTGCCCAGCCGTCATGAAGTGGCCGCCACCGCTTTCACTGAGGGTGATGCGGGTACCGCGCCCGGCGGACGCACCGGTGTTGCTGGTGCTGACAGGCGAGTCACCGACCCGCAGCGTCACCCGTTTGCCTGATTGCTCCACCACGGCCTGGTCACCCGCCGTGGAGATGACCTTCACGCCCTGGTGCGACTCACCGGGGGCCACGGTTTTGGGCGTGCCGCCGTCCACCACCAGCAGCGCCTTGCTGCCGAGCATGCCCGCCAGTGCCACGGATTGGGCCTGGGCCGCTGCTGGAAGCCACATCATTAAGAAGGAGGCTAAAAGGCCGACGCACTTCAATGCCAGCAGGGGCCGTGGAACCGGCTTTGCCGGGCCACAGGCGCAGCGACCCCCTCGGGGGGCAGCGTCCACACGAAGTGGGAAAGCGTGGGGGCTCATTCAATCCCTGAAATTGTCGAAACTCAGCGGCAAGTCCTTGATTTCGCTGCGAATCAAAGCCATGGCGGCTTGCAAGTCGTCGCGTTTGCCGCCTGTGACGCGGACTTTGCCGTCCTGAATGGCGGCCTGCACTTTCATTTTGCTGGCTTTGATGGCCTGCTGGATTTTTTTGGCCAGCTCGGTCTCGATGCCGTCACGCACCTTGTTGATCTGCTTGACCTTGTCGCCGCCAATTTTTTCGATCTTGCCGAGGTCCAGAAAACGCACATCAACGGCGGCTTTGGTCAGCTTGTTGCGCAAGATGTCGTTGATCTGCTCGATCTGGAAGTCGCTGTCGCCGATCAGCGTGATGTCTTTGTCTTTCAGCTCGATCGAGGCGGAGGTGCCCTTGAAGTCAAAGCGGGTGAGGATTTCCTTGGCGGTGTTTTCCACCGCGTTTTTGACCTTGACGATTTCAGCTTCCAGGACGGTGTCGAATGAGGGCATGGCGTTTTTCTAAAGGATGTCGAGAGGGGTTCAGGGGGTGTCGAATGCGACAATCCGGCCATGTTAGTCGAGAAAAACGTCCCCCTCCAGCCCTCCAACACCTTTGGCATCGTGGCCAAAGCCCTCCAGTTGGTTCGCATCACCTCTGACGCGGATGTGGCCGCCATCCTGGCTGACCCGGCCTTGCGTGCCGCCCCCAAATTTGTGCTCGGCGGCGGCAGCAACATCGTGCTGACGGGTGACGTCAAGCCGCTGACGCTCAAGGTCGAGATCATGGGCAAACGCCTGCACAGCGAGACCGCCAAGGCCTGGGTTGTGGAAGCTGGCGCGGGTGAAAGCTGGCACGACCTGGTCACCTGGACACTGGCGCAAGGCTACCCGGGCCTGGAAAACATGGCGCTGATTCCCGGCTGCGTGGGCGCGTCCCCGGTGCAAAACATTGGCGCCTACGGCGTGGAACTGCAAGACCGCTTCGAGTCGCTGGACGCCATCGACCTGACCACTGGCGAGGCCTTCACCCTGAATGCGGCGCAGTGCGCGTTTGGCTACCGCGACTCGGTGTTCAAACACACGGCCGGGGCCGGCGGCATGGGGCTGGCGGGCCGGGCGCTGATCACCCGCGTGCGGCTGGCACTGCCCAAAGCCTGGAAACCGGTGCTGGGCTATGCCGATATTGAGAAAAAGATGCTGCAGTCTGCGATTTCATTGCCTGACGCGCTACAGATTTATGAGTGGGTGTGCGAAATCCGCCGCGCCAAGTTGCCCGACTGGCGGGTGCTGGGCAACGCGGGCAGCTTCTTCAAAAATCCCACCGTCACGCCCGAGCAATGCGCCGACATCATCCAGCGCGAGCCCAAGATCGTCCACTACCGCATGGACGACGGGGCCGTCAAACTGGCCGCTGGCTGGCTGATTGACGCCTGCGGCTGGAAGGGCAAGTCCATCGGCAACGCCGGGGTGTACGAGCGCCAGGCGCTGGTGCTGGTCAACCGGGGTGGCAGCGCCGACCCGGTCACGGGCGGTGAGGTCATGACGCTGGCCAAGTCGATTCAAACCAGCGTGTACGAACGCTTCGGCATTCGGCTGGAGCATGAGCCAGTGGTGGTTTGACGCTGCCAACCGGCCAAAAAAAGGCCCGGAAGATCCGGGCCTGCACAGTTCCTTGGACTGAAACTTAAAAAATGCCGTCTGGCGGGCGCTGTGCCGCTCAGTTCACCGGGCAGGCCGGGTAGTTGGCCTGGAAGGCGGCACGCCCCGTGGGGGACGTGAAGTCCTCGGCGCTCGGCGTGTTTTTCGTGAAGGTGCAGCCGTAGGTGGGTGACGCCAGCGTGGCGGCGGTTTTCACGTCGTCGCCAGCCGGTTTGGGGCCACCAGCTTCCCACTTGACCATGTCGTCGAACGCGGTGGTGGCTTCAGCCGCCGTGAAGGCGCAGTGGCCCACGTCGCGGATGGCGCGTTGCACCAGGAAGCGGTCGGTGCCCTTGGCCTTGGTGCGGTCAAAGTAGACCTGCTCCATCTTGAAGGGCACAAACAGGTCGCCCAGCGTGTGGATGGACACCACCGGGATGCTGATGTCGCCAGGGGATGTGGGGATCCAGCGCAGGCCGTCGCGGCGCAGCCGGTTGGCGTCCGCCGTGGGCCGGATCTTGAAGGCGCTGTTGTTGAACGACGTGTCCAGCGCGGTGTTGCTGGTGGACGTGGCGTCCACCTTGTAGAACAGCTGGGTCGTGTCCAGCACGTTCTGCGTCAGGATGCCGTTGATGGTGCCGTCCCCACCGAGTGACGCGAAGATGTTGCCCTGGTTGCCCGCGTTGGCCCAGCCTTCCTTGTAGAAAGGCCGGTCGCCGCCGCTCAGGTTCATCACCACGTTTTTCAGCTTGTCGCCCTGCGCGTTGGTTTGCGTCGGGAAGGTGCTCCACAGCGCTGACTGGATGGCCGGGGCCAGGGCGGCGAAGTCGGTGGTCGGGAAGCTGGTGATCGGGAAGCCAGCCAGCTGCTGCGCCGCCACCTGGTAGCCGCCGAAGTAGTTGAACAGCTCGGTGTCGCCCAGCACGCCGCACATCGGCACCGCGCCAGCGTACCGGACCTTGTTGGTGGCGTAGAGCTGTGCCTCGGCGTCAATGGCGGCGGCCGTGATGTGCCCGCCCATGGATACGCCGGTGATAAAAATCTTCGACGGCGTGGTCAGCGTGCGGCCTTTGGCAGCGGCAATCTGCACAAAGTTCAGAGCCAGTGCGTTGGTGTCTTCCACACCCACGCGCACGTCATAGTAGTTTTTGGAATAGCTGGACGCAGCCCAGGCGTAGCCGTTGTCCAGCAGGTAGCGCCGCATGATGGGCGTGTCCACCGTCAGGTTGGGGCCAGTGCCGCGGTAGCCGTGCGCCCACATCACAAGTTTGCCGTTCCAGCCGGTTTTGGGCACTTCGACGCGGTAGGCCGCACCGCCCAGTACGCCGGTCCAGCGGTCGGTGTCCACCGTGCTGCCGCCCAGCGCGGCGAAGGTGGCTTCCACCACCGGGGTGAAGGCCCGGGTGTCCTGCACGCGGGTGTCCTCCGGTGCAGGCGGGGTGACGGTGGCGACCACGGGGAGGTCGTCACCGCCGCCGCACGCGGCCAGGGTGGCCAGGGCGATGGCCGCCAGCGCGGGTTTGAACAGTCTCAAGCTTGTCTGATTCATGGGTGTTGTCTCCGGTTGTGTCCGCGGCTGCGGCATTTTTTTCTGACGTCAGCTTACGTCTGGGTCGCAACGCGTTTGTGTCGCTGATATGACAAAAACACGGGCAGACAAACCCTGAGGCGGGGTGCCTGCAGAGCCCGGGAATAATGCGGACCAGTGCTGATTGCCTATTAAAAAAACACCACCAGGAGCCTGCATGACCCCATCCCACTTTGTACTGCGCCACGACAGGTCCGTTCGCTCAGCGGTGTGGCTGGCTGCCGCGCTGGGGCTGGTGGGCGCGTGGCTGGGCCACTGGCCGCTGCGTGCCAACCTGTTTGCCTTGCTGGCCGTGCCCATGGCGCTGCTGCTGTTGCTGCGGCTTTGGACGGTGTGGCAGCGGGAGCGCGTGATTCGTGAAGCGCCGCTGCCGCAGTTGCTCAAGCGCAAGTTGCGTGAGCATTACCCCAGCCTGAGCGGCAAGGACGCCGAGCTGGTCGAGCGCGGGCTGCGCCAGTTTTTCCTGGCTTGCCACCGCAGCAAACGCCAGCTGGTGGCCATGCCGTCGCAGGCGGTGGACGTGATGTGGCACGAGTTCATCCTGCACACGGTGGCCTACCAGCGCTGGTGCCAGCTGGCGCTGGGCCATTTTGTGCACCACACCCCGGCCGAGGCGCTGGGCCGAAGCGCCGATCGCAACGACGGCCTGCGTCGGGCCTGGTTCTGGGCCTGCCGCGATGAGGCGATCAACCCCAAGGCGCCCACGCGCTTGCCGCTGCTGTTTGCGCTGGACGCCAAGCTGGGCATTCCAGGTGGCTTCAACTACGTGCCCGACTGCCGCGACATTCACCGCAAATCCGACCAGAACGGCGACGCCAGCGGCAGCTACTGCGGCGGCAGTTTCTCGGACGGCTCTGCCAGCGGTGACAGCGGCGGCATGGGCGGCTCGGACACGTCGGGCGGTGCCGACGGCGACGGGGGGAGCGACGGCGGTGGGGATGGGGGTGGCTGTGGGGGCGGCGGAGGGGACTAGGAGCCTGTCGGACTTAGGTCGTCGAAGTGAAAATTGGCCCCAGCGAGGACAGTTTTTGACGATTTTGCAGGCGAATATCTAGATATTTTCCAAGAAAGCGGCGAAAAATGGACCGCTGCGGTCAATTTGCAGCCGGCGAACCCTAAGTCCGACAGGCTCCTAGGGCTGGCGTCCATGCGCCGTGCTGCGTGATCCCCTCTACCGCGGTCAGGCTCGTTGGCCTACTTCGACTGAGTCGCGGGTCCAGGTGCGGGCTTGCTCGCTCAGGCTGAGGCCCAAGCCCGGGCGGGTTGGCACCAGCATCCGGCCATTCTGGATTTCCAGGCGCTCGTTGAACAGCGGCTCCAGCCAGTCGAAATGCTCAACCCAAGGCTCGGTGGCATACACCGCGCCCAGGTGCACGTGCAGTTCCATGGCGAAGTGCGGCCCCAGGGCGATGCCGGCGTTTTCGGCCTGCGCTGCAATGCGCAGGAAGGGCGTGATGCCGCCCACGCGTGGCGCGTCGGGCATCAGGTAGTCGGCGGCGCGGTGGCGGATCAGTTCGGCGTGCTCGGCCGCTGAGGTCAGCATTTCGCCGGTGGCGATGGGCGTGTCGAATTGAGCGGCCAGCGCGGCGTGGCCCTCAAAGTCGTAGGCATCCAGGGGCTCTTCGATCCAGACCAGGTTGAACTGCTCGAAGATGCGGCACATGCGCTGGGCGGTGGGACGGTCCCATTGCTGGTTGGCATCGACCATCAGCGGCATGTGGTCGCCCAGGTGCTTGCGCACGGCTTCAACCCGCCGGATGTCCAGCGCCTGGTCGGGCTGGCCCACCTTGAGCTTGATGCCGCCGATGCCACGCTCGCGTGAGGCGGCGGCGTTCACCAGCAATTGGTCCAACGGGGTGTGCAGAAACCCGCCCGAGGTGTTGTAGCAGCGCACCGAGTCGCGTTGCGAGCCCAGCAGCTTGGACAGCGACAGCCCGGCACGTCGGGCCTTCAGGTCGTACAGGGCCACGTCAAACGCGCCGATGGCTTGCACCGCCATGCCGCTGCGGCCCACGGACGCGCCGGCCCACTGCAGCTTGGTCCAGAGTTTGGAGATGTCGCTCGGATCTTCGCCGAGCAGGGCGGGGGCGATTTCCTGAGCGTGCGCAAACTGGCCGGGGCCACCGGCGCGCTTGGAGTAGCTGAAGCCCAGGCCCTGGTGCCCGTCTTTGGTTTCGATTTCGGCGAACAGCATGGCGATTTCGGTCATCGGCTTCTGGCGGCCGGTGAGCACCTTGGCATCGCTGATGGGGTTGGCCAGCGGCAGGTAGCAGGAGGAAACGCGGACCCAGGCGATGCTGTCTGCGGCGGAGGAATTGGGGTGTGTCATAGGGGTTGCGTTGAGAGGGGAGGGGCTGGGTTCAGTCGATGGAAATCTTGCCGGTTTCGATGACCTTCTTCCAGCGGGCGTATTCCTGCTGCTGGAAGGCGGCGAACTGGGCCGGTGTGTTGGCCACCATTTCGAAGCCAATGGCGGTGAACTGTTCTTTCACCTTGGGGTCGTTCAAGGCTTCGACAAAGGCGGCGTGGGCCTTGTCGCGCACGGCCACCGGCAAGCCCTTGGGCGCGACCACGGCCTGCCATGAGGTGACTTCGACCCCGTTGACGCCAGCTTCGGCCAGGGTGGGCACGTCAGGCAACACGGGTGAGCGTTTGGGGCTGGTGATGGCCAGCGCCCGCATCTTGCCGCTCTTGATGTACTGGGCCACGGCGTTGATGTTCTGGAACGACGCATCCACCTGGCCGCCCATCAGATCGGTATGGGCGGGCGCACCGCCCTTGTAGGGCACGTGGACGCCGCTGGTGCCGGTTTGTTGCCAGAACAGCTCCGCCGTCAAATGGTCGCTGGTGCCATTGCCTGCAGAGGCAAAACCCATCTTGCCGGGGTTGGCTTTTTCAAAGGCAATGATGTCGGCCACGGTTTTGTAGGGTGAGTTGGCGGGCACGATCAGCACGTTGGGCGAACGCACGGCCACGGTGATGAGGTCAAAGTCTTTCAACGGGTCGTATTGGAGGCCCTTGATCAGGTGCGGCGTGATAACCAGCGGGCCGAGTGAAGTGACCAGGAAGGTGTAGCCGTCGGGCGCAGCACGCTTGACAAAGGTGGCGCCGATGGTGCCGGTCGCCCCCGCCTTGTTGTCGACCAGAAAGGATTGTTTGAACTTGTCGGTGAGCTTCGGGCCAATGGCTCGGGCCACCTGGTCGGTGGAGCCACCCGGCGGAAACGGCACCACCAGCGTGACCGGCTTTTCGGGCCAGGCCTGGGCGTGGGCACCAACGAGGCACAAGCCAAGGGCGAGGGTGGTCAGGGTTTTTTTTCATACAAATCTCCGGGGTGAGGGCGTGAGCGTTGCAGGGCGATGCGCCAAATCAGACAACGTTGTCATTCTTCATTTCTAAAAAACTGGATGAACCAGCTCGATCGACGGTGCAAATGATAACGTTGTCATTTTGAGTGTCAATGGTAGCCGTACTGGGGTTTCCCATGAGCATCGGATGCTGGATGCCACCGTGTCGCTGCCGTGGCGTGCGGCGCACCCCGTGCAAAGTGCTGATCGAGTCTATTTTTTTTCGATCACCCTGCGCCTGAATTTTGATGAACGCCAACGCCTCTTTTTGTCGGCTTTCAACGCATCGAGCGGCACTCAACATCGTTGGGTCGCGCCCAGGCTCCTGGTGTCGTGTGAATGCCCTGTTTCTGGTTTTTGCTTGTCCTCGCCGCACATTGCCATGGAGGTTGATTTTGAAATCTACAAGCTGATCGTGCGTGACCGCACGGTGCGCCCGTCAAATTCAGGGCCAGTCCTGAGAGGCCGCTCGCTAGAATTCGATGAACAAGCGGTAACAAACCGTGAGTCGCTTATGCCTGCTTCTTCGTCAAGGGGACGTCATGACCACTGCCACCATCAGCAACACCCACATGGCCACGGGGGGTCTGTTGTTGGGTCTTCTGGTGATGGCCGGCAGTTGGTGGGCTCAGTCCAACCTGGGGGCGCGACTTCTTCCGCACGGGTTTTGCATCACCGGCTCTCCAGCGCTGTTGTGGCTGCACGTCATGAGCGACTCGGTCATTGCATTGGCCTACCTGGCCATTCCGGTGGCGCTGCTGTATGTCATTCGACGCAGGCCGGACGTTCCTTTTGGCTGGCTGGGCTTGTTGTTCGGTGCCTTCATCGTGGCGTGTGGCACCACCCACGTCATGGACGTGTGGACGATCTGGAACCCGGTTTATTGGTATTCAGGCTCCTTGAAAGCGTTCACGGCGCTGGTGTCGGTGGCCACTGCAGCGTCCTTGTTCCGTCTGGTGCCGACGCTGCTGGTGCAGCCTTCTGCCGCGCAGCTTCGACGCGCCAATGAAGCCCTGGAGCGGGAAGTGGTGGCCCGTGCCGACACCGAAAAAGCCTTGCAGGCGGCCAAACGCGAGCTGGAGGTGCGTCTTCAACGCACCGAGGTGCTGCTGCAGAGCAACAGCGACCTGCAGCAGTTTGCCTTCATCGCCTCGCACGACCTTCGCTCGCCGCTGCGCTCCATCACCGGCTACCTGGACCTGCTTCAGGCGCGCTACGCCCAGTCGCTGGACGCCAAGGCGTTTGACCTGATCAAACGCACTGCTGGGGCTGCGGCCAAGATGGACCGCCTGACTGACGGGCTGCTGTCCTATGCCCGGCTGGACGCCTACGACCAACCGCTGCAGGACGTCGATTGCAACAAGGCCGTCGCTGACAGTGTGCTGCTAATTGACGGCGCCATTGCCGAGTCCGGGGCAACGCTCCAACTCGGTGAGCTGCCGCATGTCACCGGCAACGCCTCCCACCTGGTGCAGCTGTTTCAAAACCTGATGGACAACGCCATCAAATACCGCCAGCAGCGCCCCCCTGCGATCACGGTCAGCGCTCAGCGTGGCGATGGCGAATGGACGTTTTCGGTGGTGGACAACGGCATTGGCATTGACGCCCAGCACCGCGACCGGATTTTCAAGATTTTCGAGCGGCTGCACAGCGACAGCGACCGCATGGGCAGTGGCATTGGCCTGGCGGTCTGCCAGCGCATCGTGGAGCGGCGCGGCGGCCGCTTGTGGGTGGACTCCGTGCCTGGCGAGGGCAGCACCTTCTTTTTCACCATCCCCGACGCCACAGCCCCCTGGGCGACTGCAGAGCGCGCCGGGCCGATGGGGGAGTGAACTCAACCCACGTTGGCATGGAGGTGGCTCGCGGGCCAGCGCTGGTGGGCTCCCACCACTCGCGGTGGCGCGTTCTTGCGTTCGTCTTTACTCGGCCTTGTCCCCACCTAGGCGGACCAGGTCCCCATCCCCGCCCAACGACAGCAGCCCGGCCTTGGCGTAAATACCCAGTTTTTCGCGCGTGTCGATGATGTCCAGGTTGCGCATGGTGAGCTGGCCGATGCGGTCCAGGGGCGTGAAAGCGCCTTCGACCTTTTCCATGCTCAGGCGCTCGGGCTTGTAGGTCAGGTTGTGGGAGTCGGTGTTCAGGATGGAATAGTCATTGCCGCGGCGCAGTTCCAGCGTGACTTCACCGGTGATGGCGCGGGCCACCCAGCGTTGGGCGGTTTCGCGCAGCATGATGGCTTGCGGGTCGAACCAGCGGCCCTGGTAGAGCAGGCGACCGAGTTTTCGGCCGTTGTCACGGTATTGCTCGATGGTGTCTTCGTTGTGGATGCCGGTGACCAGGCGCTCGTAGGCAATGAACAGCAGCGCCAGGCCCGGGGCTTCGTAGATGCCGCGGCTTTTGGCTTCGATGATGCGGTTTTCGATCTGGTCGCTCATACCCAGGCCGTGGCGCCCGCCGATGCGGTTGGCTTCCAGGATCAGCTCAACCAGGGAGTCAAACCGCTGGCCGTTCAGGGCGACAGGCTGGCCTTCTTCAAAACGCACGGTGACTTCTTCGCGCTTGACCTCGACCTCGTCCTTCCAGAACGCCACGCCCATGATGGGGTTGACGATCTTCATGCCGCTGGAAAGCATCTCCAGGTCTTTGGCTTCGTGGGTGGCGCCCAGCATGTTGGAGTCGGTCGAATAGGCCTTTTCGGCCGACATCTTGTAGCCAAACCCGGCCTGGGTCATGAAGGCAGACATTTCAGCGCGGCCGCCCAGCTCGTCGATGAACAGCTGGTCCAGCCAGGGTTTGTAGATCTTCAGGTCCGGGTTGGTCAGCAGGCCGTAGCGGTAGAAGCGCTCGATGTCGTTGCCCTTGTAGGTGCTGCCGTCGCCCCAGATGTTGACGTCGTCTTCCTTCATGGCGGCCACCAGCATGGTGCCGGTCACGGCGCGGCCCAGCGGGGTGGTGTTGAAGTAGGTCACGCCGGCGGTGGTGATGTGAAACGCGCCCGACTGCAGCGCGGCAATGCCTTCGGTGGCGAGCTGGCTGCGGCAGTCGATGAGGCGGGCTTTTTCAGCGCCGTACTGCATGGCCTTGCGTGGGATCTCTTCGTAGTCCGGCTCGTCGGGCTGGCCCAGGTTGGCGGTGTAGGCATAGGGGATGGTGCCCTTGAGCTTCATCCAGTGCAGGGCCGCGCTGGTGTCCAGCCCGCCTGAAAACGCGATGCCGACCTTCTGGCCGATGGGGAGGTGTTGGAGGATGGTGGTCATGTGTAGTTCGTTCCGGTTCAACCGAAGTGGCAGATGTAGTGGTAAGCCGCATGGCCTTCGGCCACCCGGATGTCAAAGGTGGCGTTGCCGGGCACGCTGAATTGCTCGCCTTCGCCCGACTTGACCCAGGCGTCGCTGCCGGCCAGCTTGTACTCGCACGCGCCACCCACGCATTCCATGATCTCGGGCGCGCCGGTGTTGAAGGTGAGCGTGCTTGGAAGGATCACGCCCACTGATTTTTTGGTGCCGTCAGCCAGTGTGATGCCGTGGCTGACACATTTGCCGTCGAAGTACACATTGGCTTGCGTGGTCACGCTGACGTGGTCGATTTTTACAGTGGTCATGGTGTGGAATGAAGTGAAGTGGCGGGAGGCTGCACTTGGACAACGGCCGCAGGCGCGGGGGTGTGACTTAGTGGGCGGAATCACAA
>JBJXEI010000235.1:0-6613 GCA_046154065.1 Polaromonas sp. | reverse complement strand
GTGGAATTCGAAATAGCTTTTCTCGAAGGCGTCGCGGGCTTCTCGCAGCGGGCGGTCCAGGTCAAAGCTTTGTTCGGCGCGGGGGCCGTCGGGGGTGCTGCTGACCAGGTCGGTCAGGCCCATGCTCATGGTCGTCACCCCGTCGCTTCCACCCATCGGGTCGGAGCGGCTGTTCTTCAGGGGTGGTGCGCTGCGCTGCGTGGGTTTGACCAGCGCCTGGTCCACCGCGCGCAGCAGTTTTTGCAGCGTGATGGGCTTTTCCAGGAAGGCGCTGGCACCGACTTTGGTGGCCTCCACCGCGGTGTCGATGGTGCCGTGGCCGCTCATCATGATGACGGGCATGGACAGCATGCCACTGGCTGACCACTCCTTGAGCAGCGTGACGCCGTCGACGTCGGGCATCCAGATGTCCAGCAACACCAGGTCCGGACGCAGAGACTCGCGCACCTGCCGGGCCTGGGCCGCGTTTTCGGCCAGTTCGACGGTGTGTCCTTCGTCGGTGAGGATTTCGGAGAGCAAGGCCCGAATGCCCAGCTCATCGTCCACGACCAGAATAGTTGCCATTCGCCCGGAGCTTAACTCTTAGTGGTGCCGCTGGTGACCGGGTTCGAAGCAGCTGCTGTGCTGCTGGTGTCCCCGGCGGATTCAACAGATGAATCGGCGGCAAAGTTTGAAAATGATAACGAAACGCGGGCCCCGGTGATGGGGCCATCGGGTTCGTCACCGGCGTGGATGTTGGCGGCGCGCAGCCGAGCGCCGTGTTCGTCGGCAATCTTCTTCACCACCGCCAGGCCCAAACCGGTGCCTTTGGACTTGGTGGTGACGTAGGGTTCGAACGCCCGTTTCAGCACCTTGTCGGCAAAGCCCGGGCCATTGTCGATGACGGTCAGGCGCACGGCGCGCAGGTCGCCGTTTTCGGCCCGGGCCACGGTGGTGACGAGTTCGACCTGGCCGTCGGGGCGGTCGGCCACGGCGTCCAAGGCGTTTTGCACCAGGTTGTGAATGACCTGGCGCAGCTGCGTGGTGTCACCCAAGATGCGCGGCAGGTCACTTTGCAGGCGGGCCAGCAAGATGCCGTTGTCTTGTGCCTGGCCATACAGCACCAGCACCTCGCTGGCCAGGGCGTTCAGGTCCAGCGGCGCCATCTGGGCCGCGGGCAAACGGGCGTAGTCGCGGAACTCGTTGACCAGCGTCTGCATGGCCTGCACCTGGGTGACGATGGTGTTGACGCTGCGCGCCAGCAGGGCTTGGTCTGTGCCTTCGAGCTTGTGGCCCAGGCGGTACTGCAGGCGTTCGGCCGACAGCTGGATGGGCGTCAACGGGTTCTTGATCTCGTGGGCCAGGCGGCGGGCCACTTCGGCCCAGGCGGCGCTGCGCTGGGCCGAGACCACGTCGGTGATGTCGTCAAAGACCATCAGCCGCACGCCCGGCAGCGAGCGGCCGCTGGCCGCCAAGGGCGCGCTCTCGGGCGTGAGGGTGGCGCCGCGCACCAAGAGCGTCAGCGTGGTGCCGTCACCGCGCTGCAATTCAAAGCTCTCTTGCCACTGGTCGCGCTCGCCGGCCTCGGGGCTGGTGGCCAGCAGTTCGAAGCGCTGTTCAACACCGGCGGCAAACTCTTGCAAGTCGGGCAGTTCAGACAGGCGGCGGCCGCGCCAGGCCGACAAGGGGCGCTGCAGGATGCGCGTGGCGCCGGGGTTGACGGTGTCGATGCGGCCTTCGCGGTCGAAGACGATCACGCCGGCGGTGAGCGTGTCCAATATGGTTTGCAGGCGCGTGCGGGCGGCTTCCAGCTGGCCCATGCCGCGCTGCACCTGGCTGCGGGCGTCGGCCACCTGGGCGGTCATGTCGGCAAAGCTGCGCGTCAGGCCGCCCAGCTCGTCACCGCTGGCAAACACGGGTTTGGTGGTCAGGTCGCCAGCGGCCACCTGGCGCACGCCGTCGGCCAGCAGCAGCAGCGGCCGGGCCAGCTGGTTGCCCAACACGATGGCCAGCAGCACCGCCACAAACACCGCCAGCACCAGCGTCAGCGTCAGGGTGCCGATGTACATGCGGCGCAGGCTGTCACGCGCCAGGGCGCGTTGCTGGTATTCGCTGTAGGCTGATTGCACGGCCAAGGCATTGAAGGCCAGCGCGCGGGGCAGGGGCTGGGTGACCATCAGGAAGCGGTCTTCGCCGCTGGTCAGCGACACCTCGACGCGCGGCACACGGGCCAAGGCACGCAGCCGCGGGCCCTTGTTGCCGGGGCCCAGGGACTCTTCGTCCAGGCCGTCCACCTGGCTGGCACTGCCGGTGCTGCGGGCGGTGCGCAGCAGCGCGGCGTTGGGGCGCTCGGGCGCACCGGCTGCGGCGGCGCCGCCGGCGGTGAGCAGCACCTGGCCGCTGGCGTTGATGAGGCTGATCTCGCTGGCGCCGATTTGTTCGCGCAGGCGCTCCAGCATCAGGGGCGCGCCGCTGGCGCCGCTGTCCACCAGGCGCTCGGCGCCCACCCGGGCCTTGCCCACCAGGTCGGTGCCCATGGCCTCCAGGGTGGCCCGTCCCAGAGACAGGCCCGAGTCCAGCGCACCGGCCACCTTCACATCAAACCAGGCTTCGATGCTGCGCGAGACGAACTGGTAGCTCACGGTGTAGATCACCAGCCCGGGCAGCAGGCCCACCAGTGCAAAGATGCCCGCCAGCTTGATGAGCAAGCGGCTGCCGAACTTGCCGCGGCGCAGCCGCACCGCCAGGCGCAGCGCCACCACCAGCACCACCAGGCCCAGCAGCAGGGCCACGGCCACGTTCAGCCAGAACAACCAGACGAAGTTGCGTTCGTAGAAGCTGCCTTCGGGGTTGGAAAAGCTCAACACGAAGGCCAGCACCAAGGCCGCGCCGGTGGCGGCGGTGGCAGAAATGATCCAAGCCCAGCGGGCAGAACGGGACATGGCGGCGGTGCTGCGTCTCGGGGGCTCTTGACTCGGCGTGTGCGGACTCTGCGATTGCGGGCTCTGTGTTTGCGGCACGGTCAGGGTTCAACCTTGATGGTGCGTTCGATGCCCAAGGTCCAGTCGCCCTGGCCGCCCAGCCCAAACTGCATGGGGCCGGGCAGTTGGCTGGTGTCCAGGCGGTAGTTGAACTCCAGGTAAAAGCCGCCACCGTCCAGTTGTGATGCGTCCGCCAGTTTCCAGCCACCGCTGCGCGAGACCACCGACATGGCCTCGGTCAAGGAGCCAAATGTCTGGCTCAAGCCGCCCAGGCTGACCCGCCAAACGCCGGTCAGGGGCTGAAAGGCCAGGCGCCATGACCGCGACAGCCGGGTCACGCGTTCGTCACGCCAGTACCAGCGGCTTCTGAAGAGCTGGGCTTCGGCCACGAAGTACAGCGGCACGCCGCGTCGCAAGGCGTCTTCCACACTCTTGGGCAGGGTCACGCGGGCCGCAAAGTCCAGTGTGACGGCGCCTTCCGTCCGGCTGGTCTGCAGGCTGACCAGCTCCACACCTTGCGCGCTCGCCAACGGCGTCCACAAGGCAGCCAGCAGCACCAGCAGAGCCGTCAGGCCCTGCAAGATGTGGTGTCGGACCCCGTACGCTGGCATGAACAAAAGGCAGGGCTCTAAGGTTTGTGGAGCAAGGCGTAGAAAAACCCGTCCTGCAGCGGCACGCCGCGGGGCGGGCTCCCCAGTGCTGCATTGTCGCGGCTGGGTAGCAGGTGGCCGGGGGATGCCGGGTCCAGCCTGCAGCCATTGGGGCCTATGCGTTGCATAAATGCGTCGATCTGGTGCTGTCCTTCGGCTTTGAACAGCGAACAGGTGGCGTAAAGCAGACGGCCGCCTGGCGCCACCAAGGGCCACAGCGCGTCGAGCAATTCGGCCTGGATGCGGGCCAGCGCCAAGATGTCGTCAGCCCGGCGCAGCCACCGCACGTCGGGGTGGCGCCGAACGATGCCGCTGGCGGTGCAGGGCGCATCGAGCAGCACCGCATCAAAGGGCCTGCCGTCCCACCAAGATGGGGGTTGACGGGCGTCTGCGGCCTTCAGCTCCACACGGCAGGCCTTGGGAAACTGCAGGCGGTTCAAGGTGTCTTGCACCCGCGCCAGGCGCAGCGGGTCGCTGTCCAGGGCCAGCAGGTCCAGTTCGGCCAGTTCCAGCAGGTGGGCGGTTTTGCCGCCTGGTGCTGCGCAGGCGTCCAGCACGCGGGCACCGGGTTTGAGGCCGCCGCTAAGCAGCAGGTGGGCGGCGCGCTGCGCCGCAGCGTCTTGCACCGAGACCTCCCCTTCGGCAAAGCCGGGCAGTTGCTGAACCGGGCAGGGTTGTTCCAGCACCACCGCCTGGCCGCCCAGACCCGGGTCTTCCACCCGGCTGGAAGCGCGGCCCAGTGCGGCCAGCCGCTGCACGTAGCCCTGGCCGGTGCCGCGCCGGGCGTTGACCCGCAGCGTCATGGGTGGGCGCAGGTTGGCATTGGTGAGCAGCGTTTGCCAGTCCTGGGGCCAGTCGCGCTTGAGTTTTTCTATCCACCACAGCGGGTGGTTGTAAGCACCCAGCGGCGAGTGGCGCACGCTCTGGGCGATGCTGTCTTGCTCGCGCAAGAAGCGTCGCAACACCGCGTTGATGAAGCCGGCCGCCGCGGGCGTGCGTTGGCGGGCTGCGCTCACCGCTTGGTCAACCAGGGTGTGGTTGGCATAGGGCGGGGGTTCGCCGGGCCACATCAAAGCCAAGGCGGTGACCAGCAGGGCGTCAACCTGGGGCGGCGGTGTCTTGGGCGCCAGCAGCGCACGCGCTTCGGTGGCGCTGCCCAGCCAACGCAGGCTGTGAAAGCTCAGCGCCTGCACGCCCGGGCGCAGGTCTGCCGGCACGCGCGCGATGACGTCGGTCAAGGACTTGCCACCGCGCACGGCTTGCACGGCGTCGGCGGTGTGGTCCAGCAGCTGTGCCAGAGGCGCGGAAGCGCCGATTGGGCTGTTTTGGTTGGCAATGACCCCTGTCATGGCCTCAGTCTAGTGCGGCCCGCGCGCCTGAAGCCCCAAGTCAACGCACAATGCCCGCTCACCCACTGCCCAAAGACGCATGGCACGCAACGGCCCCAACCCCACCGCCAGCACAGAGCGCATCTTCCGCAGCGAAGACGAACTGGCCCAGATGCCGGCCTCTGAGCGCATCCGCTACCGCGTGGTCAGTGCGCAAAAGCGTTTCCACGCCAACGACAACATCTCGGCCTTTGTGCGTGAAGGCGAGTTGGTGGAGTTGAAGGCCGAGGTGCAGGCCAAGCTGCAAGAGGTGCTGCAGGCGCTGGTGATCGACACCGAGAGCGACCACAACACGAACGAAACCGCCAAGCGCGTGGCCAAGATGTACATTGAAGAGGTCTTTCGTGGCCGCTACGTGCCCATGCCCGCGGTCACCGAGTTCCCCAACGTGGAACGGCTCAACGAGCTGATGATCGTCGGCCCCATCACCGTGCGCAGCGCCTGCAGCCACCACATGTGCCCCATCTTCGGCAAGGTGTGGATCGGCATCCTGCCCAACGAACACAGCAACCTGATCGGCCTGAGCAAGTACGCGCGCATCGCCGACTGGGTCATGAGCCGCCCGCAGATTCAGGAAGAGGCCGTCACCATGCTGGCCAACGAGTTGCAGCAGCGTGTTCGGCCCGATGGCTTGGCCATCGTCATGGAGGCCGACCACTTTTGCATGCACTGGCGCGGTGTGAAAGACACCGAGACCGCGATGGTCAACAGTGTGATGCGCGGTGCCTTCCTGAAAGACGCCAACCTGCGCCGCGAGTTTTTGTCGCTGCTGCCCCGCAAGAACACCTGAGGAATTCCCATGTTGGTCAGACTGCTGTACGCCAGCCGCGCCGTGGACACGGTCAACCCCGACGAGTTGTTGTCGATCTTGCGCCAGAGCAAGGCCAACAACCCGGGCGAGGGCATCACCGGTGTGCTGTGCTTTTGCTTCAACGAGCGCGTCTTCTTGCAGGTGCTGGAAGGCGGCCGCAGCGCCGTCAACCGGCGCTACAACCGCATCATCAAAGACCCGCGCCACACCGATGTGGAACTGCTCAGCTACGAAGAGATCGGCGAGCGCCGCTTTGCCGCATGGAGCATGGGGCAGGTCAACATGGCGGCGCTCAACCCCGGGCTGGTGCTGAAGTACTCCGAGCGCTCGGCCTTGGACCCGTATGCGGTGTCGGGCCGGGCTTCGCTGTCGCTGTTTGAAGAGTTGATGGCCACGGCTTCGGTGGTCTCGTAGGCTTAGCTGCAAGGAAGCTGCATTCACAGGTCCGATTGCAGCCAGAGCTTGCAAGCCAGACCCGCCATCATGCGGGCATGACAACCGCGCTTCCCCCCGCCTTTTCCCGTCTGGCCTGGGCCAATCTGGCCGCGCAGTCGGCTGAGCAAATCAGCCTGGCCGCCGTGCCCATGATCGCCGTGCTGGCGCTGGGCGCGGGGCCGGGCGAAATCGGCGCGTTGGCCACGGCGCAGACGCTGCCCTTTTTGCTGCTGTCGATCCCCGTGGGTCTGCTGGCTGACCGGGTGTCCAAGCGGCGCCTGATGCAAATGGCCGAAGCCCTGCGGGTGCTGGCATTCCTGGGCTTGTTGTTGGCCGCGGTCACGGGGCATCTGTCGATCACATTGCTGG
>JBJXEI010000234.1:0-5643 GCA_046154065.1 Polaromonas sp. | reverse complement strand
TCAGCAATTCCATGCCGCAGATTGTCTTGCATGGGCAGGAGGCCGTTGCGGCCAGAGAGCGATTGCCCATGAAAAAAGCGCTGGGGTTGCCAGCGCTTTGTCGAAAAAACATCTCGTGAAGTGTTTTTTCGATGATTTGATTTACTTGTTGTGTCTCCCCGGCTCCTCACGAAGCGGGCCCCAGGGGCCCGTCGTCATGTCCATGAATGTACTGGCAGCCCCGCCCCGGTGCATTGGGAGTTTCCCGTGCTCTGCACCACAGAGGGGTCGAAATTTAACATTGAGGTTAAATTTCAGGCTTTCCAGGCCATTTCCCACCCTGTGGGTAGCCATTTATGACTCAAAACCACCGCTAGCCTAGGTTTTCATTGCCGGTGTAGCTATTGATTTAATAGCAAAAAGTTCCACGTGTAAGGCCTGTCAGTTTTGTCAGTCCTGTCAGGCCTGTGGCTGCCCCAGCGCTGCGGCCAGTCCGCCCCATTGGGCGCTGAACAGCCCCGCGTCCATGATTTTGAGGTCCTTCACAATGGGTTTGAAGCTCATGTGGGCCAGCACGTCGCGCTCCAGGTCCAAGCCGGGTGCGATCTCTGTCAGGGCCAGGCCGTCGGGGGTCAGCTCAAACACCGCCCGCTCGGTGATGAACAGCACGGTTTGACCGCGCTGCGCCGCGTCCGGGCCGTTGAAGGTGATCTGCTCGACCTGTTCGATGAACTTGCGGGACTTGCCCTCCTGCAGGATGGTCAGGCGGCCGTCGGCCACCCGCACGTCCAGCCCACCGGCGGTGAAGGCGCCGCAAAACACCAGCTTGGGCGTGGCGCGGGTGATGTTGATGAAGCCGCCGCAGCCGACCGGGCGGCCGTTGAACTTGCTGACGTTGACGTTGCCGTGCACGTCGGTTTGCGCCAGCCCCAGGAAACTCGCGTCCAGTCCGCCGCCGTCATAAAAGTCGAATTGCGCCGACTGCTCGATGATCGACTCGGCGTTGTAGGCCAGGCCGAAGTCACCCTGCTGCGCCGGAATGCCGCCGTTCACGCCGCTTTCGATCGACAGACTCAGCAGCTCGGCCACGCCTTCTTCGGCCGCCACCGACGGGATGCCCGCCGGAATGCCAATGCCCAGGTTGGTGATCGCCCCCGGCGTGACCTCCATGGCAGCGCGGCGTGCAATCACCTTGCGCTCATCCAGCGGCATGGGCGCCAGGCTGCCAGTGGGCACCTTCACGTCGCCGCACAGGGCGGCGTTGAACTGGGTGGCAATGCTCTGCATGTGGTTTTCGGGCTGGGCCACCACCACGTAGTCGACCAGCAGGCCGGGCACTTTGACCGCCTTGGGGTGCAGGCTGCCCGCCTTGACGATGCGCTCGACCTGCACCACCACAATGCCGCCCCAGCGCTTGGCCGCCTGTGCAATGGCCAGCTGCTCCAGCAGCACGCCCTCCTTGTCCAGCGTGATGTTGCCTTTTTCGTCGGCCAGCGTGCCGCGGATGATGGCCACATCGACCCGGGGCGGTGGGTAAAACAGCCACTCCTGGCCCTCAAACTCCACCAGCTTGACCAGCTCCGCCGTGGACGCGCTGTTCATCTTGCCGCCTTCCAGGCGTGGGTCCACAAAGGTGCCCAGGCCGACCTGCGTCAGCAGCCCCGGCGAGCGGTTGGCGATTTGCCGCGTCAGGTGCGACAACGAGCCCTGCGGGAAGTTGTAGGCCTCCACTTCGCCCGCAAACACCATGCGCATCATCTCCTTGCCGGTCTGGCCAAAGTGCCCGGCCACCACCCGTTTGATCATGCCGGGGTGGGCGAAATGTTTCATGCCGGCCTCGCCCGAATTGCCCACGGCCCCGCAGGCCCAGGTGCTCAGGTTGCGGGGGTGCTGCGTGGCCAGAAAGGTGCGTTCCAGGCCCTGGAGGATTTCTTCGGGCAGGCTGGTCACGGCCAGGCCGCCCAGGAAGATGGTGGCGTCGTCGGCGATCAGCGCACCGACCTCGTCTGCGGTAATGACTTTCATGGGGGTCTTTCGTTTCAGTGTGGGGGTGGATGGGCCAATGTCAGGCCAGCTGGTTTTCAATCAGCAAGGCCATGCCTTGCCCGCCGCCGACGCAGGCCGAGGCGATGCCCCAGCGCAGGCCGCGTCGGCGCAGCTCACGCGCCAGCGTGACGGTCAGGCGCACGCCAGTGGCCGCCAGCGGGTGGCCCAGCGCGATGGCGCCGCCATTGACGTTGAGCTTGTCCATGTCCAGGCCAAGCTCTCGCGCCACGGCCAGGGTTTGCGCGCCCTGCGCCTCGTTGATTTCGAACAAACCGATGTCGCTCAGTGCCAGGCCGCAACGCGTCAGCAGGTTGCGAATGGCCGGCGCGGGGCCAATGCCCATCAGCTCGGGCGCCACGCCCACGGCGGCGGCACCGCGCAGGCGCGCCAGCGGCTGCAGGCCGTGGGCCTGGACATATGCACTGCTGGCCACCAGCGCGCCCGCCGCACCATCGACCAGGGCCGAGCTGTTGCCCGCCGTTTGCACCCCGCCGGGGTAGACGGTGCGCAGCGCGGCCAGTGCCGCCACCGGCGACGGGCGCGGGTGGGTGTCGCGGTCCAGCACGCCGGCTTTGCGCGGCACGGCAATGCCGCGTGTGGCGTAGCCGTCCAGCTCGAAGGTTTCAGACGTCACGGGTGTGATTTCACCGGACAGAAAACCATCGGCCTGCGCCCGCAGTGCGTGCTCGAACGACCGGGCGGCATAGGCATCGACGTCAGCGCGGCTGATGCCATACCGGCGCGCCAGGTTCTCGGCGGTTTGAATCATCGTCACCGGGCCTGCGGTGTCGATCAGCGCTTCCATCAAAAAGTCCTTGAACTCGACCGGTGCGCCCAGCTTGAAGCCACTGCGGTGCGTGTAGGCGGCAATCGGGTTGCGCGTCATGGACTCGGTGCCCACCACCAGCGCCACGTTGGCATACCCCAGCGTGATCTGGTCGGCCGCCTGGCGAAACAGCTCAAAGCCGCTGCCACAAATGCGCTGCACCAACACCGACGGCACCGCCAGCGGCACACCCGCATACAGGCCAATGTGGCGCGGCAGCACAAAGGCGTCAAAGTCGGCTTGCGCCATGGACCCGGTGACGACCGAGTCCACATCGGCCGCAGGCACACCGCTGCGCGCCAACACCGCACGGGCCACCTTGATGCCCAGGTCGGTGGGCGACACACCGCCCAGCGCGCCGCAATAGTCCACCATCGGCGTGCGCACGCCGTCCACGATCCAGGCGTCCAGCCGGGCTGAAAAATCTGACATGGTTTTAACCTTTCGATGATGCGTCGGTGACGCGAAGGATCAGCGCATGGCCGGTGTCACCCGCCGCGCAGCCGGTGAACAAGCCGGTGCCGCCGCCGCGCAGCACCAGCTCCTCGATCAGCTCGATGATGGCGCGCAGGCCGGTGGGCGCTTGCGGGTGGCCCCAGATGATGGAGCTGCCGAAGTTGTTCATTTTTTCCCAGGCAAAACCCGTCTCACGCGCCAGCGCGATGTCGTTCACCGCAAACGGGTTGTGGGTCTTGATGGCGTCGATCTGGTCGATGCGCAGCCCGGCGTGGGCCAGCGCGCGGTGGGCCGCCGGGGCCGGGGCCATGGGCATGTAGCCCGGGGCCACCCGCGCCATGCCAAAGCCCAGAATTTCCACCTCAATGCCCGCCGCAGTGGCCATGGCCGCCGCCCGTTCGCGGGTGGTGACGATCGCCCCGGCGCTGCCGTCGGCCGGGTGGGTTTGTCCGCCAAACGTCACGGTGCCACCTTCCTTGACTGGCTTGAGTTTGGCCAGCCCCTCGGGTGTGGTTGGGAAGATGCCTTCGTCCGTGCTGAGCACACCGGTTTGTTTGCGGAATTTCGAGTCGCTCAGCGGCACATCGACCATGTAGCGCTTTTGAAACGCCCGGTCATCGGCCAGCGCGGCCTGGTACTGCTGGTAGCGGTGCAGCTTCAACGCGTGCTGCTCTGCAGTGCTGATGCCGAAGTGCGCGGCCACGTTTTCGCCGGTCTGCAGCATCGGGTTTTTGGCGTACGGGTCGTGCCCCATGTTGTCGGGCACCCAGTGCTCGGTGATGCCATAGCCGCCGGTGCCGGTGGGGTCGGGGTAGTACACCACCGGGCCGTTGGACTGGCGGTCGGCCATCACCAGCAGCGCGCATTGCGCCGTGCCGCCGGTCACTTCCTGCGCCGCCATCTGCAGTGCGCGCACGCTGGTGGCGCAGGCCTGCTGCACGGTGGGGCCTGCCACGCGGTCCAGGCCCATCATCCCGGTGACGTAGGGCAGGCCGTAGAAGCTGCCCTTTTGCGGGTTGGTGATGCCCAGGATACCCAGGTCGATCTGGGCGGTGTCCACCCCGCGCGCAGCCAGTGCCTGCTGGCCCACCTGGGCCGCCAGCGGCAGCGCATTCAGGTTGGCCAATGACCCCTGCCATTTGGCAAACGGGGTGGACCAGTAAAGGCCGTAGGGGATGAAAGCGTTCACGGGTTTGTCTCCGGTTGGGCAGCGGTTTTGGCGGGGCTGGCGGGTGCGCTCGGGCTCGTTGAAACCCTGTCAGTACATACCCTAGCTTCACGTCAAATTCACGCTGACGGGCTGTTTTTGAAATTGCAGAATCGAAAAACTGAATATAAACTATAACCAATTAATCGCCAAGACAACTGCCGCAGACCGGCCACGAATCAAGAAAGACAGCATGACAACAGACTTCACATCGGCCGGAATTTCCCTGGACATCCAGGGTGCGGTGGCCGTGGTCCGCCTGACCCGCGTGGCCAAACGCAACGCCTTGAACGACGCCCTGGTGCGGGGGCTGCGGGACATTTTTGAAAGCTTCGGCCCCGAGGTCCGGGCGGCCGTGATGGATGGTGAGGGCCCGCATTTCTGCGCTGGTCTGGACCTGAGCGAGCTGTCCGAGCGCGACGCGGTGCAGGGTGTGCACCACTCCCGCATGTGGCACAAGGCGCTGGACGCGGTGCAGTTTGGCTCGGTGCCGGTGGTGGCCGCGCTGCACGGCGCGGTGGTGGGCGGTGGGCTGGAGCTGGCTTGCGCCGCGCACATCCGCGTGGCCGATGAATCGACGTTTTACGCGCTGCCCGAAGGCTCACGCGGGATTTTTGTTGGCGGTGGCGGCTCGGTGCGGGTGCCGCGTCTGGTGGGCGTGGCCCGCATGACGGACATGATGCTGACCGGCCGCGTCTACAACGCGGTAGACGGTGAGCGCGCCGGGTTCGCGCAGTACCTGGTGCCTGCAGGCCAGGCGCTGGCCAAGGCGATCGAGCTGGCCGAAAAAATTGCACAAAACGCCCCGGCCACCAACTTTGCCCTGACGCATGTGCTGCCCCGCATTGCCGACCAAAGCGCCGACCACGGGCTGATGACCGAGTCCCTGATGGCTGCCATTGCCCAGGCCGCGCCCGAGGCCAAAGCCCGGGTGCGCGATTTCCTGGAAGGCCGCGCGGCCAAGGTTCAACAGTAAGGATGTGGCAAGAAATAAGTTCCCAGTTTGCCCTGTCGGATTCGGGCGCGCTGCTTCGTTGCAAGCCGTTTGTGTGGCTGGCCACACGGCACGTCTTGCGCCTCACAGCGCATCCCGACTCCTCGGCGCAAACCGGGAAATTATTCCCAGCCA
>JBJXEI010000233.1:0-24369 GCA_046154065.1 Polaromonas sp. | reverse complement strand
ACGCTTCAGCGGCTCGAAGCGGGTGACCCGACCGTGAGCATTGGCATCGTGGCCAGTGCTTTGTGGCTCATCAACCGGGATGGGGAGCTGGGAAACCTGGCGGCACCGGAACATGACCAGGGCGCGCTGGCGTTGAACGTTCGGGAAGCGGTGGCGCTGGGCAAGGCCAGGGCGCAGGTCTCGGCGGACGCCCGCATGCGCGCCTGAATCCCCAACCACCGCCCCAAAAAGGATTCACATGCGCTTGGACGACTTGTACCTTTGGTACCTGGGAGAGTTGACGCCTCGCTACGTGGGGGCGTTGAAGCTGGTGGCTGCGGGCAAGGGCGTTTCGCTGCGCTACGCCGAGGACTGGCTGGCCCATGGGTTCGCACTCAGTGAGGACTTGCCGCTGGTGGACAACGAGTTCGCCCCGCCCGGGCGACTGAGCGCCAACGCGCCCCGCGCAGTGGGTGCCGTGGATGACGCGCGCCCGGACCGCTGGGGGGAGAAAGTCATCCGGTTCATCGACAAACCCAAACGCATGTCCTTGATGGAGCTGCTCTATTACGCGGGTGACGACCGCTTCGGTGCCTTGGGGGTCTCGACCTCGGCCACCTCGTATCTGCCCCGTAAGGGCGGGCCCCTGCCGCGATTGGCGCAAGCTCAGGCGCTCAGCGAGGTGGTGGCCAAGATTGAAGCTGGCGACGCCTTGACGACGCTCGAAGCCAGAATCATTGACGGCGGTGGCAGCCCTTTGGGGGGTGCCAAGCCCAAGGCGTTGATCGACATCGACGGTGAGCAGTGGGTCATCAAGTTTTTCAACAACGAGTACGTTGACGCGCCGCTGGTTGAGCACGCAACCATGACGTTGGCTGCCCAGGCTGGCATTCGCGTGGCCCAGACCCAGGTTATTCGCTTGGTGGCGGCAAATGCCTTGGCCATTCGCCGATTTGACCGCGTGAGCGGCCAGCGGATTCACAGTATTTCGGCGGGCACGGCGATTCGGGCGGCGACGCCCGCTGGTGCCGAGCCAGACATGGGCTACCCACAGCTCGCCCGAATCCTGCGCAGAGTCGGCGTCAGCCAGGCCGACGCGCACTTGGCCGATGCCCAGGAGCTGTTCCGGCGAATGGTGTTCAACATCCTGGTCGATAACACCGACGACCATGAAAAAAACCACGCACTTTTGGTCGTTGACCCCACTGCCCATGGACGGCTGAGGCTGGCACCGGCGTATGACGTGCTACCCACCAACTCAGGCCAGGGCTACCAGGAGTTCATCTGCGGGGAAGACGGACAAGCGTCCACGCTGGTCAATGCCATGTCGCAGTGCGAGGCGTTTGGGCTTCAGCCGGCCCAGGCCGCCGCGCAAGTCGCCCAGGTCATCGGTGTGGTCAACACCTGGCGCGCCCACTTTGAGTCCGTTGGGGTGTCTGCCAGCGACCTGAACAGCCTGGCCGAACGCCTGGACGGCGAGGACTTGTTAAGCCAGCGACAGGCCTTTGATGCCAGCGAGTATCAAAAAGCACCGCCTAAACAAAAGCCGACCAGCCCATTTCGCAGGGCTTGACGGCCTCACCAGGCGCTCAGCGCTGCACCGCCAGCCACACCACGGCCACCGTCAGCAGCAGCGCCACCACGCTGAGGATTTTCAGCCGCAAGCGGGTGGTTTCGGCACGCCTGACGAGCTGCGTGTTCTGCTCCGCCAGGGTCTGAATCAACGCCGCAGACTCCAGCATCTGCGCGTGCAGGTCGGCCAGGTCTTGCTCCAGGGCGGCCATGCGGGTTTGCAGGGGCGTCTGGATGTCGGTGGGCAGGTGGCGGGTGTTGGCGTCTGGGGTGGAGGACGGGGGTTTTTTGCGCACGCTTTGCCAGAGCTTTTTGGCGCCGTCGGCGGCCTTGGGGGCGTTTTTGATGACGTCTGTCCAGGGCACCAGTTGCAGCACGGCGAGCCAGCCGATGCCGGCCATTACGCCACCTCTTTCGGGGTGGTGAACAGCTCGGCGGGGCGTTCTTCGCGGCCGCCGGGGTGGCGGGCAAAGCGGGCGGGGTCGCGGCCGTGCACGGGGTCTGCCTCGGGCCAGGGCCAGCCGCCGAACTGGGTGCGCTGGTAGTCGGCGATGGCTTGCTGGATTTCGGCTTGTGTGTTCATGACGAAGGGGCCGTACTGGGCCACGGGCTCGGCAATGGGGCGGCCTTGCAGCATCAGAAATTCGCTTTCTGCATCGCCGTTTTGAAGCGTCACGGCCACGTCGCTGCGCAGCTCGATGGCGGCGTGCTGGGTGATGGTCTGGCCGTCAATGCGCAGGCTGGTGCCTTTGAAAAAATACAGGTTGCGCCGGGTGCCCGGCTGGGCGGGTGGCAGGGTGAAGTGGGCACCGGGGGCCATGCGCCCGGTCCAGATGGCCACGTCCGCGCCGGGCTGTGCGGCCCAGGAGTCGGGCGGTGGATTCAGGGGCTGGCCTGCGCCGGGCAGTTCGCCCGCAATCACCGCCACGTGGGTGCTGCGGCCGTGGGTGTCCACGTGGGTCAGCGTGGGGATTTTTTCATGCCACAGCATGGTGAAGTGGGCGGGCACCATCTTGTGGGCGGCGGGCAGGTTCAGCCAGATCTGGAACAGCTCCAGTGGGTTGGGTGCTGCGCTGTCGAGCAGGGGGAACATCTCGGAATGCACCACGCCGCTGCCTGCGGTCAGCCACTGCGTGTCGCCCCCACCAAACCGCGCGGCGGCGCCGAGGGAGTCGGCATGGTCAATCAGCCCTTGGCGCACGATGGTCACGGTTTCAAACCCGCGGTGCGGGTGGTTGGGGAAGCCGGGCACGGTGTCACCGTGGTACATGCTCCAGCCGTCGTGGCCGCTGAAGTCCTGGCCAATGTGGCGGCCGGCCAGCGGCACGCCGGGGCCCATGTCGGCGTTGCCGGCGGGGTAGGCGTCGTCGTGGTGGACGCAGAACAAAAACGGGTCTACCGTGGGCCAGGGGAAGCCGAGGGGTTGGACCTGCACGATGGAGGATTGAGTTGAAGCCATGGCTGGAGTTGAGGGTGAACGCTGGGGGTTTCAAGCATGCGGCGTGCCGGGTGGCGGCAGCGACATGGGGCGTTGTAGCGCCTGCCGCACCCCGCCGTCAAGCCTGGGGCCCTGGCGGGGCTGCAGGCGTGCTGTGCAGGGCTGTCACGGTCAGATTTCAAGGGTTTTCAGCCGGCTGCCTAGGCTTTCATTGCCTGGTGTGCTATTAAATATGTAGCGTTTGCGTGGCCGCCAGCTCCGCCTGAAACAGCTCGGCCACCCAGTCGGCAAAGGCGCGGACCTTGGCCGTCAGGTGGCGGTTGCGGGGGTACAGCACCACAAAGGGCAGCGGCGGCACGGCCCATGCGTGCAACACGGGCACCAGCTGCCCGCTGGTCAGCAGCTGGCAGGTGGCCTGGCTGACCACCACCTGGCCCAGCCCCATGCCGGCGGTGACGGCCGCGACGTAGCTGCCCGCGTCATTGCAGCTGACCCAGTGCGGGCGGTGGATGGGCAGCACCTCGTCGCCTGGCCCCTGCATGAACTCGAACGGAAACACGCGCCCGGTTTTGGCGGAGTGAAAGTTCACGAAGCGGTGCGGGCTGGCTGGGTCCTGCAGCTCGGCCAGGGTGGTGGGGGTGCCGTGGGTGGCCAGGTAGCCGGGGGCGGCGCAGGTCACCACGCGCAGGCTGCCCAGCGGGCGTGCCACCAGGGTGTCGTCGTGCACCAGCCCGCCGCGAATCACGCAGTCCACGCCTTCGGCCACCAGGTCCACCGGGCGGTCGGTGCTGCCCAGCTCCAGCACGATGTCGGGGTAGCGCTGAAAAAACGCGGGCAGGGCCGGGCCCACGATGTGGCGGCCCAGGGCGGCGGGCACGTCCACCCGCAGCCGCCCGGCGGGTGTGGCCACGGCGTGGCGCAGGGTGTTTTCAACGTCGCTCATGTCCTGCACCAGGCTGAGCGCGCGCTGGTGGAACAGCGCGCCGTCGTCCGTCAGGCTCAGGCGGCGGGTGGTGCGCATCAGCAGCCGCACGCCCAGGTGGGCTTCTAGCTCCTGCACCACGGTGGTCACGCGGCCCTTGGGCAGGTGCAGCGCGGCGGCGGCCTGGGTGAAGCTGCCCAGCGCCACCACGCAGTTGAAGACTTCCATCGCGCGAAAACGGTCCATGGTGGGGCCTTTGAGGGGGTACTGTTCTGTGATTCGAGAACAGTTATTTCAGATTTGCCTAGTTTATTCATCAAAGGCATTTCAATAAAGTCTCCTCACCGTCCACTTTCACTTGATCGAAAGCCCTCACCATGACTTCCACCCCTCAATTCAGCCTGTCCCACGGCACCCACCTTGGCCCGCACGGGCCTGCGCGCACCGCGCCCATCGGCCTGGGCTGCATGGGCATGTCGGCGCTGTACGGCCCGGCCGATGAAGCGCAAAGCGTGCGCACGATCCACGCCGCCCTTAGCGCGGGCGTCAACCTGCTGGACACCGGCGACTTCTACGGCATGGGCCACAACGAGTCGCTGATCGGCCGGGCACTGCAAGGTCGGCGTGACGAGGCGCTGCTGTCCGTCAAGTTCGGCGCGCTGCGCGATCCGGCGGGCGCCTTCATCGGCGTAGATGGGCGGCCCGCGTCCATCAAGAACTTCCTGGCCTACAGCCTCAAGCGCCTGGGCACCGACCACATTGACATCTACCGCATCGCCCGGCTGGATGCGAACGTGCCGATTGAAGACACGATTGGCGCGATGGCCGAGCTGGTGCAGGCGGGCTACGTGCGCCACATCGGCCTGAGTGAGGTGGGCGTGGACACCATCCGCCGTGCGCACGCGGTGCACCCGATTGCCGATGTGCAGATTGAGTACTCGCTCATCAGCCGGGGGCCGGAGGCGGAGATTTTTCCGCTGCTTAAAACACTGGGCATTGGCGTGACGGCCTACGGCGTGTTGTCACGCGGGCTGCTGGCGGGCTCCCAGCCCACCGGGCCGGGTGACTTCCGCGCGCACCTGCCGCGTTTCACCGGGGACAACGGGGCCAAAAACCAGCAGCTGGTGGCGGTGCTGCAGCAGCTGGCGGCCGACATGGGTGTGACCGCTCCACAGGTGGCGATTGCCTGGGTGTTGGCGCAAGGGCGCCAGCAGGGGCTGCACCTGGTGCCGCTGGTGGGGGCGCGCAAGCTGGCGCAGCTGGACGAGTCCCTGGCCGCGATGGCGGTGACGCTGGACGCCGCCGCGCTGCAACGCATTGAAGCCGCACTGCCGGCCGATGCGGTGGCGGGCACGCGTTACGACGCACACCAGATGGGCCACCTGGACAGTGAAAAGGGCAACAAGTCAGGCGCGCCGCGTGCTTTGTAAAGCGCAGGTACGGATTGCAACGGTGTGTCAGGCGGGTCAACAGCGGGGCGGGGGTGGCGTTGAACACCAGTCAACTTGACATCGACTGATCTCAACAAACCCTTCCAAAGGACACTCTCATGAACAAAGTACTCGCGACCCTTCTTGCTGGTTTTTTCGCTAGCGTGGCCATGGCTCAGGTGCCCGCACCTGTCACCGCTGCGGTGCCCGCCACCCCTGCAGTCGTCAAGGCTGAAGCCAAGGCCGACAAGGCTGTGGCCGCTGCCGTGAAAAGCGAAGCCAAGGTGGACGCCAAGGCCGATGTGAAAGTTGAAAAGGCTGAAAAGAAAGCCGCTGAAAAGAAAACTGAAGCCCATGCCGACGCGGCCAAAACCAAAGCCAAGGCGCACGCCAAAGTCGTGAAAGCCGACGCCAAGGACAAGCCTGAAGCCGCTGCCAAGGCTGAAAAAGTGGAAGCCAAGGCCGACGCCAAAGCCGCCACCAAAGTGATTGACGCCAACGCCAAGGTGGACACCACCAAAGTCAACGCCGTGGCCGACAAAGCCGCTGCCAAGGTGGAAACCAACGCCGTCAAGGCCGAAGTCAAAGCCGACGTGAAAGCTGCTGCGACCAAGTAAACGCTGCACCGCTGAGGGCTGCGGCCTTCAGCGGGGTGGGTTGCCAAAAAGACAGGCCTGGCCTGTCTTTTTTTATGGGCGCTTCAAGCAGGCAACGTGAGACGGGTCACAGCGGCTTGGCCACAAACGCAATCACCAGCCCCTGCGCCGTCACGGTGATGGTGTCGGGCTGCAGGCCCATGCCATCGGGCAGGGCCAGGTCTTCGGGCTTGAGCTGGTGCAGCACCGCGCCCTGCAGGCTTTGCTCGGCCAGCTGCGGCCCGTACATCGACAGCAGGGCCGAGGTTTGCGCGGGCAGGTTCTCAAACTGCAGTGCTGTCACGCGCAGCTGGTCGGCGCGCACGGTGCGGTCGCTGGCTTGGTAGCGCAGCGCAAAGTCCAGGTCAAACACCCCCCGGTAGGCGCGCGGCAGGGCGGGCCCGGCGGCGGCCACCTGCAGCTGCGCGGCCAGCCGGTTTTTGGCGGGCAGCAGCGACAGGCGCGGCGCCTTGGCGTCAATGTCCAGAAACCCGCCAACCGGGTAACGCCGGGGGAAGCGTTGGGCCACAGCCTGCTGCAGCTGTGCCTCGGTCACGGTGTAGCCGGGTGCGGCCTGGGCGGGGTGCAGCGCTGCCAGTCCCAGCGCGCCGCCCAGCGCCCAGCGGCTGGTTTGCACCAGCAACAGGCGCCGGCTGGGAAGGGGGCCCGTTGGGCAAGGCGGGGGTGGGGGGCTGAAGTGGGTCATTGCGCCGCAGTATGGGCTGCACGGCTGTCGGGCCGGTAAAGCTTGCGCACCAGACGTGTCTGGCAGCCGGTTCGCACCACAGTTGGTAACCAATCAACACGGCCGGCTCACACAGGGGGTCCCCCATCGACACACCCGCCGCGTTCAATCACCACATGGCCTGTGTTTGGCCGCTCAAAGGAGACTTCATGATGAACACCACCCCCAAATGGTTGCTGGCCCTGGCCGCTGCTGCTGGCCTGAGCGGCTGCGCGGTGTACCCCGCCCCAGGCTACGGCCCCTATGAAAGCGCGGGTGCCGTGTACGGCCAGCCCTACGCGGTGCAGGCCGCGCCCGTCTACATCAACGGCACCGTGGGCTACCAGCGCGGGTACACCCCGCCGCCGGTGGTGGTCCAGGGCGGGCGTGGTTACCGCCCCGGTTATGGCTGGCGTGACCGCGATGGCGACGGCGTGCCCAACCGCGTGGACCGCGACCGGGACGGCGACGGGGCGCGCAACCGCCGTGATGCGCGGCCGAACAACCCGTATCAGCGCTGAAGCGGGCTCGGGCCCACCGCCTGCGCCAGCGCGGCCATCACGTCGGCGCGCACGGCGTCCCAGGCGGGGCCGCCTTCTTGCACAAAGCGCTGGTTCACTTCCAGCTCGATGCTGACGTACACATCGGGGCCGTGGCGTTTGCGCAGCAGGGACGACAGGCCGTCGCCCTTGCCGTTGTAGGGGTAGTTGCGGCGCAGGCGCAGGTCGGGCCGGCGCTGGGCCAGGGCGGCCAGCCAGCGGGCGGCCAGGGCGCGGTCGCCGGGGCGCTGGGTGTTGTAGAGGCAGGCCACATCGGCCTGGCGCACCACACCGCGCAGCTCGGGCGTGAAACTGTGGGACGCGATGTGGATCACCCGCTGGCCGGCCGCGATGCAGCGGGCCACCTCGGACTCGATGGCGTCGCGGTGCGGGCGGTAGTGCTGGGCGACGATGGCACGCCGGTTTTTCAGGCTCAAGGCGCGGGTGGCTTCAGAGTGCAGCTGCCGGTGGCCGACCGAGCGGTTCAGGTCCACCAGCAGCCGCGTGGTGGTCGAGTAAAACAGCGGCGCGTCAAAAAACGCCGCCATCTCCCGCGCCAGCTGCAACGCACCCAGGTCCCAGCCGCGGTGGGTGGGCAGCAGCGCCTCGTGGCCGACAAACAGCGGCGCGTAGTCGGGCGGGACCTCGTTGCCGCCGTGTTCACAGCTGAAGATCAGCACTTCTTGCATGGGGGAGGGTGTCCTTCAAACCGGGTTGCCGTAGGCGTCTACCTCGTAGGTGGTGACTTCAAACCGCTGCAGCGTATTTTGCCCAAAGGCCATGGTGATCGGCACGTCCCCGGCGTCGCGCCCGCGTGCCATCACCACCCGGCCGATGCGCGGGGTGTTGTGCCTGGCGTCAAAGGTGTACCAGCGGCCGCCCAGAAAGACCTCGAACCAGGCGCTGAAGTCCATCGGGTAGGGCACGGGCGGAATGCCGATGTCGCCCAGGTAGCCGGTGCAGTAACGCGCCGGGATGTTCATGCAGCGGCACAGCGTGACGGCCAGATGCGTGTAGTCGCGGCACACGCCGGTGCCCTCGCGCCAGCCTTCCACCGCCGTGCGGGTGGCTCTAGCCTGGTTGTAGTCAAAGCGGATGTGGTGGTGCACGTAATCACAGATCGCCTGCACGCGGCCCCAGCCCATGGGCGTGTTGCCAAACTGGTTCCAGGCGAACTGCAGCAGGGCGCTGTCGACCTCACAGTAACGGCTGGGCAGCAAAAACTGCAGGGTTTCCGGCGGCAGGTCGGTTGGGTCATGCTGCCAGGCGGCCCAGTTGACCTCGTCCGGCTGGCCGGAGTCACGGATGACCGACGAGCTGTGAAAACGCACCTGGCTGACGCCCGCCAGCGCGTTGACGCGCCCGCAGACGTTGCCGAAGGCGTCCAGATACTCCTCAACGTGCAGGTTCGGCTCAACCCACACGGTTTCAGGGGCCCACAGGTCGCCCTCCCGCGAGGGGTGAACGTGCAACAGGTAGATCAACGCCATGGGCGACGTGACCGCGAGCTGGATGTCAAAACCGATTTTGATGTGCATGGGTGGGCTTGGTAGGTGAGTCGCCAGAGGGGGCTGAAACGTGCAGTGGGCCCGTGACCTGCGCTGCTGCTGGGGGGTGACGCATGAAGTGTGCCGCTGCGCCTGCGGCCTGGTGCGCGGCGGTGGCCCCGTGTGCGTGTCAGACACGGATGACGCTGAAAGTACGCGCCCTGGCAGCGCCATCATGCGCCAGCGGCATGACAGGCATAAAAAAAGGGCCTGAACAGGCCCTTTTTGGATAAAACTACCGACCAGCCTAGGCGTTGATTGCCTGTTGCGCTATTAAATCAGTAGCAAATAAACGGTTCCAGGTCAGCCCCGGTTTTCCCGCACCTTGTTGACCCGCAGCGCCACCAGCGTGCACACCGCGCCGGAGAACAAATACGCGCCCATGAAGCCCAGCCCGAAGTGGGCTGACAGGCTCAGCGCCACCAGCGGTGCGAATGCCGCGCCGACCAGCCAGGCCAGGTCGGACGTCAAGGCTGCGCCGGTGTAGCGGTATTTGGCCTCGAAGTTGGACGTCACCGCCCCGGCGGCCTGCCCATAGGACAAGCCCAGCAGCCCAAAGCCCACCAGAATGAAGATGTCTTCCCCCAGGCCGCTGCTGCCCAGCAGCCAGGGCGCCACAAAGCTGAACAGCGCAATCAAAATGGCCAGCGAGCCCAGCGTGTTGCGGCGGCCAAAACGGTCGGCAATCAGGCCCGAGGCGACCACGCCCGCAATGGCCACGGCCCCGCCCATGATCTGCATCACCAGCACTTCATTGACGGACTGGTTGGAGTACAGCGTGATCCACGACAGCGGGAACACCGTGACCAGGTGAAACAGCGCGTAGCTGGCCAGCGCAGCAAACGCGCCAATGAACAAGTTGCTGCCGCGCGCCTTGATGACTTCACCCACCGGGCTGGGCTGCAGGGTGTTGAGCTGCATCAGCTGCTCGTACTCGTGCGTGACCACCAGGCGCAGCCGCGCGAACAGCGCCACCACGTTGATGGCAAAGGCCACGTAGAAGGGGTAGCGCCAGCCCCAGTCGAGGAAGTCCTTGGTGCTGAGCTGGGAGTTCAAATACAAAAACAGCGAAGCGGCGATCATGAAACCGATCGGCGCGCCCAGCTGCGGGATCATGGCCCACCAGCCGCGTTGCGCCTTGGGCGCAGTCATGGCCAGCAGGGACGACAGCCCGTCCCACGAGCCGCCCAGTGCAATGCCTTGCGAAAAGCGCAGCGCCGACAACAACATGATGGCCACCGCGCCCAGCGTGGCGTAGGTTGGCAAAAAGGCGATGCCCGCCGTGGACACGCCCAACAAAAACAGGGCGGCAGTGAGCTTGACGCCGCGCCCATAACGCTTTTCAATCGCCATGAACACCAGCGTGCCCACGGGCCGGCCGATGAAGGCGAACGAAAAGATCACAAACGACCACAGCGTGCCTTGCAGCTTGTCGGCAAAAGGGAAAAACACCGCCGGGAACACCAGCACTGAGGCGATGGCGTAGACAAAGAAGTCGAAGTACTCGGACGCGCGACCGATGATGACGCCGACGGCGATCTCACTGGGCGCGATGGTGTGCTGGTCGGCTTGCGCGTCGCGGGCGTTGTGGGCGGCCCCCAGCGTGGAGGGCTGGGGCACTGAGGAGGTGATGCTGGGCGTCATACGGGCACTTTAGTACACCTGCGGTTGGTGATGGAGAGAGGGTGACCAGCAGGCGAGGGTATTTTCTACGAGCCTGAAGGATCGCACCAGCGGGCGAAAAATGCCATAGGACAAAACGTCCACTTCCGCCCGTGCCCCGTTCCGGGTAAATTCTCGGGTAAACCCGAATCTGCCCTGAATTCCGACCTACCCTTCTACCGAGTCGCCGAGCATGTCACCTGTCCAAAATCTTCGCCGTTTGTTACGGCTGCCACTTGTGTTGGCCCCCGCCCTGGCCTTGTTGTCAGGCTGTAATTGGGTGCTGATGAGCCCGTCAGGCGACGTGGCCATGCAGCAGCGGGACTTGATCCTGATCTCCACCGGGCTGATGCTGCTCATCATCGTGCCGGTGATTGCGCTGACGCTGCTGTTTGCCTGGCGCTACCGCAAGGCCAACAGCCAGGCCGACTACCGCCCGGACTGGGACCACTCGACCCAGCTGGAGCTGGTGATCTGGGCCGCGCCGCTGCTCATCATCATTGCGCTGGGGGCGATCACCTGGATCAGCACCCATGAGTTGGACCCCTACCGCCCCTTGACACGCATCGACGCCAAACGCGACGTGCCTGAAGGCGTCAAGCCGCTGGTGGTCGAGGTGGTGGCGCTGGACTGGAAGTGGCTCTTCATCTACCCCGAGCAAGGCATTGCGCTGGTCAACGAGCTGGCCGCGCCGATTGACCGCCCGATCCAGTTCAAGATCACCGCGTCCACCGTGATGAACTCATTTTTCATCCCCGCGCTGGCCGGGCAGATCTACGCCATGCCAGGCATGGAAACCAAGCTGCACGCGGTCATCAACAAGCCGGGCTCGTTCGACGGGTTTTCGGCCAACTACAGCGGCCACGGCTTTTCTGGCATGCGCTTCAAGTTCCACGGCATGGCCCCGGCCGACTTTGACAAGTGGGTGCTGACCAACAAAACCAGCGGCAAACAGCTGACCCGCGCCGACTACCTGCAGCTGGAAAAACCCAGCGAGCGGGACCCGGTGCAGCGCTACGCCTCGGTGGACGCCAGCCTGTACAAGGCCATCCTGAACCGCTGCGTGGAAGCCAACAAGATGTGCATGGACGACATGATGGCCATTGACGCCAAGGGCGGCATGGGCAAACCCGGCAGCTACAACCTGGCGTCCGCCACGTCCACCCTGGCAGCGCCAGCGTCCATCACAGACCCCGGCCGCAAGTACGTGGCCGCCATGTGCAGCGTGGCCACCCTGGCCACTGACTATCCCGTCGTGAACTAAGAACAGAGCTACCCCATGAACGACACTTTCGACCTCACGAAGTTCATCTTCGGACGCCTCACCTGGGACGCCATTCCCATCCACGAACCCATCCTGATCGCCACCTTCGCCGGGGTCATGCTCGGCGGCCTGGCGCTGTTTGCGGCCATGACCTACTTCAAGGTCTGGGGCACGCTCTGGCGTGACTGGCTGACCAGCATCGACCACAAAAAAATCGGCATCATGTACTGCATCCTGGGGCTGGTGATGCTGCTGCGCGGCTTTTCAGACGCGCTGATGATGCGCGCCCAGCAGGCCATGGCCTTCAACGGCTCCGAGGGCTTTTTGCCGCCGCACCACTACGACCAGTTGTTCACGGTGCACGGCGTCATCATGATCTTTTTCGTCGCCATGCCGTTGGTCACGGGGTTGATGAACTTCGTCGTGCCGCTGCAGATTGGCGCGCGGGACGTGGCTTTTCCGTTCCTGAACAACTTCAGCTTCTGGATGACCGCCAGCGGCGCGGTGCTGGTGATGATTTCACTGTTTGTCGGTGAGTTTGGCCAGACCGGCTGGCTGGCCTACCCGCCGCTGTCGGGCATTCAGCACAGCCCCGGCGTGGGGGTGGACTACTACATCTGGGCGCTGCAGCTGGCGGGCGTGGGCACGCTGCTGTCGGGCATCAATTTGCTGGTCACCATCATCAAGATGCGCGCGCCAGGCATGGGCATGATGAAGATGCCCATCTTCACCTGGACGGCGCTGTGCACCAACATCCTGATCGTCGCGTCCTTCCCGGTGTTGACGGCCGTGCTGGGCCTGCTGTCGATGGACCGCTACCTGGGCACCGTGTTCTTCTCGAACGACTTCGGCGGCAACTCGATGATGTACGTCAACCTGATCTGGATCTGGGGCCACCCCGAGGTCTACATCCTGATCCTGCCGCTGTTTGGCGTGTTCTCGGAAGTGGTCTCCACCTTCAGCGGCAAACGCCTGTTTGGCTACGCCTCCATGGTCTACGCCACGCTGGTCATCACCATCTTGTCGTACCTGGTGTGGCTGCACCACTTCTTCACCATGGGCTCAGGGGCGAGTGTCAACTCGTTCTTCGGCATCACCACCATGATCATTTCGATCCCCACCGGGGCGAAGATCTTCAACTGGCTGTTCACCATGTACCGGGGCCGCATCCGCTTTGAGGTGCCCATGCTGTGGACGATCGGTTTCATGATCACCTTCACCATCGGCGGCATGACGGGGGTGCTGCTGGCCGTGCCACCGGCTGACTTTGTGCTGCACAACAGCCTGTTTTTGATCGCCCACTTCCACAACGTCATCATCGGCGGCGTGGTGTTCGGAGCCATGGCCGGCATCACCTACTGGTTCCCCAAGGCCTTTGGCTACAAGCTCGACGCGTTCTGGGGCAAGTGCTCGTTCTGGTTCTGGTTTGTGGGCTTCTACTTCGCCTTCATGCCGCTGTACGTGCTGGGCCTGATGGGCGTGACCCGCCGCATGAGCCGCTTTGACGACCCGTCACTGCAGATCTGGTTCATCATTGCCGCTTTCGGGGTGGTGCTGATTGCGCTGGGCATTGCGTCCACCTTCATCCAGTTCTTTGTCAGCTACCGCAACCGCGCAGTGCTGCGTGACCACACCGGTGACCCGTGGGACGGCCGCACGCTGGAGTGGTCCACCTCGTCGCCCCCGCCTGCGTACAACTTTGCCTTCACCCCCGTGGTGCATGACAACGACGCCTGGCACGACATGAAAAAGCGCGGCTACAAGCGCCCTGAGCTCGGTTTCATCCCGATCCACATGCCCAAAAACACCTGGGCCGGCATCGTGATTTCAGGCATCGCCACCGCCCTGGGTTTTGCGCTGATCTGGCACATGTGGGCGGTGGCCGTGCTGATGTTTGCGGCCGTGATTGTGGTGAGCATCATCCACACCTTCAACTACCAGCGCGACTACCACATCCCTGTGGACGATGTGGTCCGCATCGAGGGTGTTCGCACCCAGGGTCTTCTTCGTTTGGCGGGCAACTGATATGACAGCAAGCACTTTTTCTGTGACCGGTGACGTCTTGGGCGGCCATGACGCTGGGGTGAAAGCCCCGGACAACCAGCGCTTTTACCTGCCCGGGGAACACCACCCCGAAAACGGCACGTTGCTGGGGTTCTGGCTCTACCTGATGAGCGACTGCCTGATTTTTGCGGTGCTGTTTGCGGTGTACGCCGTGGTCGGCCGCAGCTACGCGGCAGGCCCGTCCGGCGCGGAGCTGTTTGACCTGCCGCTGGTGGCGCTGAACACGTCCATGCTGCTGCTGTCGTCCATCACCTACGGCTTTGCCATGCTGGAGATGCAGCGCCGCCGCGTCAAGCCGGTGCTGTTCTGGCTGGGCATCACCGGCGTGCTGGGTTGTGTGTTCACCGGCATCACGATGTATGAGTTCATGCATTTGATCCATGAAGGCGCCGTGCCGCAGCGCAGCGCGTTTTTGTCGGCCTTCTTCACGCTGGTCGGCACCCACGCCTTGCACGTAGCCTTCGGCATCCTGTGGCTGGTGGTGCTGATGGTGCAGGTGGGCCGGGGCGGGCTGATCGCCGAGAACCGCCGCCGCCTGATGTGCCTGTCCATGTTTTGGCACTTTCTGGACGTGGTCTGGATCGGCGTTTTCACCTTTGTCTACCTGATGGGCTCACTGCCATGACACCTACCACCCACCATTCCAACGCCATTGACCCCAACCCCACCGGGCTGCACGCCCACGGGGACGGCCATGGCCATGATGACCACCACGACGACGAACACGGCGGCGCCAGCCACAGCACCTTCAAGGGCTACGTGACCGGCTTTGTGCTGGCGGTGATCCTGACGGTGATCCCCTTCTGGCTGGTCATGGCCAAGGTGTTTCCCAGCTCCAGCACCACGGCGCTGGTGATTCTGGGCATCGCGGCGGTGCAGATCGTGGTCCACATGATTTATTTCCTGCACATGAACACCCGCTCCGAGGGCGGCTGGTCGCTGCTGGCGCTGGTCTTCACCGTGGTGCTGCTGGTCATCATGCTGGCTGGTTCGATCTGGGTCATGTACCACCTGAACACCAACATGATGCCGACCATGCAAGAGATGAAAAATATGCCATGACTGAACGCAAGCAGGTGCTGCGCCCCTGGCTGGCTGCCTGCGCCCTGCTGCTGTTCATCGGTTTTGTGACCCTGGGCAGCTGGCAGCTCCAGCGCCGGGTCTGGAAGCTGGACCTGATCGAACGCGTCACCCAGCGGGTGGCCGCCCCGGTGGTGGACGCACCCGGCCCTGCCCAGTGGCCGCAGCTCAATGCCGCCAACGACGAGTACCGCCACGTTCGCTTGACAGGCCGTTTCATCCCCGGGCGTGACGTGCGGGTGCAGGCCGTCACCCGCATCGGCAGCGGCTTCTGGCTGCTGTCCCCGCTGCAGGGGACCGATGGCACGGTGGTGCTGGTCAACCGGGGGTTTATTCCACCGCAATCTGACCTGTCCGTGCCACCCGATGGGCCCGTCACGGTGACTGGCCTGTTGCGCCTGACAGAGCCCGGCGGCGGCTTTTTGCGCCAGAACGACCCGGCCGCAGACCGTTGGTTTTCACGCGACGTGGCCGCCATCGCCCAGGCGCGTGGGTTGCGCAATGCAGGCGCAGTGGCCCCGTACTTTGTCGATGCCGACGCCGCCCCCGCTGGTAGTGAGCCCGCGCCCGGCCAGCCCGTGGGCGGGCTGACCGTCATCGCCTTTGCCAACAGCCACCTGGTGTACGCGCTGACCTGGTATGCCCTGGCATTGATGGTGGCCGGGGCTGCTTTTGCCCTGGCCCGGCAAAATGCGCCGCATGACCCCCACCGTTCCCCCCTTGGCCAGGACTGAGCGCCCCACCGGCCCGGTTGCCCGGCTGCCCGGCCGCCGCAGTGACACCACCGGCCGCAAAAACATGCTGCTGCTGATCCAGCTGCGCTGGATCGCCGTCATCGGGCAAATCGTCACCATCGAGTTCGCGTTCTACGGCCTGGGTGTGCAGCTGCCGCTGCAGGCCATGATGGCCGCGCTGGGGGGGCTGCTGGCCTTCAACGTGGCCAGCGCCCTGCGTTGCCGCGCCCGCCGCAGCGTGGGCAGTGCCGAGGTGTTTGTGTCGCTGCTGGTGGACGTGGCCCTGCTCACCGTGCAGCTGTACCTGAGTGGCGGGGCCAGCAACCCCTTTGTGTTTTTGTACCTGCTGCAGGTCACGCTGGGCGCGGTGCTGCTCAAACCCGCCTTCACCTGGACGCTGTTTGGCGTCACCGCCACCTGTTTTGCCGCGCTGGCGCTGTTTGCCCACCCGCTGGCGCTGCCGCCCGACCACAACCTGGGCTTGGCCAGCCTGTACATCCAGGGCATGCTGATCTGTTTTGGGCTGAACGCCGTGCTGCTGGTGACCTTCATCACCCGCATTGGCCGCAACCTGCGCGAGCGTGACGCCCGGCTGGCTGCGCTGCGCCAGCGGGCAGCGGAGGAAGAGCACATCGTGCGCATGGGCCTGCTGGCCAGCGGTGCTGCGCACGAGCTGGGCACCCCGCTGGCCACCCTGGCCGTCATTCTGGGTGACTGGCGGCGCATGCCCGCCTTCACCGCAGACGCCGAGCTGCTGGAGGAGGTCACGGAAATGCAGACCCAGCTGCAGCGCTGCAAATCCATCGTCAGCGGCATTTTGCTGTCGGCCGGGGAAGCGCGTGGCGAGTCCTCGGCCGCCACCACGCTGCACACCTTTCTGGACGGGCTGGTCGAGGAATGGCGGCGCACCCGCGTGCGCAGCGCGCTGAGTTACCACAACCGGTTTGGCGCCGACCTGCCGGTGGTGTCCGACTCGGCCGTCAAACAGATGATCTTCAACGTGCTGGACAACGCCCTGGAAGCCTCGGGGGCGCAGCCCTCCATTCACCTGGATGTGACGCAGGCGGCGGGCGAGCTGGTGCTGCACTGCACCGACCAGGGCCCCGGTTTTGCGCCCGCCATGCTGGCCCAACTGGGCAAGCCCTACAACTCCAGCAAGGGCCGGCCCGGCGGCGGGCTGGGGCTGTTTTTGGTCGTCAACGTGGCGCGCACACTGGGCGGCCGCGTGGCCGCTGCCAACCGGCCCGAGGGTGGGGCCAGCGTCACCATTCATCTGCCCTTGGCCGCCATGACGTTGGACGACCTCGGCAACCCCGACGAACAAGGAGAACCCGGCCATGAACGCTAAAAAACCAGCCGAAGCAGTGATCCAGGCCCTGGAAGCGGTCGGTGACGAAGCTCCGTCCTTGCTCATCGTCGAAGACGACGCCGCCTTTGCCCGCACCCTGGGCCGCTCGTTCGAGCGCCGGGGCTACACCGTGCAGCACGCCACCAGCCACGCCGAGGTCATCACCTTGCTGGCCACAGAAAGCCCCGAGTTCGCGGTGGTGGACCTCAAACTCAACGGCGAAGCCTCGGGCCTGGCCTGCGTGCAAACACTGCACGCCCACAACGCCGACATGCTCATCGTCGTGCTCACTGGTTTTGCCAGCATCGCCACGGCGGTCGAGGCGATCAAGCTCGGGGCCTGCCACTACCTGGCCAAACCGTCCAACACCGACGACATCGAAGCCGCCTTCACCCGCGCCGCCGGCAATGTCGAGGTCGAGCTGACCAACCGCCCCACCTCCATCAAAACCCTGGAGTGGGAACGCATCCACGAAATGCTGGCCGAGACCGGCTTCAACATCTCGGAAACCGCCCGCCGCCTGGGGCTGCACCGCCGCACCCTGGCGCGCAAGCTGGGCAAGCAGTTTGTGAAGTGATGGCGTCTGGCGCAGGGGTTGTTTGTCCACTGTTGTTGGACAAATGGTCTAAGTGGACAAAACCACAGATCGGACTTAAAGTTTGTTCAATAGAAAATTTCGTCCACTCAGAGTGGACGAGTCGAATCATGGACAAACAACTGCTTTCACCCGAGGAGCAACTGCTCGCCACCGCAGCGGTTGCCGCACGCCAGTGGGGCCTCACGCTCACACCAGACTGCATCACCCACAACACTGGTGTTGACGCTCGCACCGTCCGCTACACCGTGGTTGTTTGCCCGACCCTGCAGCTGGCCACGCTGGGTGCAGCCCTGCAGCGGCTGGCTCGGTTCGATGGGGAAAAAGCACTGCTGGTCGCCGACTATGTAGGCCCCGCACTGGCTGACGAGTTGAAGGCCCGTGACATCGCCTTCGTGGACACCGTGGGTAACGCCTACCTGGCCGATGGCCCGCTGCTGATCTGGGTCAAAGGCCAAAAACGGCCGGCAAAACCTGCGGCCATCGCCATGGGTCGGGCCTTCCAACCCACTGGCCTGCAAGTCGTCTTCGCGTTGCTGTGCAACCCTGACGCCATCAACCGTCCCTACCGTGAACTGGCTGCCATGGCGGGCGTGGCCCACGGCACGGTGGGCTGGGTTATTCCTGACCTGCAACAGCAAGGCTTTGTGGGCGACCTGAACGGCAAACGTGGCACTCGCCGTCTGTTCCAGCACGAGCGTCTGCTCAACCAGTGGGTTGACGCCTATGCCCGCGTGTTGCGTCCCCGTCTGTTGCTGGGCCGCTACTTCGCGCCCACTCTGGAGGGTTGGCAAAACTGGCCGTTGCCGGACCGTGCTGCCTGGGGTGGCGAGCCCGCCGCTGCGCTGCTGACCCAGCACCTGCGCCCTGGTGAACTGACGCTGTATGCCGCTCAAGTCCCCGCCTTGCTGGCCGCACGCCAGCAGTGGCTGAAAGTGCCAGATGTAGCCCACCCCGCCGTGGTGGACGTGCGCTACCGTTTCTGGCGCTTCCCCGATGACAGTGCCAACCTTGAGCGCGTGCCACCGTTGCTGGTGTATGCCGACTTGCTGGCCACCGGTGATGCGCGCTGCCTGGAGACCGCTCAGCTGATCCATGACACCCACCTCACTGAACTTTTCACTGCGCGCTGAATACCAGCCGTTGGCGCAGCTGGTGCGGGACCTCCAAGCCGTGGCGCAGCCCTTAGGCGTGGCATTTTTCCTGATCGGTGCGGCGGCACGGGACCTGATGCTGCGGAGCGCCCACGGGATCGACACCGGCCGCAAGACCGAGGATGTCGATTTTTCCGTCATGGTCAATGACTGGGCGGCCTTTCAGGATTTGCGGGAAGGGCTGCTCCAGCATCGGCAGTTCGTTGCACGCAACGGGCCAGCCACGCATCGCCTGCGTCACGCCCACAGCGGCCTTCCGCTGGACGTCGTGCCCTTTGGTGCCATTGAGCAGGCTGACCGAACCATTGCCTGGCCGCCGGAGCACCTCACCGTGTTGGACTGCTTTGGCCTGCGTGAGGCCTTTGGTGCCAGTGTGCCGGTGGTGTTGCCGGGCAGCGTGGCTTTGCAGGTGGCCAGCATCCCGGCGCTGGCATTGCTCAAAATCGCGGCCTGGCATGACCGGCAGCAATCCCAGCCCGGCAAAGATGCCGGTGACCTGCTGCTGTACCTGCGCCATTACCTGGACTGCAATCAGCTGGACCACGCTGCAGCCGAGCACCCCGATCTGTTCGAGGTGACTGACTACGACCACGAACAGACCAGCGCACGTTTGCTCGGCCGTCACATCGCCCATCTGCTCGACGCTGCGTCCCGTGCGCGCGTGCTGCATATCCTGCAGCCCCAAGCCGACCCGGCCGGCACACTGCTGTTGGCGCGGCAGTCCGGGCGCACGATGGAATCCGCTCGCCAATGTATTGCAGCTGCCTGCAGGGGGCTGGTTGATGCGCCGTGATGCGCGCAAGTGTTCAACACGGGATTTTCAGGACAAATAGCCCACCAGCCAAGGTGTTACTTGCCCTGACAGCTACTCAATTCATAGCGACTCAGCCCCGCGCAGGCACCACCAGCCCGCGCGCCACCGCTGGCCGGGCCACAAAGGTGGCCAGCACACGGCTCACGTTCGGGAAGTCGGCCATGCCCACCAAGTCGCCCGCGCCGTAGAAGTCCACCAGGCAGCGCACCCACGGGAAAATCGCGATGTCGGCAATCGTGTACGCGCTGCCCATCATCCAGTCGCGGCCTTCCAGGCGCTGGTTCAGCACCGCCAGCAGGCGTTTGGACTCGGCCACGTAGCGGTCACGCGGGCGTTTGTCTTCGAAGTCCTTGCCGGCAAACTTGTGGAAGAACCCGAGCTGCCCAAACATTGGCCCGACGCCGCCCATCTGCCACATCAGCCACTGAATCGTCTCGTAGCGCTGCGCCGCGTCCTGCGGGATGAACTGGCCGGTTTTGTCGGCCAGGTACAGCAAAATCGCGCCCGACTCGAACAAGGCCAGCGGCTGCCCGTCCGGCCCGTTCGGGTCCAGGATGGCGGGAATTTTGTTGTTCGGGTTCAGCGCCAGAAACGCTGGCGTCATCTGGTCATTCGTTTCAAAACTGACCAGGTGCGGCTCATAAGCCAGGCCGGTTTCCTCCAGCATGATCGACACCTTCACGCCGTTCGGCGTGGGCAGCGAGTACAGCTGCAGGCGCTCAGGGTGCTGGGCGGGCCATTTTTGGGCGATGGGGTGGGGGACGGGGTGGGGGACGGGGTGGGGCAGGGTGGCAGCAGCGGTCATGCAGAAGTCCTTGAATGGCAAAAACGAAAGGGTGTGAAACACCTGCCATTAAAAACGCGCCGCAATGACCCTGCCGCACCGGGGTTGGCGCCGATGTGCTGGGTTTAGATCGTGAACAGGTCTCAGCCCGGCCGCCCCACCACCGACCAGCCCGCGTGCAGGTTGGTCTTGTCGTTTTCGTATTCCCAGGCGGTGCCGCAGCGGTCGCAGCGGTAGTTGGTGATGGTGATCAGGCCGTGGCGGCGTTTTTCGTGGCGCGGGTCGCCTTGCACCAGCTCCGGGTGGCCGGGGGCCTTGCGCCAGTTGCGCTGAATGCCCGCGCAGGACTCGCACAATTGCATCTTTTTTAGTTCTTTGGTGCGCTCTTCGCGCGGGGTGCTGGGGGTGGCGGTGTTGTTGGTGTCGTCGGTCATAGGGTGCTTTGAGGTGGTGGGGGCAGGGGTAGGATTGTCGCTGCTAGCGTGCCAGGCACGCCAGACGCATCAGGCGGTTGTTGCCAGCGCCACGCCATCGGGCAACCGCAGCCCACGCAAGCGCTGGTGCGCTGCGCCCGTCACGTCCACCGGCAGCTGGTGTTTGGCCTGCAGGTAGTGGTGGGTGAACACGTCCAGGTACGCTTCCAGCGTTTGGGCGGCCAGCGCCTCACCGGCCAGGTCCAGGCACATCGCCGCCACTTCAGACGTGCAGAAGTGATCGTCCCGTTTGGAGCGGCGCAGCTTGTAGCGTGAAATCTGGTCCAGCTGCAGGCTTAGCACCGGCAGGTGGTCCAGGTAGGGGCTTTTGCGGAACATCTTGCGTGCCTCGGGCCAGGTCGCGTCCAGCAGCACAAACAGCGGGCGCTTGGCAGGCTGGCCGGGTGGAAGCGGTTCTGCAGCGCTCTGCACCGTGTTGACCACCCGCCCGCCCGGCACAAACTCCCCCGGGAACACCACAAACGGCTGCCACTGCGGGTCGGCCAGCATCGCCAGCAGGGCCGGGTCCACCTCGGTGCGGGCCCAGCCGAAGGCGGCGGTGTCAGGCACCACATCGGCAATCAACCAGCCCGTGTTGCTGGGTTTCAGCGCCTCAATGTCGGCCATGATCAGGCACACACCTGCGCGTGTGACTACCTGCGGGCGCACCGCGCACAGGCAGTGGCTCAGCACCAGGCGGCAGCCCGCGCAGCGCGGCGCAGTCGACCCGCCCCGGGCCAGAAACGGCTTGGTGCTGCGCGCCAGGCGGGCGGTGCGCAGGCGGCTGACGGCGTGGGGAGGGGGGCTTTCAATAGCCGGTAAATCGGCGCTACTCAGCACTGCAAAACCAAGCCGTTTTCAAGTCGCATCAACCGGGCCGGTGCAACGCACAAATTTTGTTGCCGTCCGGGTCACGCAGGTAGGCCAGGTACAGCTTGCCGCCCGGGCCTTCACGGAAACCCGGCGGTTCTTCACACGTCGTGCCGCCGTTGGCCACACCCGCTGCGTGAAACGCGTCAGCCTGCTCGGGCGAGGCCATGTGGAAGCCCACCGTGCTGCCATTGCCATGAAACGCCGCCTCCCCATTGATCGGCGTGGTGATGGCAAACGTGCCCGTGGGGCTGCGGTAAAAGTAGCGGTTTTTGTTGGCAAAGCCGGGCTTGATGCCGAGCGTGCCCAGCAGCGCGTCGTAAAACTTCTTGGACGTTTCCAGGTTGTTAACACCCAGCATGACGTGACTGAACATGGTTTGTCTCCTACTTTTTTCGTGATGCCCGTGTGGCCCAGGATGGGGTGAATCGGGTTGGGGGATGTTAGCTGGGTGTGGTGGCAGGCGCGCCTGCCAATCGTCCAGACCCCCTCTGGACGATAGTCGGGTATTGGCAGAACTGCGCCATTGAAGTGGCGCAGTTCTATAAACTGCGCCACAATCAGCCGAAACCGCGCCACTTCCCTCTTAAACCGCGCCAAACCATGACCACCGCTGACGCCCTTCTGAAAAGTCTCCAATCGTCTTCATTCAGCGGGCTGACGCTTGCCGAGTTGCTGGCGCAGCACCCCGCGCTGGCGCGCCGCACGGTGCAGCGCTGGATCAGCCAATGGCTCAGTGAAGGGCTGCTGACTGCCAGCGGCGAAGGGCGTGCCCGGCGTTACTCGGCAGCGCCGCAGCGGGTGGCCCCGGCCAGTGACACGCAACCCGCTGACGGTTTCCCCCTGCACATTCCCCTGTCGGCAGACAGCCAGGACATCCTGGCCTATGTCGAACAGCCGCTGCAGGCGCGCAAACCTGTCGGCTACCAGCGTGATTTTCTCGACGCCTACCAGCCCAACGTCAGCGCCTATTTGCCCGAACCACTGCGCCGCCAGCTGCACAAAATGGGCCGCACCGCGCAGGCCCATGAACCAGCAGGCACGTACAGCCGCGCCATCCTCAGCCGGTTGTTGATTGACCTTTCGTGGGCGTCAAGCCACCTCGAAGGCAACACCTATTCGCGCCTGGACACCGTCGCACTGATCGAGCACGGCCAAGCGGCGCGCGGCAAGGCGGCCATCGAAACGCAAATGATCCTGAACCACAAGAGCGCCATCGAGCTGCTGGTGGACAGCGCCACCGCCCCCGGCCGCGCAGACAACGCGGCCACGACAACTGCTGGCCTCAGCCGCTACCTGCTGATGAACCTGCACAGCGCGCTGGCAGAAAACCTGCTGCCCAACCCATCGGACGAAGGCCGCGTGCGCCAGCATGCCGTGGACATTGGGCAAAGCGTGTTCCGGCCCCTGTCAACGCCGCCGCAGATCGACGAAACGCTGGGCGCCCTGCTGCACAAGCTCAACGCCATCGCCGACCCGTTCGAGCAATCGTTTTTTGCCATGGTGCATTTGCCCTACCTGCAGCCGTTTGCCGACATCAACAAACGCACGTCACGCCTGGCCGCCAACCTGCCCCTGTTTCGGGCCAACCTGTGCCCGCTCACCTTTCTGGGCGTGCCCGAGCAGGCCTACAGCCGCGCCACGCTCGGCGTGTACGAGCTGACACGGGTCGAGCTGCTGCGTGATCTGTATGTCTGGGCCTACGAGCGCTCAACGCAGGAATACCTCGCCATCAAGCAAGAGCTGGCCGAGCCCGACCCGACCCGGCTCGCTTACCGCGACCTCATCAAACAAGCCATTCGGGGCGTGGTGCAACACCCCAACGCCGACACGCTGGCCGCCATTGCGCAAGCCACAGCCCAAGCGCCCCAGGCAGACCGCGACGAGCTGCAGGCCCTGATCGTGCAAGAGTTGCGTCGTTTGCATGAAGGCGTTTTGGCACGCTACGGGTTGCGGCCGTCCGAGCTGGCGGCGTGGAAGGCAGCGCAGAAGGCGCTTTGAGTGGGGGCGCTGCGGGGGCGGATGCTGTTTGTTGCGGCTGATTTCCAGCAGGGGTCATGGAGTCAGCCCATTGCGCAACAAACCCCCGGCGGGCCAACCAGCGGTGCGCCAAGCCATGATTGGGCGGGTGCCGATCACTTCATTTTTAATAGCGGCTTACGCTTGATTTGATTGGGCTGCAGCTGGTTTGAGGCATGAAAAGACATCAGAAATACTTTAAAAATTAACTTGCAGGTTAACTTTCGGTACGTGTGGGCGCGCGCCACCTCCAAATTTAACTTGTAGGTTAAATTTGGAGGTGTTTTAATGGCATTTCTAATACCAAATAGGGGATTGCTAAATAGGTATTGAGACCACCTCATCCCAAAGCCGTGGACAGGTGATGCAGCCGGTCTGCTCGACGAGGGGGCACTTGATCCTTCGCTGAAAGATGAACAGCAACGAATCGCGCAGGTTGTTGGCGCTTTTGGAGTAACAGTGCGTCTTGCGGTGCAGCCTGGCCAAGTAGCAGCGCAGTCTGTTGTTCATGCTTTCGATGGTGTGCGTGTGCGCCTTGCCTTTGATGTGCTGGGCTCTGCGAAAGATGTGGTTGTAGCAGGGGTACTGGTCGGTGGCGTAAGTGATTGAAGTGCTGCGAGGAATCTGCGCACCCAGCGCTTGGGCTGCTGGGGTATCGCGATCACCCAAGACCCAGCCGAGTACTCTTTGGGTAGCGCGATCAACAGCCCACCAGAGCCAAA
>JBJXEI010000232.1:0-8566 GCA_046154065.1 Polaromonas sp. | reverse complement strand
TGGCGGTGCGTTCGGCTTGGGCCATGAGGGTGGTGCCGGCGGGTGTCAGGTGCAGGCCGACGGCGCGGCCGTCCTGGGGGTGGGGTTGGCGTTCGATCAGGCCGCGTTTTTCAAAGCCGCTGATCTTGCTGACCAGATTGGGCGGCTGGATTTTCAGGGTGGCACCAAGCTGGCGGGAGGTGATGCCGGGGTTGTGGTGGATGAGGGACAGCAGGGAAAAGTCGATCACGGGCAGGTCGTACACGGCCATGCGCTGGACGAACACCTCGATGATGGCCAGAGAGGCCCGGCGGGCGTTGTAGCCGACCAGGCTTTCCAGCATGCGGGTGTCGATGGTGGTGACAGCGGTGGGGACGGCGGGGGACTTGGGGGCGCTGGAGACGGTCATGGCGTTCATTTTGCCAGTCGCCCTCAGCGCCCTGCCGTGCGCTGTTCAGTGCCTTATCTGCAACTGAAGCTGGCGGCGCTCTCGATGTCGCCGCTGCCGTTGTAGCGGGCGACCTTGGGGTAGACGCACAGGGGGCGGCTGCGGTTGACTGCCCAGGTGGCGGGCAGTTCGGTGTTGACGACGTTGGCACCGGTGCCGCGCACGTTGGCGATGACGCTGTCGGGGGCCTGGCCTTTTTCAACCCAGTTGACCAGCGGGGCCAGCATGTCGAACTGGTCGGTGGCGGGGCCGCCCGAGCAGTGGTTCATGCCGGGCACCATGAACAGGCGTGCAAAGCTGCTGGCGTTGCCGCTGTTGGCGGTTTGCAGTTTGTCCATCCACTGGGCGGTGTCCACGGGTGAAAACACGCCGTCGGCCACGCCGTGGTAGACCATCATCTTGGCGCCCCGGTTGCGCAGGGTGGCCAGGTTGGTTTCGTCCGGCGGGGTCATGAAGGACCAGGACGACTCGGTGTAGGTGCTGTTGGTGGCAAACATCTTGGGGTAGTCGGTGTCCAGGCTGAAGTTCAGCGCGTACTGCAGGCCGGTGTTGGCCGTGAAGGCGGCCACGGTGGACGGGGGCGAGGTAAAGATGAAGGCCACCGCACCGGCGTCCCGCGTGGCGGGTGAGCCGAAATGCCAGGACGCGAAGTTGGCCCCGGCCACGCCCGGGTCAAACCAGGTGCCGGTGTAGAGCGCTTCGCCCCGGCTGTTTTTGGGCCCGGCGAACACGTTGGCCAGCACGGTTTTTTGCGCGCTGCTCAGGCAGGACCCGTCGCGTGCGCCGCTGCAGGTGGGCACGTCGGCTTGCAGGTTGAAGGCGGTCTGGCAGGCGGCCACGTCTTGCACCTGGCCGTCGGTCACGCCGTCCAGCGCGTCGCACTTGGCGACGATGCGGCTGCCCAGCATCTGGAACTCGGCCGGGGTGACGGCGCTGGTCAACACCGGCTGGCTGCTGGCGTCCAGGGTGGACACAGCGGCGTACTGCTGGGCCTTCCAGAGCTGGGCGGTGGCGGCTTTGGGCAGGTGAAAACCGGGGTTGCCGGCCAGGATGCCGTCGTACTGGTCACCGTAGCGGGCGGCGGCCACCATGGCGTGGCGGCCCCCGTTGGAGCAACCGGCGAAGTAGGAGCGGTCAGGCGACTTGCCGTAGGCGGTTTTGAGCAGGTTTTTGGCCATGGGCGTGAGGCTGCCAACGGCCTGGTAGCCATAGTCCAGCCGGGCCTGCGGGTCCAGCCCGAAGAACGGCGTGGGCAGGCTGTGCCCGGCGTCCGAGCTGAGCACGGCAAAGCCCTGGCTCAGGCCCGGGGCGACGGGAGCCGCGCCGCTGGTGTTGCCCAGCGCGGTGAGCACATTGCCGTCAAGGCCGCCATTGGCCTGGTACAGAAACCGGCCGTTCCAGGCCACCGGCAGGCGCACTTCAAAGCCGATGGCGTAGCTGGCTCCGTCCACCGGGCTGGTGCGCTGGTTCATCTTGCCCTTGACCAGGCAATGTGCGGGAATGGGCGTGGTGACGCCGGTGGCCACCAGCGCCCCTTCGGCCACGGCCACGGCGGAGGTGATGCTGGTGTTGGGCAGCGCCAGCGAGGTGGCCAGGTCGGCGCACGACAACAGCGTGGCGGCGGTGGCCGCCGACAGCTGCGGCAAAGCGGCTGCGGTCACGGGTGTGGTGGTGGCGACCGGGTCGTCCGAGCCGCCGCAGGCGATCAGCAGCGCGGTGGGCAAGGCGGCCATCAAGGCCAGGCGGGGGCGTATTTTTTCAATCATGTTGTTGTCTCCTAAATCACGAGGCACAGGTGGGCCCGCAGCGCGGCCTCGGGCGCGCTGAAAGCTGGGGGAACGCGTTGAAAAGCCTGGAACGGCGGTGGCCGCTGCGGCGTATCAAGCCTCGGCGGTGAAGCCGATCTTTTTCACGATCGGGCCCCAGTGGTCAAACTGGGCTTTCTGGTCCTTGGCCATTTGCTCGGGGGTGCCGCCCACGGGCAGCAGGCCCTGAAGGGCCAGGCTGTCGATCACACCTTTGTCCTTGAGCGCTGCGTTGATGGCGGCGTTGGCGGCATTGACGATGGCGGCCGGGGTTTTGGCCGGGGCGTAAAACCCAAACCATTCCTCGACCACGAGGTCAGGAAAGCCCTGCTCGGCGAAGGTCGGGATGTCGGGCACGAACGGGGAGCGCTGCTGGCCCGACGTGGCCAGAATGCGCAGCTTGCCGGCCTTGTGCTGGGGCAAAAAGTCCCCGTGTGGCGTGAACATGGACGCGATCTGCCCGCCCATCACATCGACCACGCCGGGTGTGGAGCCGCGGTAGGGGATGTGTTTGAGGTCGACCCCGGTGTTCAGCCCCAGCAGCGCGCCCAAAAAATGCGGGGTGGACCCGGCCGCCGGGGAGCCGTAGCTGGCGTCCTTGGGGTTGGCCTTGGCCCAGACCAGGTAGTCTTTGACGGTTTTGACGCTGGCGGGGACCATGGGGCCCACGGCCAGGCCGTGCTGCAGCGACGAGGCCATGCACACGGGCGTCAGGTCCTTGACCGGGTCGTAGCTCAGCTGTTTGTAGATGTGCGGGTAAATCGCGGTCATCGAATAAGGCGTGAGCAGCAGCGTGGCGCCGTCCGGGGCAGCGGCCTTGACCGCTTCAACCGCGATGCGGGCGGCAGCGCCGGTTTTGTTCTCAACCACCGCCGGGTTTTTGGTGTACGCCGAGGGGCCCAGCTTTTCTGCCACACGGCGGCTGGTGGTGTCGGCCGAACCGCCGACCGGGAAGCCATTGATGATCTTGACCTGCTCCAGGGCCTGGGCCCAGGCGGGCTGCAGGCCCAGCAGGCCGAGGGCGGCGGTGCCGGCGGTGGCTTGTACGAATTGGCGGCGTGTGGTCATGGTGTTGTCTCCTTCGGGGTGGTTGGCATAAAGGCAGTAAGGACGATAAGGACCGACTGAAAAAACCGTCTTGGTGCGGCTTGACGTTGAAACGGTAGCGCTGATCAGGACTCGGCGGTGAAGCCGATCTGTTTGACCAGTGGGCCCCAGCGTTCCAACTCGGTTTGCTGGGACTTGGCCATCGCCTCCATGCTGGAGCCCCGGGCAATCAGGCCGACCATGGCCAGGCTGTCCAGCACACTTTTGTCTTTCAACGCGAGGTTGATGGCGGCATTGGCGGCGGCCACGGTGGCGGCGGGTGTTTTGGCGGGGGCGTAAAACCCAAACCATTCCTCCACCGTCAGGTCCGCAAAGCCCTGCTCGGCAAAGGTGGGCACGTCCGGAAAGTACGGTGAGCGCTTGGGGCCAGAGGTGGCCAACACGCGCAGCCTGCCCGCCTTGACGTAGCTGAGGTAGTCGCCGCTGGGGTTCATGGTGGAGGCAATCTGCCCGCCCACCAGGTCGGTGATGCTGGGGATGACGCCCCGGTACGGCACGTGCTTGAGGTCGACCTGCGCGCGCAAACCGAGCAAAGCGCCCAGCAGGTGGGGCATGCTGCCCGCGCCAGGGGAGCCGTAGCTGGCTTGCTCCGGGTGGGTTTTGCTCCAGGCCAGGAAGTCTTTGAGCGTTTTGACGTAGGGCGGCACCATGGGGCCAACGGCCAGGCCGTGGTGCATCACGGCGGCAATCGACACGGGGACAAAGTCTTTCGGGGTGTAGCTGAGTTTGCTGTAGATGTGCGGGTAGACCGCCATGGCCGACACGGGGGCCAGCGCCAGCACCGACCCATCAGCCGGGGCCAGCCGCATGGTTTCCAGCGCAATGCGCCCTCCTGCGCCGGATTTGTTTTCCACCACGGCGGCGTTTTTGCTGAACGGGGTGCCCGCCAGCTTCTCGCCGACCCGGCGGGCCACGCTGTCGCCCGCGCTGCCGGGCGGGAAGCCGTAGTAGATCTTGACCTGATCAACCGCCTGGGCCAGGGCCCGCAGCGGTGACAAGGCGGCCAGGGCCGTGAGGGCGGTGGCGCCGCCCAGGGTGTGAAGGAAGTGACGACGGGTCATGTGGGTGTGCTCTCGGGTGGGTGAATGGGGTCCGTTGCGCAAGAGGCTTCAGAACGAGTGGTTGATGCCCACCATGGTCCCGGTCTGGGAGCCGCCGGCCAGGGGGTTGCTGCCCGGGGCCCCGCCGCTGACCGACACCGCTGCCAGCGACTGGTTGCTGATGTGGCCAAGCTGGCCATACACCGTGGTGCGCTTGGACAATTTGTACAGCGCCCGCATGGCCACCAGCGTGGAGTCCCCGTTGTCAAAGTTTTTGTAGGCCAGCTTGGCCACGGTGCCGTCCAGCGTGAAGGCTGGGGTGACGGCATAGGACGCGCCGACGTACCACAGCTTGCTTTTGGGCCGGGTGGTGCTGCCGTCGTTGTCGCGGCTGATCACACCGGCGGCCAGTTTGGCGGCGTCCAGTTTCACGTAGCCGTTCAGGGACAGGCGGGCGTCTTTTTTACCGCTGCTGGTCAGGCCGCCAAACACGGTGCCGGTGGCGGGCACGCCGCCGCGCTGCAGGTCATAGGCCAGGGCGGTTCCCCAGGTGGGGGCGTCGTACTTGGCCATCAGTGACCAGGCGCGGCAGGCCTGGGCGTCAGCGCCGCTTTCACCGGCGCAATTGGTGCCGACAGGCGACGGGCCTGCGTTGACGGTGTCACGGCCCAGGCTGTAGGCCGCGCCGACGCTGAGCGCGTCAAACTTGGCGCGGTAGGCCACCGAGTTGTCGGTGCGCGCATTGGGGATGTAGGCGTCCAGCGAGCCCAGGCCAAACACGCTGGGGCCGACGATGTCGGCGTCCAGCAGGGACCAGTACAGCATGCTGTATTGGCGGCCGACGGTGACCGCGCCCCAGTTGCCGCTCAAGCCCACCAACGCCTGGCGGCCAAACAGGCGACCACCCTGGCCGGATGCCCCGGTGTCTGGGGAAAAGCCCGACTCCAGCGTGAACACGGCGGCCAGGCCACCGCCCAGGTCTTCCCTGCCGCGCATGCCCCAGCGGGAGGCCAGGATGCCGGTGTTCGACGGCAGGCGGGTGAGGCTGCCCGTGGCGGTGTTGCTGACCGTCTCAATGCCCGTGTCAATCACGCCGTAGAGGGTCACGCTCTGGGCCTGTGCCGTGGCGCCGGCCGCCAGCGCCACCAAGGCGGCGGTGGTGATGGCAGCAGCGGTGAATGGATGTTTTTTTGAGTTGTTCATGGGTTGTCTCCTTCAGGGGGTTGCGGGTTGCGGGTTGCGGGGATGGGTTCAAAGGCCGTTCAGCGCGCAGCCATGCGCAGCGCGCCGTCCAGGCGAATCACTTCGCCGTTCAGGTGGCCGTTGCTGACGATGTGCGCGGCCAGCTGGGCAAACTCTTCGGGCTGGCCCAGGCGCGGCGGGAACGGGATGGACGCGGCCAGCGAGGCCTGCACGGCTTCGGGCAGCTCTTTCATCAGCGGGGTGGCAAACAGGCCGGGGGCCACGGTGCACACACGAATGCCGTGCTGCGCCAGGTCACGCGCCATGGGCAGCGTCATGGCGACCAGCCCGCCCTTGGACGCGCTGTAGGCCTGCTGGCCGACCTGGCCGTCAAACGCGGCAGCCGAGGCGGTGAACATCATCACGCCACGCTCACCGCCGTCAAGCGGGTGCAACTTGGCGCATTCAGCGGCGAACAGGCGGCTGATGTTGTAGCTGCCGACCAGGTTGACCTGGATCACGCGGGAAAAAGCGTCCAGCGGGGCGGGCGTGCCGTCCCGCGCCACGATGCGTTTGGCGCTGCCAATGCCGGCCACGTTCATCAGCACGCGGGCGCTGCCGTGCGCGGCGGTGGCACTGGCCAGCGCGGCCAGCACGCTGTCGGTGTTGGTGATGTCGCAGGGGCAGGCCAGGGCCACCGGGGCATCGTGCTGGGCATTGATGCTGGCTGCCACGCTGGCCAGCAGCTCGGCGTTGATGTCGAGCAGCGCGACCCTGGCGCCCAGGCGGGCGAATTCGCGGGCAACGGCTTCGCCCAGGCCCGAGGCGGCCCCGGTGACGAGGACGGGGTGTCCGGTGACGTTCATGATGGTTCCTTGGCAGGTGAAGAATCGGAGGCGGGCAGCACCGTGAAAGGCAAGCTGCCGTCGTGCAGGGCGGTGACCAACGCTTCGCGGTGCCTGAGCACGGCGCGCTGGTTGATGGAGCCTTTGTCGGTGATCTCGCCCACGTCGAGCGAAGGCGGTTGCGTCAAAAAATGAGCGCGGGCCACGCGGCTGGCGCTGCCGGTGGCGGTGCTGGCCAGCTGGTTCATCAGCCGCTGCAACAGGGCCTGCACCGGCGCGCTTTCCAGCACCTGCTGCAAGCTGGCCCCCGCGTCCAGGCCGCTGAGCGTGCGGCAGGCGGGCGTGGCAAACAGCAGCGCCCCGACTTCCTTGCCATTGATGCCGGTCAGCACCGCGTCCTGCACGTAGGGGGCCCCGGCAGCAATGATGCGGGCACGCAGCGGGCCCACACTGACAAAGGTGCCGGTCGAGAGCTTGAAGTCCTCGGCGATGCGCCCGTCAAACTTCAGGCCCTGGTGCGGGTCCTGCGGGTTGATCCACTGCACCGCGTCACCCGAGCAGAAAAAGCCTTCCTCATCAAACGCGCCCTGGGTCGCGCCGGGGTTGCGCCAGTAGCCGGGCGTGATGTTGGGGCCGCGGTAACGCACCTCGGTTTTGCCGTCGACAGGCACCAGCTTGAGCGCCAGCCCCGGCGTGGGCACGCCCAGGTAGCCGGCCTGCACGTTGGGGCCGTTCACGGCGATGCAAAACGGCGCGGTTTCGGTCATGCCCAGGCCGGTGTTCATCACGATGCGCTCGCCAATTTCACGCTCGGCGCTGGCAAACAACGAGTCCCACACCGGCTGCGACAACGCGGCCGCCGCGAAGAAAAACATCTTCACGCGGCTGAGCAGGTTTTGCCGCAGCACCGCGTCGGTCTTCATCAGCTCGGCAATCACCTCAAAGCCGGTGGGCACGTTGAAGTAGGCGGTGGGCGCGATCTCGCGCAGGTTGCGAATCGTCTCGGCCATGCCGGTGGCGGTGGGTTTGCCCTCGTCGATGTAGAGCGTGCCGCCGTTGTAGATCACCAGGCCAAAGTTGTGGTTGCCGCCAAAGGTGTGGTTCCACGGCAGCCAGTCGACCAGCACTGGCGGCTCCTCGGCCAGCAGCGGCATGGACTGGCGCATCTGCTGCTGGTTGGCGCACCACATGCGCTGGGTGATGACCACGGCCTTGGGCAGGCTGGTCGAGCCTGAGGTGAACATGAACTTGGCCAGTGTGTCGGGGCCGGTGGCCTGGTGGGCGGCGTCCACCGCCGGGGTGGGTGCGGTGGCCAGCAGGTCGGCAAAACGCAGCGTGCTGCGCCCGGGCAACTCGCCGCTGGTCAGCAGCACTGGCGTGGCCGGGTCCACCAGCGCGGTGATGGCGCGGCCAAAGCGGGCGCTGCCGCTGGCAAACACCAGCCCCGGCGTGAGGGTGTCCAATGCGTGGCGCAGCTTGCCAAAGGTGTCCCCCAACGTGGAATACGCCGGCGACAGCGAGCAGTGCGCAATGCCCACGTACAGGCAGGCCAGCACCAGCTGGGCGTGCTCCAGGTCGTTGTCGCTGAGGATCAGCACCGGGCGCTCATCGCCCAGCCCCAGGCCCAGCAGCGACTGGCCCAGGCTGCGGGCAGACTGCAGCGCCTGCGCGTAGCTGATGTGCCGCCAGTCGCCCAGCGTGCCGTCGGGCAGGCGCGTGCGCTGCGCCATCCAGGTGCGGTCCGGGCACTCGCTGGCCCAATGGGTCAGGCGGTCCAGCAGGCGGTCGGCGTAGGGGGCCAGGGCTTGTTCGGCCTGCAGGTAAGTCACGTCGCCCTGCAAGCGGGTGACGACGCGCTCCACCCCAAAACGCAGGGGGCGGTAACGCGGCTGGGCGGCTGGGGTCGACGCGGCCGGTGCCGCTGGCGCGATGTTGTTGAGAGTTTCCACCGTTGTCTCCTTGTGCGCTTTTTGCCGTTGTGGCGCGCTTATGAATCGGGGGCCCGCCGTGGCGGGTTGGCAGCGTCTGCGCTTAGGATGTGGCTGGGAATAATTTCCCGGTTTGCGCCGAGGAGTCGGGATGCGCTGTGAGGCGCAAGACGTGCCGTGTGGCCAGCCACACAAACGGCTTGCAACGAAGCAGCGCGCCCGAATCCGACAG
>JBJXEI010000231.1:0-4018 GCA_046154065.1 Polaromonas sp. | reverse complement strand
CAATCGTGCGCCGCCCGCCCTGGGCCTGCCAAATGCTGGCCTGTTCCACGGCTTCGCGGATCTCCTTGATGCCACCGAGCACCGCCGAGATAGTGATGAAATGCGCGTCAAAGCTGTGGGCCATGAGGCGGGCTATCGTGGTTTTGCCGACACCGGGCGGGCCCCACAAAATGCAGCTGTGCGGCTGGCCGGACTCAAAGGCCATGCGCAGAGACATGCCCACCCCCAGCAGGTGTTGCTGGCCAATAACTTCCCCCAGGGTTTTGGGCCGCAGGCGCTCAGCCAATGGCACTTGCGCGCCGCCCGTAGCCAAAGCCGCTATGTTGGTTGCCACTGCGGCGTACCCTCGTGTTGATTCGTGGTGGTTTACTGGCGAATCACATCCGCACCAGCGGGTGGTTTGAACTGAAAACTGGCCGCACCCAGCGCCGGGTTGACTTCAAACTGGTTGAAGCTCATCACCGACTTCTGGCCAAAACTGTCCAGGATTTCCAGCGCCGCCAATTCACTGCCTTTGTCGGTGGCCTTGAAGCCCACCTGGATGTTTTGCAGCTGCCCGTCCTTCGTTTTGGGGGTGGCCAGCACCCACTGCAGCCCGGCGCGGTCCGGTTGGGCAGACAGTACAAAGTCAGCCTCCAGCCCTTTCAGGTCGGCCGCAGCGGCAATCACCGCCGCGGGCGTGCCGTTGAGCACCTGCGCCAGTTTGCGCGACGTGACCTGGTTCAGGTCGGCGTCGTACAACCACAGCGTCTGGCCGTCGGCCACGATGCTTTGCTCGAACGGTTTTTTGTAGACAAACTTGAAGCGGTTGGGCCGCAGGAACTCGAAGGTGCCGGTCGAGGTTTTGGACTTGGCCGTCTGGCCTTCCTTGGCCGGGCTGGTCACCACCTGGGTGAAGCTGGCGCGGCCGCTTTGGGTGGTTTTGACGAAGGTTTCCAGGCTGTTCAGGCCATTTTTTGAGTCATTCTGGCCAACTGCCAAGGCGTTGCTTGCCTGTACCGCTATCAAAATAGTAGCAATTGACATCCATACCCAGCCAGCACGGCGAGGCGCCGGCGACGGGAAAAAAGGGGTTTTCACATTCATGGTCATTCCTTCAGTGTGCGGGCGGGCTGCAGCCGCGCTTGCCGTCATTCAGCGCGTGCAGGCACCAGAATTTCACGCTGACCGCTGCCCGACATGGCGCTGATCAGCCCGGCTTTTTCCATTTCTTCCAACATGCGGGCGGAGCGGTTGTAGCCAATTTTCAAATGCCGCTGCACCAGAGAGATCGAGGCCTTGCGGTGTTTGAGCACCACCTCCACCGCCTGGTCGTACATCGGGTCCTTCTCACCGCCCGCCTCACCCAAGTCGCCACCGAGATCGCCCCCCTCGCCATCGACCGTGCCGCCTTCCAGCACGCCATCGATGTAGTTGGGCTCGCCCTGAGCCTTCAGGTAGGCGACCACACGGTGAACTTCCTCGTCGCTCACAAACGCACCATGCACGCGGATGGGAAAGCCCGTACCACTTGGCATGTAAAGCATGTCCCCCATGCCCAGCAGGGCTTCGGCGCCCATCTGGTCCAGAATGGTGCGGCTATCGATCTTGCTGCTGACCTGGAACGACAGGCGGGTCGGGATGTTGGCCTTGATCAGGCCGGTGATCACGTCCACGCTGGGGCGCTGCGTGGCCAGCACCAGGTGAATACCGGCCGCACGGGCTTTTTGCGCCAAGCGGGCAATCAGCTCTTCAATTTTTTTACCCACCACCATCATCAGGTCGGCCAGCTCGTCAATCACCACCACGATGTAAGGCAGGCGCTCCAGGGGCTCGGGCTGGTCGGGCGTCAGGCTGAAGGGGTTGTAGATGAACTCACCCTTCTCGGTGGCCTCGTCAATCTTGACGTTGTAGCCCGCCAGGTTGCGCACCCCCAGTTTGCTCATCAGCTTGTAGCGTTTCTCCATCTCGGCCACACACCAGTTCAGGCCGTGCGCGGCCTGCCGCATGTCGGTAACCACCGGGCACAGCAGGTGGGGAATGCCTTCATAGACACTCATCTCCCGCATCTTGGGGTCAATCAGCAGCAGCCGCACATCGCGTGCATCAGCCTTGTCGAGCAGGCTCAGGATCATCGCGTTGATACCCACGGACTTGCCCGAACCGGTGGTGCCGGCCACCAGGCAGTGCGGCATTTTGGCCAGATCGGCCACCACCGCGTGGCCGCCGATGTCTTTGCCCAGGCCAATGGTCAGCAGTGACTTGGCCTCGTTGTAGACCTGCGAGCCCAAGATTTCGCTCAGCTTGATCGATTGACGTTTGGCGTTGGGCAGTTCCAGCGCCATGTAGTTTTTGCCGGGAATGGTTTCGATCACCCGAATGGACACCAGGCTGAGCGCCCGCGCCAGGTCTTTGGCCAGGCCCACGACCTGCGAGCCCTTGACGCCCGTGGCGGGTTCGATCTCATAGCGCGTGATGACCGGGCCAGGCGCAGCGGCTACCACCCTCACCTCCACACCGAAGTCCTTGAGTTTTTTCTCGATCAGGCGGGACGTCATCTCCAGCGTTTCAGGGGCCACACCCTCTTGCCGCTGCGTGGCACCGTCCAGCAGGTCCACCTGCGGCAGTTTGGAGTCCAGCATGTCGTTGAACAGCGGCTTTTGCCGTTCCTTGACCACCCGCTCGCTCTTGGGAATGTCCACCAGGGTGGGTTCGATCACCACCGGGGTCGGGTGCTGCACCTCGATTTCAATCCGCTCGTCCACCAGCTTGGCGGCCCGCTGGCGCGCGGCCACCTTGCCGACGGCCAGGTCTTCGGCGATCTCGCGTTTTTCACGCCGCGAGTCCACGAGCTGGTCCAGCCAGGCCCCAATGCGCAGCGCCACGTGAGCCCATGAAAAACGAAACACCACCGACACCGCAATCACCCCCAGCGCGATGAACACCAGCCCGGAACCCGCAAAACCCAGCCAGTTCACCCCCGCCCGCCCCACCAGATAACCCAAAGCACCGCCCGCATGGCCCGGCAGACGGAACTCAAATCGGTACAGCCGCGACCATTCCAGTGCCGTGCTGGCCACCACCAGCATCAAGAGACACAGCCAGAACGTCCAGACACGCGCAGGCCCGGCACCCGCCGTTGCAGCATCAGACCCACGCAGCCCGCGCGCCAACGACGACAGCCAGCCTCGCGCGCCGACAGCCCAGAGCCACCAGACCGAAAACCCGAGTGAAAAATAGCTGGCATCGGCCAGAAAAGCCCCCAGCCGCCCGCCCCAGTTTTTGGCCACCGCGTTCAGCGCCTCAGTCCCGCCCGAGGTAGACCAGGCGGCGTCCTGGGTGGAGTAGCTGACCAGCGCAGCCAGCCAGAACACCAGGCCGAGCAGCCCCAGAATCAGAGTGACTTCATGCGCAAAACGTTTGGCGCCACTGGGCGGGCCATCAAGTGGCGCATTGCGAGAATTCAAGGTATCAAGTGAATAGGTCATAGAGGGCGAGGTGGAGCACGCGAAAGCTTACCGCAGTTGCATCCTCGCCCCGTTGATGGGCCATGGTGGCGCTGTAACAGCAGGCAGCGCCTAGCCCCCGGGTGATCAGCTCAGTGAGTTGAGGCGCTCTTTAACCAACACCGAGCCGTCCAGCCGGGTTTCGATGAAACCGCGCTCTTCCAGGTCCTTCATCACGCGACTGACCATTTCGCGCGAAGCTCCCACCATTTTGGCCAGATCCTGGCGCGAAACCTTGTCACGGATCACCGCGTTGCCTTCGCTGTCCTCGGATGAAAACTCCAGCAATGCCCGCGCCACCCTGCCATACACGTCCATCAGCGCCAGGGATTCGATCTTGCGGTCTGCCTGGCGCAGCCGTTGCACCAGGCCCTTCATCACGGCATAGGCCATGGAGCTGTTTTCTGGCAGGCAACGCGCAAACTCAAGCCGACCCAAAATCAACGCGTCCGTCTGGATTTCAGCCATCACGGTGGCCGAGTGTGGCTCGTTGTCAATCAGGCTCATTTCGCCCACATAGTCGCCAGGGCGCA
>JBJXEI010000230.1:0-12709 GCA_046154065.1 Polaromonas sp. | reverse complement strand
TTCACTTCAACTAAAGACCTGGCGTGGAACCTTCCGCCGCCAAAGGTTTCTTTTTAAAAAGACTTGATCATGCGCACGTTGACCCTCGAAGAAATGCAATTGGTGGCCGGTGGCCGTGGTTCTTGCGGCACACGCCGCAGCAGCCAGTGCCAGCCCCGTGAAACCCGCAACAACTGCGGCAGCACGCCGGCACCAACACCTACCCCAACCCCAACACCCGTGCCGCCAGTGGACACACCGTCCGTCGACTAAGGTCAGCACCGGATCGTCGATCGTCTATCTGATCGGCATCCCAACACACCAAAGCCCCTCACGGGGCTTTTTTCATTTCTTCAGCAGCATGCGGCCTGACGCGACATGCAGCCGCAAACGCGCCTGCTCCAGGCCCAGCCGCGCCTGGGTCTGCTGCGCCCGCGCATTGGCCAGCGCCGCCTGGGTTGCCAGCAATTCCAGCATCGAGCCAACGCCTGCCTTGTAGCGGCCCAGCGTGATCTGAAAGCTTTGCCCGGCCGTTTGCAGCAGCACATCAGCGGCGACCAGGTTTTGCGATTCGGTGTCCAGCAGGCGGGCGTTGCGCCACAGGTCGGCCTCCACGTCCCGGCGGACCTGCTCGAGTGCCGACTCGCTACTGGCCACCTGGGCCTGGACCTGGCTTTCACGGGCCTGCTGTTCGGTGCGGTTGAACAGCGGAATGCTGGCCAGCACCGAGCCGCTTACGCTGTGCTCAAACCGCCCCCCGGACGTGGCCAGATCACGGGTGCTGCCCGCGCCGATGACCAGCGACACACTGCCCTTGCCCTCGGCGCGCACAGCGTCCAGCCGCGACTTCAGCGCCAGCACAGCAGCACGAGCACCGCGCAGGCGGGGGTGTTCTTCCACGGCCGCGTCCGTCATCAGCGCGGTGCCGGCCGGAAAAGCCGCGTCCAGCGGGGCCAGGCCCAGCACATCCTGAACCGACAAGCCCATCGCCAGGGCCAGCAAACCACGGCTGGTGGACCACGCGCCATCAGCGCGAACACGCTCCAGCGTGGCCTGGGCCAAGGCGGTGGACGCCTGCAATTTTTCTGCCAGCGGGGCCACTTGCGCGTCATAACGGCCCTGCGCCACTTGCAGGCTTTGCCGCGCCACGGATTCGGTTTGCTGGGTGGACTCCAGCCGGGACGCCGCAGTGGCCGCCTCGACATACAGGCGCAGGGCCTCGTTGGCGGCGTTCAGCACGGCGGTTTGCTGCCCCGCCCGGGCCGCGCTGAACAATTGCCGGGACTGCTCCAGCGTGGCGGCGCGCGCCCCTGCGTCCAGCAGCACCCAGGACATGCCCAGCGAGCCAGTGCCGCTGGCGCTCAATGACGGTGAGCCGCTGTTGCTGGACGGAATGCGGTTGCTGGCCAACTCGGCATTGGCTGAAAAGCTGGGCCTGAAGGCGGCGCGGGCCAGGTCCACCCCGGCCTGCTGCTCGTCCACCAGCAGCAGCGCCTGGGTGAAGCCGGGGCTTTGGCACAGCACCTGCGCCACCACGTCCATCAAGGTCAGCGCCAGGCGCCGCTCAGCTGCCAACGGTGGGCAACCCGCCCGGCTGGGGCTGGAAAAGTCAGGCAGTGCGGGATTGAAGCTGGTTGCCGACGGCGACGGCACCGCAGGCACCTCTGGCAATACAGGGCTTTGCAAGGTCGGGGCCAGCCGCAGTGCCAGCGCACCCAACTCGGCCGCGTGAACCGACACCGCCCCCACGACTGCCACTGCCAGCACCAACGCCCACCTCAGCCGCGCCAGCATCACGTTGGCCGCTGCGGCAAGGGCAAACCCAGCTGGGCAAAGTAGCCCTCGGGGGAGCCGTCATACACCACCCGGCCCCCGCTGAGTTCAATTACCCGCTGGGCTGCCCGAAGGGTCTCGGGCCGGTGCGCAATCACGATGCGGGTGATGTTCAGCCCGGCAATGGCGGCGTTGACCTCGGCCTCCCGGCGCACGTCGAGGTGGCTGGTGGCTTCGTCCAGCAGCAGCACCTGCGGCTGCTTGTACAGCGCCCGTGCCAGCGTCACGCGTTGTTTTTGCCCGCCAGACAGCACCGTGCCCATGTCGCCCACCAGGGTTTGGTAGCCCATGGGCATGGCTTCAATGTCCTCGGCAATGGCGGCCAGCTCGGCGCTGGCTTCGATCCGGCCCTCGTCCGGGCGGGGGTCAAAAAAGCAGATGTTCTCGGCAATCGAGCCTGCAAACAGGGTGTCGTCCTGCATCACGGTGCCTACCGCGTCGCGCCAGGCGCTGGTGCCCAGCTGCGCCAGCGGCACGCCGCCCACGGCAATTCCGCCGCTGGTGGGCTGGAGCACACCCATCAACAAGTTGGCCAGCGTGGTCTTGCCGCAGCCCGACGGCCCGGTGATCGCCACTGCCTCGCCCGGGCGGATCACCAGGCTCACGCCGTCCAGCACCCAGGGGTCGCTGTCGGCGTAACGAAAGCGCAGCTGCTCCAGCCGGATCTCCGGTGGTGTGGCACCGTCCGCTGCAAAAGGGGCACGGGTGCTGCGCAGGTCGCGGCGCACGTCGCCCTCTGCCGGGGTCAACACCACATCGGCCAGCCGTTCGCCGTGCAGCTGCAGCATTTTCAGGTCGATGAACTGGTCGATCAGCCCGGTCACACGCGCCTCAAACTGGCTGCGGTAGGCCAAAAACGCCACCAACATGCCCACACTGAGGTGGCCCGCCAGGATCTGCGTGGCCCCCACCCAAAGCAGCACGATGTTGAACACGCCGCCCAGCGTGGTGCGCGCCAGGCTGTAGAAGATACGCAGCTTCTGGATCGTCAGCGCGGCATTGGTTTCATGCACCAGCAGGGTTTGCCAGGCATTGCGCCGCACCAGCTGACGTGAAAACAGCTTGATGGTGCGCATGCCGCGCAGGGTTTCCAGAAAATGCGTGGACAGGTTGGCCGACCGCACGATCTGCGCTTCGGTGGCTCGGTACAGCGGTCGAAATCACAGCATGCGCAGCGCCAGGTACAGCCCCACAGCGCCCAAAGAAATCCACGCCAGCGTGGGGTTGTAGATGAACATCATGACCAGCGTCAGCACCACCATCAGCGAGTCCAGCGCGGCTTCCACAAAGGCGCTGGTCAGCACCCGCTGGATCTCGTCAATGGCGCTGCTGCGCGAGACGATGTCGCCCAGATGGCGTTTCTGAAAATAGTCCAGCGGCAGGCGAAGCAGGTGACTGAACACATTGGCCTTCCACTGCACCCGCACCGAGGTGCTGAGCGTCAGCAGCAGCCAGCTGCGCAGCAAGCCCACCCCTTGCTGCATCAGCAGCAGCAGCAAAAAACCCAGCGCCAGCGTGGTCAGCAGATGCGCGTCGCGGGACACCACGACCTGGTCCAGCACCAGCTGCATGAACAGCGGCGCGATCAGCACCAGCAGCTGCAGCACCAGCGACAACACCAGCACCTGCCCCAGCGCGGGCCAAAAGCCGACCAGCTGGCCCATCAGCTGGCCCAATGAAATGCGGGTTTTCTCCTGGCGCGGCGCAAAGCCTGGGTCGGGCCACAACTCCAGCGCCACACCGGTGACATGTTCAGACGCCTCGGCCAGGGTGAAACGGCGCTCGCCCACGTCGGGGTCATGCACCGTGATGCCGTGGCGGTCCACGGACTTGAGCACCACAAAATGGTTCAGGTCCCAGTGCAGCACCGCAGGCAGCTTGAGCTGGCCCAGCTCGTCCAACGACAGCCTGACGGCGCGAAACCCGAGTTTTTCAGCCTCGGCCAGCCGCGCCAGCGACGTCAGCGTCATGCCCTTGAGCGACACGGCGTGGCGCGTGCGCAGCGTGGCCAGATCGGTGCTGACCCCGTGGTAGCCCAGCACCATGGCCAGGCAGGCCAGGCCGCACTCGGCCGCCTCGGTCTGCAATATCACCGGCAAGCGGCGGCGAAAGCCCCACGCCAAAGCATCAAACCAAGCCAAAGTCGCCCCCTGCGTTCACGAGATTTTTCCGGTGATGCTGTAGAGCGGCTCCAGCACCCATTCGTACAACCGCCGGGTTTCCTGCAGGACGTCCGCGTCCAGCCGCATGCCCGGCTGCAACGGCTGGCTGCGGCCATAGGCATTGATGGTTTGCTGCTTGAGCCGCACCGTGATGGCGAACACCGGCTCGCCCGCCGGGGTGTCGGGCAGGCTCAGGCCCGCTTGCTCAGCACTGGGCACGGACGCGCCGGAGACAGACACCACCACCCCGTCGTACTGGCCAAACTTTTGAAACGGAAACGACTGGTAGCGCAGCAGCACCGCGTCACCCGGGCGCACAAAGCCGATGGTGCGACTGGCCGCATACAAGCGCGCTTCCAGCTGGGCGTTCATTGGCACCAGGTTGAGCAGCGCACGGCTGGTGTCCACCGCCTGGCCCACCTCACCGGCCACCAGCGTGGCGTGCCCGGCCTGCGGCGCGGTGATGACGACCCGGCGGCGGCCTTCCACCTCGGTCAGCTCCTGCTGGGCAGACGACAGGCTGCGCTGCAGCACTGCGTTCTGGTTGGCGGTGCGCGTGCGGGTGTTGTCCAACTCACGCTGGGCGGTGGCCAGCTCCCGCTGGGCAACCAGCGCGTCACGCTGCAGCGCCTGCTGGCGGGACAGCTGCTCACTGAGTTCCGCCTCTTTTTGGTAGAGCTGGTCGCGCGCCACGTAGTCCTGGTCGGCCAGCCCCTGGTAGCGCTTGCGGGCGTCTTCGGCCAACTTCAGGCGCACCCGCTGCTGCTCCAGCTGCCGCTCAATGGACTGGCCCTCGGCGCGAAGCATGGCAGCGCGGCGCTCCAGGTGGCTGATGTCGCCCTGCTCTACCGCGCTGTTGCGGGCAATTTCAGCGGCCAGCGAGCGTTTGCGCTCGTCCACCTGTTGGCCAATGTCCGCCTGCAGGCCCAGCGCACCAGCGCCCTGGCGGTCACTGCTGAGGACATACAGCACATCGCCCTGCTGCACCCGCTGGCCTTCGCTCACGCGCTTTTCAAGCACCACGCCGTTTTGCGGCGTCATCACCCGCATCACCCCGGCCGACGGCATGAGCTGGCCGGTCACGGGGGTGCGGCGGGTGTAGCTGCCCAAGGTCAGCAGCAGCAGCACCGCCACGCCCATCAGCGCCGACAGCACCACCAGCCAGCGCAGGGACACCCGAGGCGTGAGGATGATCTGCCCCATCGCCCCGACCTGGCGCGCCTGCAGCACCGCGTCACGAAAAAGACGGGGCTCGGGGGGTGGGGAATCTGATGGATTTTGCACAATGTTACAAAGAAGCGGCGAGCGGCAGTTTAAACGACGGTGGCGGCCTGACAGGCCCCACAACCCTTCAAAAAGCATCAAATACGCGCTATGCCAAGGTGTTGATTGCCTGTTCCGCTACAGTATTGATAGCATCAAAAAATCAGCACCACCGCCCGCGCTTCCATGCTCAGGCCCTCACCCACCGGGCCCATTTTCTCGGCCGTTTTGGCTTTGACGTTGACCTGCCCCACGTCCAGCCCCAGGGCCTGCGCAATGCAGCTGCGCATGCCCTGAATGTGCGGGGCCAGTTTGGGGGCCTGGGCGATGACGGTGGCGTCGATGTTGCCGATGCGCCAGCCCTTCGCCGCCACGGCACGCCCGACTTCGGCCAGCAACACGCTGGAGTCCGCGCCTTTGAAACGCGCGTCGGTGTCCGGGAAATGGCTGCCAATGTCACCCAGCGCGGCAGCGCCCAGCAGCGCGTCGGTGATCGCGTGCAGCAGCACATCGGCGTCTGAGTGGCCCAGCAAACCCACCGGGTGCGGGATCGTCACTCCGCCGATGATGAGCGGGCGGTTAGCGACCAGCGCGTGGGTGTCCCAGCCCTCGCCGACGCGAAACTGAGGGAAATTTGGTGTGGTCATAGAGCGTTGGTTTCTGGTGTGGGTTGCTGGCGTGTGCTGGCGTTGGCGAAGAATCGCCTCGGCCAGCGCAAAGTCTTCCGGCCAGGTCACTTTGAAGTTTTGGGCACTGCCGGGCACCAGCCGGGGCTGATGGCCTGCGGCCTCCATGGCGCTGGACTCGTCGGTCACCGTCAGTTGGGCCTGCGCCGCTGCATCAAGGGCCGCCAACAGCGGGCCGATGCGAAACATCTGCGGGGTTTGCGCCAGCCACTTGCCTGCGCGGTCCAGCGTGCTGGCCACCCGGCCACCAGCTTCGGACTTGAGGGTGTCGGCCAGCGGCTGGGCCAGCAGCCCGCCCACGGCGTCGCCCTGGCAAGCGGCCATCAAGCCGGTGATTTGTTGCGGGGTGATCAGGCAACGTGCGGCGTCATGCACCAGCACCCAGTCGGTGGGCGCAGCGCCGCCTGCCAGCAGCGCCTGCAGGCCGTTGTGCACGCTGTCGGCCCGGGTAGCACCGCCGCAGCGGGCCACGGCACACCCTGTCAGGGGCAATGGGTCAAAAAAACCATCGTCAGCGGCCACCACGACCAGGGTTTGCGCCAGCGCTGGCACGGCTGCAAACGCCGCCAATGTGTGCATCACCATGGGCTGGCCAGCAATCGACTCGTACTGTTTGGGTTGCGCGGTGGCTGCGCGGCTGCCGCTGCCAGCGCAGGGAATCAAGGCGAAAAAACGGACATCAGGTCGCACAGTGGTCATCAAGGGATCATAAATTCTAAAATCACGGCAGCTAACGATTCAAGGTCAGCGCCACACCCCCACACCACCGTCTGGGGGCGTTGGCGTTTGTATGTCATCTTTTCGCATTGTTTTCCTATTCAGGCCTACCTTCCATGCAACTTCCTGCGCTCAGCCCCGGTAAACGATTCACCCTGCCCCAGCCCCCCGGATCCGCCGACGCCTTGCTGCTGGCCACGCTGGCCGTGCGTGAAAAAGAAGCCGGCAAGCTCACCGCCATCGTCACGGCGGACGCCACCACCGCCCAGCGCCTGATGGACGAGATGCGCTTTTTTGCCCCTGACCTGCGCTGCGCGCTGTTCCCCGACTGGGAAACGCTGCCCTACGACACCTTTTCACCGCACCAGGACCTGATCAGCGAACGGCTGGCCACGCTGTGGCGCATCCAGCAGCGCAAAAAGGAAACCGGGGCCGACGTGGTGATCGTGCCCGCCACCACGGCGCTGTACCGCTTGGCCCCGCCCAGCTTTCTGGCGGGCTACACCTTTGAGTTCAAGGTCAAACAAAAGCTGGACGAAGCACGGCTCAAGGCGCAGCTGACGCTGGCAGGCTACAGCCACGTCACGCAAGTCGTCAGCCCCGGCGAATACGCGGTGCGCGGCGGGCTGATTGATTTGTTCCCCATGGGCTCGCTGGTGCCGTTTCGGGTGGATTTGTTTGACGACGAAATCGACAGCATTCGCACCTTTGACCCGGACAGCCAGCGCAGCCTGTACCCCGTGCCCGAGGTGCGCCTGCTGCCCGGCCGTGAGTTCCCGATGGACGACGACGCGCGTGGGCGTTTTCGCAGCCGCTGGCGTGAGCTGCTGGACGGGGACCCGACCAAAAGCCGCATTTACAAGGACATGGGCAACGGCGTGGCCACCGCAGGCATCGAGTACTACCTGCCGCTGTTTTTTGAAGAAACCGCCACTGTGTTCGACTACCTGGGCACAGCTGCCACCGTGGTGTTGCACGGTGACCTGGAGCCCGCCTTTCAACGCTTCTGGCAAGACACCAAAGACCGCTACCGCCTCGTCAAAGACGCCCCCGACCGTCCGGCGTTGCCGCCCGAGTCGCTGTTTTTGTCGAGTGAGCAGTTCTACGCCCGCGCCAATGGCTATGCACAGCTGGCGCTGAAAACCAGTGTGCAGGACGTGGCCGACAGCGCCCAGTTTCAAAAATTGGGCGACATGGCCGTGGTGCGCGGCGCAGAAGACCCGCTGGCGGCCCTGAAGCGCCACATCAACAACACCCCCCAACGTGTGCTGCTGCTGGCCGAAAGCGACGGCCGCCGGGAAAGCCTGCTGGACTTTCTGCGCGCCAGCCAGGTCAGCCCACCGTCTTTCGACTCGCTGGAAGACTTTCAGACCAGTCCGGAAAAACTGGGCATTGCCACAGCCGGGCTGAACACCGGCTTCAGCTGGCTGGAAGTCGGCATCGACTTCGTCACCGAAACCGAGCTGTTCGCCGCCGGCGTGACGATTCGCCGCCGCAATAAAAAGCAGGAACGTGTCAGCGACGTGGAAGCGCTGATCAAGGACTTGTCCGAGCTGAACGTGGGCGACCCGGTGGTGCACAGCGCGCACGGCATTGGCCGCTACAAGGGCCTGGTCAACATGGATCTCGGCATCAGCAAAAACGAGGACGGCAGCCCTGCCCTGCAGGAGTTTTTGCACCTGGAATACGCCGACAGCGCCACGTTGTACGTGCCTGTCAGCCAGCTGCATTTGATCAGCCGTTACACCGGCGTGAGTGCCGACGAAGCCCCGCTGCACCGCCTCGGGGGCGGCCAGTGGGACAAGGCCAAACGCAAGGCCGCCGAGCAGATCCGCGACTCCGCCGCTGAACTGCTGAACATCTACGCCCGGCGCGCCGCCCGTGAAGGCCACGCCTTCCGTTATTCGCCAGGCGACTACGAAACCTTCGCCAACGACTTTGGTTTTGACGAAACCGCCGATCAGAACGCGGCCATTCACGCCGTCATTCAGGACATGATCAGTCCGCGCCCGATGGACCGGCTGGTGTGTGGTGACGTGGGTTTTGGCAAAACCGAAGTGGCCCTGCGCGCCGCTTTCATTGCCATCACCGGCGGCAAACAGGTCGCGCTGCTGGCCCCCACCACGCTGCTGGCCGAGCAGCACTACCAGACGCTGGTGGACCGCTTTGCCAAGTGGCCGGTGCGCGTGGCCGAAATGAGCCGCTTCCGCTCCGCCAAGGAAATCACCGCCGCCATCAAGGGCATTGCCGACGGCACGGTGGACATCGTGGTCGGCACGCACAAACTCCTCAGCAAGGACGTGCAGTTTCAGCGCCTGGGCCTATTGATCATTGACGAGGAACACCGCTTTGGTGTGCGCCATAAAGAGGCCATGAAAGCCATGCGCGCCGAAGTGGACGTGCTGACGCTGACCGCCACCCCCATCCCGCGCACGCTGGGCATGGCCCTCGAAGGCCTGCGCGACATGAGCGTGATTGCCACCGCCCCGCAGCGCCGCCTGGCCATCAAAACCTTTGTGCGCAGCGAAAGCAACGGCGTGATCCGTGAAGCCGTGCTGCGTGAGCTCAAACGCGGCGGGCAGGTGTACTTCCTGCACAACGAGGTCGAGACGATTCAAAACCGCCTGCAAAAGTTGGAGGAAATCCTGCCCGAAGCCCGCATTGCCGTGGCCCACGGCCAGATGCCCGAGCGCGAGCTGGAAAAGGTCATGAAAGACTTTGTGGCCCAGCGCTTCAACGTGCTGCTGTGCTCCACCATCATCGAAACCGGCATTGACGTGCCAAGCGCCAACACCATCGTCATGGCCCGGGCCGACAAATTCGGCCTGGCCCAGCTGCACCAGCTGCGCGGCCGCGTGGGCCGCAGCCACCACCAGGCCTATGCCTATTTGATGGTGCCGGACATTGAAGGGTTGACGAAACAAGCCAGTCAACGACTGGACGCGATTCAGCAGATGGAAGAGTTGGGCAGCGGTTTCTACCTGGCCATGCACGACCTGGAAATCCGGGGCACCGGCGAGGTGCTGGGCGAAAACCAGTCCGGCAACATGATGGAGATCGGCTTTCAGCTCTACAACGAGATGCTGCACGAAGCGGTGGAGTCCTTGAAAGCGGGCCGCGAACCCGACCTGCTCAGCCCGCTGAGCGTGACGACCGAGATCAACCTGCACGCCCCCGCCCTGCTGCCGTCCGACTACTGCGGCGACGTGCACCTGCGCCTGAGTTTTTACAAAAAGCTGGCCACCGCCAAAAAGACCGAGCAAATCGACGACCTGCTGGAAGAAATCGTGGATCGCTTCGGCAAACTGCCGCCGCAGGCCCAAACGCTGATCGACGTGCACCGCCTGCGCGTGATTGCCCGGCCGTACGGCGTGGTCAAGGTGGACGCCGCCCCGGGCGTCATCAACATCACCTTCAAGAAAGACCCGCCGATCGACGCCATGGCCATCATGCATTTGATCCAGAAAAATCGGCACATCAAACTGGCCGGCAACGACAAACTACGCGTGGAGCGCGAACTGCCCGAACCCAAAGACCGGGCGCAGATGGTGCGGGATGTGCTCAAGAGTTTGGGCGTGCCGAAGGTGGAAGTGGTGACCGCTTGAACAAGTGACACGCCGCCGACCGCAAGACATATGCCGACGCATAGGCTAAACTTTCAGCTTCCGTTTTGAAGGAGCGTCACCATGCACCACGTCGCTGAACAAATTCCCCCCTATCCGGTCACGGCCCAGCCAGAGGCCAAGCCCCGCACCGTCAGCCTGTTCCGCAATGGAGCCAACCAAGCGGTACGTATTCCCAAAGAGTTTGAGCTGCCGGGCAAAGAGGTGGTGATGCGCCAGGTCGGCAACACGTTGGTGATTGAGCCCGTGACACCTCAATATCCGAGAGGCTCACCTCAGGCGTTTTTGCAGGCGCTCGACGAAATTGCAAAACTCGGCCCGTGCGATGACGAATTTCCTGACGTCGATGCGGGCCTGCTCCCACTTGACGACATCGTGTTGTGAGAGCGTCAAAACCGCCTGAGCGGCTGGGTTTGGACACACCACCCGGCCTTTTCATGCTTGACACCAACGTCATCAGCGACCTCATGCGGGGCCCGGCCAGCCGGGCAGCCGCCAGCAGCAGGCAGGCCATCCAAAGCGGCAAGGTCACCGCTTTTTGCACCAGCGTTGTGGTGCAGTGTGAGCTGCTTTTTGGCTTGACTAAAAGACCTTCTGACAAGCTGCACGCCGCGTATGACATTGAGATGAGCAAACTCCAAGTGTTGCCGCTTACCCCTGATGTTGCCACCCACTACGCCCAATTGCGCACCCAGCTCGAAGCCATGGGCACCCCCATCGGCCCCAACGATGCCCTGATCGCCGCCCACGCCCTGGCGATGAATGCCACGCTGGTCACGGGCGACGCCGAGTTTTTACGCGTGCCAAGCTTGCGGGTTGAGAACTGGCTGGCGTTGGAAACAATCCCAACAGCCCCCGCAGGCACCCAACAAGACTAAAACAGGCCAAAAAAGCCTGGAAATGAATCAAATGTGCCGATTGCCTACGTATTCATTGCCTGGGCAGCTATCAAAACAATAGTAACTAGAAACCAACGCCAACATGCAGCAACCCATCCTCAACACCCCCACACCCGACCAGATCAAGCTCGAGGTGCTGCGCCAGCACTTTCCGCAAGCCATTGAAACCGACGCAGACGGGCGCATTCGCATCAACGCCAGTGCGTTGCAGCTGGCCATTGACCCCAGCAACCCGGCCGGCGTGCAGGTGGAAGAAGACGGCTTTGAGCTGCGTTGGGTGGGCAAACGTGAGGCGTACCACAGCGCATTTGTGCCGGTACAGAAAATCCTGGAGCCCCACCCCGAGCAAAGCAAGCACTGGGACTCCACGGGCAATGTTCTGATGAAGGGCGACAACCTGGACGCCCTGCGCCTGCTGCGTCAAAGCTACTTTGGACAAGTCAAGCTCATCTACATCGACCCGCCCTACAACACCCAGAGCGACGCCTTCATCTACCGCGACGACTTCTCAAGCAAACAAAGCGACGTGCTGGCGCAGCTGGGCTACACGGCGGACAACATCGACTACATCAAAAACATCTACGGCGCGCGCACGCACAGCGGCTGGTTGTCGTTCATGTACCCGCGTCTGCTGCTGGCCAAGGATCTACTGCGCGACGACGGCGTGATTTTTATCTCGATTGACGACAACGAGCAGGCGCAGTTGAAGTTGTTGTGTGATGAGGTTTTTGGGCCAGATAACTTTGTCGCGAATATAGTTTGGCAACGCTCTAAAAAAGGGGATTCCAAACTAGTTTCAACAGTGCATGAATATGTAATGTGTTACGCACAGTCAAAAACGAGCGCCATAGAAGCCGGAATTTGGCGACGAGCTAAAAATGGCGCTGACAAAGTTTTGGCAAAGTACGCTGAGCTCAAAATACAACTTAGCAACGACCATGAACGCATCCGCTCGGCTATGGTTAATTGGTATCGTGGATTACCCCCCAACTCCCCAGAAAAAGCACATAAACACTACGCCTGGTCAGACGACAGAGGGTTATATTTTGCAGATAATTTTGCGGGTCCTGACGACGGACGCGACTCACGACCTCGACATGATATTTTTCATCCAGTAACAGGCTTAAGTTGCAAGAAACCCTCTACTGGTTGGCGGTGGGATTTGGAGAAAACGAATTGGGCACTTGACCAAAATCCACCACGCATTCATTTTGGAGCAGATGAAACGACCATTCCCACACGAAAAAGTTACTTATCTGAAATAGATACTGAACCTTTTTCCTCGGTCTTCTACAGAGACGGGCGTTCGGCAACATTGGAGGTTGAAGCATTGATTGGAAAAGGTTGTTTTCCTTTTCCAAAGAATTCAGATGTTTTGTCGGAGCTGGTACAACTTACGACTGCGAAGAACGACCTGATCCTCGACTTCTTCGCAGGCAGCGGTACCACCGCCGAAGCCGTGATGCGCCTGAACGCCGAAGATGGCGGCAACCGCCAGTTCATCCTGGTGCAAATCCCGCAACCCATCGACGCAAAAAAGCAAAAAG